>JAAEMV010000853.1 GCA_024225195.1 Planctomycetaceae bacterium | reverse complement strand
CTGTCCAAGCTCTGCTGCACGTATAGTGTTTTGGGGTGTACGTGTCTTCGTCGACTTGCACGAAGAGTTTAGAATACGAAATACAAACAAAGCCGCTCTAAGAATTAGAGCGGCTTTTGTTTTTTCGTTCCTGTGATTGAGTAGGGGAGGTTTACTGGAAACCACCACCGCCGCCACCACCACCGAATCCTCCACCGCCACCTCCTTGGCCACCGCCACCTTGCCCACCACCACTGTTGGATAGGCCTGAGGCTGTGTCAGCGTCACCGAGAATGTTGAATGTGGTGACCGACTGGATTGCGTTGAAGTTAGGTGAAACGCTGATTAGCACGTGAAGACGATCTGCCGTTGTGGCATGGTTCACAGTGAAGAACGTTCCTTCCGGGACTTGGGTAATGATCGGCTGGTAACCTACGACGCCTCGGTTATCGAGTTGGCCATTAAGCGGGCCAGCAAGGTTTCCATTATCGACTCCAGAAAGTAGACCGCCGAAGTAGTCGCTTGCCGCACCCGATGAGTAGCCTTCCGATAGCTCTTGAGCAAGAACGTTTCGGTTTGCAATCATTTGGTTTCGAACAACCGTTTCGATTTCGTGATCTTCAAGAGATCCAGTCCGTCGACCTTGGTCGAGAGCGAATAAAACCATCGCTCCTTTGTCGTCGATCTCAACTTGCTTCGTCATTGAAGCTGCACGTGGCGAGTTGTAATGATTGTGGATTGAGACGGTAGCTTTACCCGAAGTCACAGTTCCCCAGACTCGCTTGATGACCAGTTGATAGTCGCCAGCAAAACCTTTAGGGAGAATGTACTTTTCGGAAACCACGCCCGATGCTCCGGCCTTTTGTGAGAAACTATCTCTCATCAAAATTCCGCCACCGCGAGTTCGCTTTGCAAGTCGCGAGCAGGTGGTTCCGCCCGGTTCTACGACGTAGAGATCAAGATCGGCATCGCCTGTCCAGCTGACTTCGATGTAACAATCTCGTTCTTTGGCCGCTTGTAGCTTTGTTTCGAAAGCGGCTAACTCATCAGCTTGGCCGTTCTCACGGTAGTTGTTAAGGATAGCTGTTGCTGCGAATTGAGCTTGTCGAACGATTTCTGGGTGGTCCGGCCATTCCTGACTAAGAACACCAGTTGTCGCCCATTTGATCGCTTCCACGTCACCAATTGTTTGGGCAGCACGAAGGCCAATCACAAACGGTTCCGTTCGCGTTGGGTTGTTAAGTGCGTAACCTTTGAGAAGGCGAATCGCTCGCTTCTCCATGCCGTTGCGAGCCATATACTGAGCGGCGATCAAGATATCGTTATCGTCCTCTGACATATCAACGGCGGACATAAGTGCCCGTTCGATATCAGCTTGAGGACGACCGGAGATTTGCATCGCCAGCACGAGAGCTTCGTGCATCCAAGGCTGGAACTGATCGTGCTGGATAGCAGCAAGGATCATAGTCACGGCCTGGTCAGCATTTCGTTCCTTCATGAGTTTCTTAGCAGTCGCTCGAACATCCGCTTGGTTTGCGAATGTCTCGCCGAAGTAATTGCTCCAGGCGATTGTCGGATCGTTAATGTCCGTCAACACGATTGCTTGTGGTTTGCGATCGACTGAAGCAGGCTTGTCGGTTACGAGGCTGACTTTCTCTGTATCTTGGATACAGAACATTCCACCACCGCCGCCGCCGCCAAAGTTACCGCCACCGCCGCCGAATCCGCCTTGGCCACCGCCGCCGAATCCGCCACCGCCGCCGCCGAATCCACCGCCACCGAATCCACCGCCACCTGAAGTTTTAGGGGCGACAAGATCTCCGACGTTGTAAACGTTGGTTACGAACCACTTCACGTCTTCTGCATCATCAAGTGAGATGATTTTTAGGACTTCGTCTTTGACAACGAATGTTGCGTTATACTTCTCGAGCATAATTCGAAGAGCATTTTTAAAGCGAATGCCACTTAAGTTCTCGGTAATCAATTCATCTTCAGTTAGAGAATCGTCAGATGCCGAGCTGGTCAATACGATATTGATTCCGTACTTGATCTCAAGTTCTTCTTCAACTTCGCTCCACGGTCTCTCGTCGTAATTTAAGTCCGCAGTTTCGTTGAGAGCGTCAAGAATTGCTTCTTCTGTTGCACTTCCAGTCAATCGAATGTTTTGATACTTCTTGCGTCGAATGACTTTCTTTCGCCACTCGTCCGCGTCCGGCCAAAGCATCATGTTCTTTGGGTCACCCGGGAATGGGATAGTGGCTTGCTCGATTGAGAACATCGATGATTGGAACGCGTATTCCTTCTGTCGACGCAATTCCATCACTTCGGCATAGTTCTTGGCGAAGTGAGCATTCGCGTTAGAGACAATCACTGCCGGGTCGTAAGGAGCAATTTGGAAAGCCTTCTCCGTTACGGCTAATGATTCGCTGTACTCGCCTTCCTGCAGTAGTGAGTTGTATCGATTAATTAATTCCGATACTTCTTCTTGGCTGCGGGCAATGCGGTCAGCTTCCATTTTTAACTGGCCAGCAGTTGCAATGTTGATGTCCGCGAGTGCCTGGCGTTCATCGAACGCAATTTTCTCTTGTCGAGAGGATAGCAAGCTAGATTCGATTGAATGTCGCAGAGTCGAGCGAGTGTCCGGATAAAGATCAGTTGTTTGATCAATGATCTCTAGCATGTTCTTAAGACGCTCGATCGCAATGTCTGGATTCGTTCGCAACTCTTGCCGTGCTCGTTTTGATTCGTATTGAACCTGCTGAGTAATTTTCTGGTTGATGATTGCAACACGCTGTTCTTCAGTTAAAAGAAGATCGGTTGATCCACCTTTCGCATCCTGAAGCAATTGTCCAATCTCATCACCACCCTCTTGGATCATTCGTAATCCACCGTCGAGAGTTTCTTCTGCCATCGGTAGAGTAACGGCTCCGCCGGCAGGTGCTGCCGCTGGAGTTTTTACAGCGGGCGTTGCTGCAGGAGTTTCTTCAGCTGGTTTTGCAGCTGGAGTTTCACTAACTGGCTTTGCTGCTGCTGGAGCAGGTTTAGTCTTTGTTGAGCTTCCAAATGGATCGTCATCATCTTGGACTTTGTAGGTTGCAGCCATCGCCAGTAGGTCAGCCTGCGTGTTTGCAGGATCAGCACTTAGGTTAATAGCAGCAGAAGCTAGTTTCCGGGCTGTTTCCCGGTCGCCTGCGGCCAAAGCGGTTTCGCCAAGATCACTAAGTCGGTTAGCTTCAGCCGTTCGAACTCGTGCAAACTCGCGAAGTCCCTCAGACCCAATTGTTGGTAAGGTCAACCCCGAATCTTTACGGGCGTCTTCGATCATGCCTGGTAGGAATGAAAATTCTGTGTTGGCAAGTTCCGGTGTGATTTGCCAAGTGATGTTTTCCTGATTACCGTTTGCGATCCCAGTTAGCTGGAGAGCCACGTTGTTTCGGTCGGCGAGGCTTCCAAGAATAATGTTGTCTCTATCGGTTCGAAGCGGTGGAAACTGGCTTGGGAAGCTTTCCAAGACCGAATCACCCCATCGGCCAGAAACAGGCCAAAGGACAGCACCATGGATTGTGTTAACCAAACCAACCGCTGAAACGCGGACGTCTTGCTCGTCGCTATCAATGAATAGGTTGCCGCCGGTGTTGTTCGCCAACGCAGCCATAATCTCGTTGTTGCGTGCCGGGCCAATCGCAAAGCTCGATACCGAAATTTTGTTCTTGGTTAATCCGGAAATGAGTTCACCAAAAATTTCAGAATGAAGCAAGCTGCCTCGGCTGACTCCGTCACCAATGTAGATGACGTTGTTGTTTCGTTGTGTTTCCTTTGGGAAAGCCTTTGATGCGGAAACTAACATGGCTTCCATGTCAGTCGAACCGAGTGGAACTCGCTCGCTCAAATTTCCCAGAGCAGTGTTTAGATCTTCCGAGTCCGGGCTGACAAAACCTTTTGTCATTGGAACGGGGTCAAGATCGACTGCAACAATCTGAATCAGATCGTCAGCGTTCAAATTCTTGATGATGTGCTTAAGCGTGGCGATTGAATCCCGCTTAAATTCACCAGACTGGCTGGCAGAGGTGTCAATGTAAACGACCACGTTGCTGGCCCGCTCAGTCTCAATGGAGATCTGAGGTTTCAGACTCAATGCGAAGTGTGTTTCCCCCGCATTATCAAAAGTCGCCATTTTGACTTGGTTCGTCGATGACTTGGATTCTTCCGAATCGTCTGCGAACGATGTATTGGCACCAGTTGCTTGGAAGCCAATGGCCAGCAAAGCAACAAACATTCCTCTAAGCGCGACTTTGGTCGAGCACTTGGACATAACGAACTCCAACACCGAAAAGATTTCGAAGGAATGTGCGTTCCGGAATCGCACAGCCCTGCCTTGCCCTGTAATGGTTAACTTGGTCATCGATGACCTCCAACACTATTGTATTTTGAGAACTGGCGATACGCTACCAAAAACCCTCGATTTTGCCCCATTTACGGCCTCCACGTAGTCCTAAATATCCTACCTGATGCACCGATGTGACCCGAGTACCTCAGCACACCGAGTCAAACTTAGCTGAGTCAAAAAATCCTTGTATTGGTAGGCCAGTTCACTCGTAAAGAGTGGCCTCTATTTGTCACTAGTATTGTAAAAACCGACAAAGAGCGAGGAAATACTGGAAAATCTATCTTCCATGATAGTATTCCTGCCGTTTGATCCGATCAAACGTGCTCCATGGGTTGGTATCGGAGTCTGAGGCCGCTGAAGGTAGAAAATTTGATTCCATCCGACAGCTTTCGTAAGCAAAAGACGTTAAATGACGATTAGGTAGGATTTAACGATTACGTTCTGTTGAGGGTTTAGAGGTAGCTATTGTGCCGTTAACGGGCTTTAAGTGAAGTGGCTCCGGTAAAAACCGGGCTTCCCAGCTGAGCAGGCCGCGCAATGTCCCCAAATAGGATCTAGTAATGATCCAGATGAGCTGCCGCACACCGGCTGGGTTTGGGTGAATTAAAAGAAAGTCGTTAAGGATAGGATGGCGGATAGCATGGCGAAGAAATTTTGCGATTAACTTTCTAACTGCGAGGAAACTTGGTTTTTAAGGTGGTTGAGTTCCGCGCTATCCGGTTGCCCGTTTCCAGTTTTGACCGCGTCCTTCAAATCGAGTCAGAATCCTTTGCGGGGAAATTGTCAGTGAATTGAGGATCGAGAGAGGTACCTGTCTGTCTGGCTCCGCCTATTCAGAGATGCTTTGCTCAAGAGGATTACCAAGGTTATTTGGAGCCGAGTCGTCATTTTCGTTCGCCCCTTCTTGCTGCATACCTTCCGAGTGTTTAATTGCTCTAGATATGCAACCGAATCCTATCGCAAGGATATCAAATTGGTTCGCAACACGCACTTTGGATTTGTTTTCTGATTTAATCAGCCGGTATTCAGTCGAAAAGTTTTCAACCGCTTGAAATTCAAGGACAGCGGCAAAGCGATCAACTGCGATGTTTAGTCTAGCGATTGAAGCTGTGGTAAATTTAGCGAGTTCTTTCGAGTCGTTTATAAGGTTGTCGGCGATCTGCAATAAACGCGTCTTTAAAACGCTGTTTTGTTGAAGGGCAGATGGGTCCGGAACCTCTGATTTTTTGACCGTCTGTTTTTTGACGGGCCGATAACTTACAGGGAGTGCTTTGGTTTTAATGGGTTGTCTCGAGATTTGCATTTCGATAGCTTTTTGAGTGGCCGCTTCCAAGTCAGAAAACGTTACCTTCCAGCGATCGCAATCTTGGTAGTATTGCCAGTAATCGTCGCCCTTTTCGGCAGGAAGCATTACCAGTTGCACATTGGTTAATGTTTCTGAGCCCACTGCTTTGGCAGAAGATTTCGACAGGCGAGCGGGGGGGTAATCTTCGTTCGCTGGGTTGGTTGCCTGATTCCATTGGTCGGAAATCGTCGACCGTAATTGATTGTTGAGGGAACTTAATTGGGGAGCAATCCGCTGCCTACAAAAGTCGTATACGGTTTCCTCGAACTGCTGTTGAATCAATTTTTCAATTGGCTTTAACGCCGGGCGGATTCGCTGGTTTGTATTTTTTATTCGCAGTCGAATCGTCTGGAAGCTTTCTTCGAGCAGATTGGCAATCGAGCTTTCTGGAGCAAATTCCTCTTTTCCCGGGCTAGTGTTTTCTGGGATTAATTGGGAGGGGTTGATTTTCCTCAAGGGGTTATATGGCTCAGTAAGTTCGTTACTTCCATCGTTCCCGATGAGGATTCTGTCTGAATTTAAAGCCTGATCTGCGAGCAGTGCTAGTTGAGTGGAATTGGGGTCACTCTGGCCAAATAGAATCGCCGCGGAGATTGCGGAAGTTGACTGATCGGCGCGAGCCGTCTCTATCGTGCCAGAATACTGAAATATTACAAAAAGCATCAACAAACATGCTTTGGGAGAGATCTGTGCCATCGTTTTGCTGAACTCCAGGCGTTAATAGATACGAAGCTTAGGGGTGCACAGTCGCTTCGGTTATTAAATGGGAATACGTAAGGTAAAAGGCAATTGCAGTTACCGCGGCGTACTTAAAGTATCGGATCCAGAGAAATTGATCCTTTTGGGGAAAGTCTACAAGTTGTCGAAACCTTAAGACTTGGGATCGCGATTTGCAAATTGACGGGGTCGTGCCGATATCGAGTATCGTAGGCAATGGGGATTTTGCGTGTGCCAATTGTTAGGGGCAGTAACGCAACCTGGCCGTTTAATTAGAGTTGAAGAATTTAGAAGGGAGTCTAAACTGCCAGACTCGTCTAGTGAGGGACTTGCTGGAGCGGGTTTGCTCCCTTAGTCTCAAACGTGATATTTGTTTTTAAAAACCTAGAGTGAAAGCAAAGGTAGCATGCCAAAGTTTTCCGTGATTCTCGCTGCGGCGGGTAAAAGTAGCCGGTTTCGTGATCCAAATTACAAGAAGCCGTTTGCATTGCTCAACCGCAAAGCTGTTTGGTTATATTCAGCCGAGTTGTTTTTGAAACGCAATGACGTGAAGCAAGTCATCATCGTTATTTCCCCTGAAGATAAAGATGAGTTTCTCGGAAAGTATGGCCCCAACCTAGCGGTGCTCGGTGTTGAGGTTGTTCTCGGTGGTGCAGAGCGTTCGGACTCAGTTCAAAATGCGTTGGCGAAGGTCGACTCCGATTCGACTCACGTCGTGATTCATGACGCTGCACGGCCTTGTCTCAATGCAGATTTAATTGAATCAGTCTTTCAATCTTCCAAAACGAACTCCGCAGTGATTCCTGCTGTTCCAGTGACCAGCACATTGAAATTATCTAAAAATGGTGGTGCGGTAGATAAAACAGTCGATCGTTCTCATTTATATGAGGCTCAGACTCCGCAGGTTTTCGAACGAGAATTACTGATTTCGATGTTTGCTAATCGCGGCGAACTAAAACCAACCGATGAGTCGCAACTGGCCGAGGAATTGGGGCATCCTGTTGCGATCGTCAAGGGATCTGTTTTTAACATCAAAATCACGTCTAAGCAGGATCTTGCCTTTGCCAGAGCGTGTTTGGAGTCGCAACCGAAGCCGAAATTCGATGCTCCGATTCACCCGTTTGCCGACGATAATCTATTTCGATAGCCGCGGCACTGTTCGTTTTTTCGGTGCGATTTTTAGGGGGCGATTTTTTGTTGCGAGACTTAGAGAGTGGGTTGGTTGCTAATCCCACCACCATCGTTGCATTTGTGAATCAGGAGTTTGGTTTTTTAGGCGGTCAGCTAACTTAGAGTTTGTTTTTTGAATGATCGCTTCGGTCAATCGATCTGCGGAAGAGACTGAAACACCGCCGCTGACCCCAAGGATGTGAAAATCGCGTCGGTTACCGGGTTTGCGTAAGCGAAGATATTTCTCGCTGACAACCGATTGGACCTCGGTGGCGGCGTGATCCCTTTTCATTGGGTAAGCCAATTGAGATTGAATTGGACTCGAGTTGACTGGTTCGTTAGGCGTGCCGAAAAAGGTCTGTTCCCAGTCGGCTTTTCCGCTAGTATTTTTTTGGCGAACAATTTCCGCAACAAGTGCGAGATCAAAGATGTTTTTAAGTTGATTGTAAACGGGATACTTTTTTGAAATCTCACTGAAGTGACTTGTGAAATCTCGCGCGAAACCGCGTGTTGGAATATCAGATTTCCCAGTGTGGATTCGCTCACCGTTATGACCGACGAATTCGTTTTCACTAAGCACTTTGACACTTGAACCGGAAAACGTAAAAACGGTTTCGTCAGGATTTGTCGAAACAGGTTGGTCATTGAGTGTGAACCACCATCGGACAACGGAGAATGAGGGCAGGGTTCCGTCAGGTTTTAGTTTTAATCTATCCATGTAGCTGGGGATTTCCGGAATGCTTTTTTCCAGCCCCATTCCCAATAGCTTCATTCGGTAATCCGCTTCTACCAGAACCCGGGCTGTATGGGTGCCGCGTGGGATGCCGAAGACTTCGATGTCCTGTTCACCAAGCGTGGATTTCGCTTTGTTTGACCATTGGCGTCCGGTAAGCGATGTCGAAGCCAGAAAGTTTTTGGTGGCGACCAAGTTTTCCTGACGCGGTGTGATAGAGCACCCAAATTTCCCGTTGTGGGTGTTAGCATTTCGGAGACAGTTCACAAGATCATCGAGTTGCAGCGTCGGCTTGCCCGAACGGGGGTTTACGGCTCGCTGATTTTCATCGAAATCCCAAGGGCCGGCTGGGCCAGCGACTACGATATCCCCAGTTTCCGGATAGAAAATTAGGTGAGTTATCGCGTAGAGGCCGGCGAGGTTTCGCATTGATTCATCAAGCGGTTGCCCCTGTGCGGTGAGTAGTTGTGCCGCTCGTTCTAGACGCGGTAGTGAAACTTTCCGAAGAGGACTGGGCCAAGTAATTGCGCCCTTTTTACCTTTGGACGCAGCCTGTCGCCAAACCTCTGTCAAGCCGTTTATTTTTTGTCCTTTGATTCTGGACAGAACCCCTGAAGAGTTAACAAAGACACCCGCGGGGAAGGCCTGGATTGTGCCGAGTCCCTGTCCAGTATCCTGCCAAGAATCAGGCTGAATCGTACCCTGGATCAGATCGATTAACGGTTGGAAATCTGATTCCGTGATTCCTCCGCGGGCGGCTGCCAAGGGCCGGTTGTGATTTGCATAGAGGTTAGAAAGTGAATCGGAACGAGCTCGTTCACCATCGATCATGCCGGCGGTGTCGTAGGCCGTCTGGTAGGCCCCCGAACTATATTGCCGGTCTGAGATTTTTGAAAGCCATTGGTCACGAGGTTGGGCCGGCAGAGAGTCTGCAAGTTTGAGGGCTACTGAGAACTCGCCAGCCTGCAGATGGTCATTGATTTCAGTGGGCGTTGCGGTTTGTGCTACAGCAGAGCCCATGAAGAGACTTGGGATAAAAAGAAGGACGGAGCAGCAAAAGATAAAACAAAAGAGAATCCTTAGGATTCTGTCGGGCGTTACTTTTGAAACAAACCGACGCACAAAAATTTCTGACCGCATGATGTTCTCCCAATCACTGCCCGTGCCAATGATTGCGATGTTGGCTTGAGAAATCAACTGCTTGCGATGAGATTTTCAAAAATAATAATTGAAGTTGGGTGGTTGGGTAAGAAAAACTGGAGCTAGTTCCAGAACCCAGCGATCCAGATTAAAAAGAAAATGATCGACATAAACCCAACGCACCAAACCGCATTTCGTAATGAGTGGGCAAGGATTTCACGCAAATTTTCATGGCGGGTCGCTCCGTAAACGAGGCTAACCACAACGATCAACGGAAGTGCGTACCAGATCTGCGGAATTGCAGCCAGAAGTAAATGGTCGAGATCTACTATTGAAAAAACGTTCATCAGTTTACCAGCAATGTGTTTAGCGAAAGGGCTTGCCCGTTTAGATTCGGGGAAATTAAAGGTTGGGTGTCGTTACTGTTTGGATTTTTTCTTAGTCTTCTTTTTCTTCTTTGATTCAAGCATCTCTCGTTGTGCTGGTGTGATGATCGCAGGTCCACAAAACGCATCGTAGACAGCAAGCAAGTTGAGTAGGCCGGCGATGACGGTAAACAAGGTTCCCATTTCGAAGTAGTGTTTCCCTTCAAAATGCCAGCGACCGAGGGTGTCTGTTTGCACGCGAGAGCGGCGACGGAGGTTGTTCATGCCTCCGGGGGGAGCCATGAATCCATCTTTAATCGTCTCACCTGTATAGTCGTTATTATTTTCGGGTGTGATTTTGTGAAATGCTAAGCTCGAGTTTGAATAGTCAGCAGGAAATCGTTCACAAAGAACCCAGTAAGGGTCACCGCCTTTTTTAGTTTTCATCGACTGAATGATCGCTGGCAGGGCGGGAGCGCCCACGCCTAATTGACAGACAAATTGCCAACGCAAATTACCTGGTTTGAAGGAAGCATAAACGACGCGTCCCTGTCCAATCCCAAGACCAAAAAAGTAGGTGCTCAGGATGCAGATCATGAACAAGAAGCCTTTCGCATACCTCTTCTGGTAAAAGTGGCCGGCACCGGGCCAGATCCATGCCAGAAAAGCCGCCCAATATGGATCTTTGAGGTCGACGACGACTGGCTCGCCAGATTCCTGAGGATAAACTATTTCAGGCATAACGTTCGCTTGTGAATTCGGAATAAAAAATTGAGAACCGATTGGTTTACGAAATCGGAGCTTGCGTCTGTCGCTACAATTAAGTTCTCGGCATAGTCTAACTAATAGAGAACACTACACCAGATCAAACTAGCGGGCTTGGTAGATGTCTTACCGTTTTTTTACGCAATCCACCCCAAATAACGGCAAGATTATGCTGGAAGGGGAGCAAGCGCGGCATGCGATTCAGGTCATGCGTTTTAACGCAGGAGATCAGATCGTGCTCTTTGACGGCACGGGGACTGAATACGACGCATTGATTGATCAGATCGAGAAAAAACGATTATGGCTCAGTATTAAAAGTCAGCGGGTCGTCCCCCGAGGAATCAAGGCAAGCATTACGCTCGCGGTTGCACTTCCGAAAGGAGATCGTCAAAAGGTATTAGTTGAAAAACTGGTTGAATTGGGAGTCGGACGTCTCATTCCCTTGAAGTCCAACCGCTCCGTGGCGGTGGCGAATGAAAAGGTTGTCCAGAGGTTACAAAAACAAGTCGTGGAAGCTTCGAAGCAATGCGGTCGTAATCGGTTGATGAAAATCGAAAGTGAGTCGACGCTTGCTAATTTATCTGGAATGCTTGAAACCGATGCGCTTAAGCTCATTGCTGACCCGTACCAAGGCCAGACAATTTTAGACGTGTCGAGTAGGTGTCTTGAGGAAATGCCGGTCGAAGTTGTCGTCGCCATTGGTCCTGAAGGAGGATTTGATGACGAGGAAAATACGCTCTCTCAAGAATTAGGGTTTCAACCGGTGCGACTGGGACCTTCTATTTTGAGAGTGGAAACTGCAGCCATCGCGATTGCGGCTATTCTTGGCATCGGGCTTGAATCTGGTCAAACGGATGCTGGCGAAGTCGAGGAGTGACGAACGCTTGTCCAGTGTGGAGGAGTAAAAAGACTTGCTTGGGGCTTCGATCTTATTGGCTTCGATCTAATTGGCTTCGATCTGAAGCAAGGTAAAGTCTCAAATGATTAAGGACTTCCTTGATGGCGCGTTCTTCCCGCCAGCCCGAATGGCCGCTGTATCGAAATTGAGTCTGTTGGACTGTGGGCGATTCAAAGATCATCACTTGATAAAACGATTGCCCATTTCGAACTAGATCAGACGTGCGGTCGATGGGACCAATGGCAATACCCAGTGTTGCGCCGCTTGATTCAATAAGGCTTGTCATCTCATCGGGCGCTGGCATTTGTTCGCGGGTTTCGTTCGCGCAGATTAGAGATGTCGGGTTGGTGATCTGGCTTAGCCGCTCACCGACGACCCCTTGGAGTCCGGCGTCAATGACGGCAAGTTTTTGTTGTTGATTCGTCAGAAGATTGTGGACGACCTGTTGGAGTTCGATGCCGTTTTCACCGAACACAAGCTGGCCAAGCGTCTGGCGGATCGTTTGGATTGTTGGTTGCATCTTGTTCATGCAATCCGCTTGAGTCGAACCGCTGGTTGAGACACGTAGGGAAATTGTCGCCGAGCTGGCTGTGATTCCTACTTGGGGATCTCGTCCGCGTTGAACTAGATTGGGGAGTAGTGATTCAATATGGCTCTCGCCGGAACCAAAGCAATGGAGTGTGTGGTGGTGGATGATGGATGAATTGCCTGCTTGTGTTTTCAAGCTCGCTTCAACGGACTGAGACCACATTTGTTTCATTTCGACAGGGACTCCCGGCAACGCGATGATTCGGCAATCGCTTCCGTCTTGGCGTCGCATTCGAAAATCAATTCCGGGAGCAGTTCCTTCCGGGTTGTCGATAGCCACGGCACCTTGGGGGAATTCCGCCTGAATCGAATTGTTTTCGGGCATCTCACGACCCCGAGATTCAAACATTGAGCGAATGCGAGTCAATATTTCCGGGTGAGTGACCAAAGGAACATCAGCCATTTGGGCAATCGCCAATCGCGTTAAATCATCGGCCGTTGGGCCGAGGCCACCAGTGGCAATTACGACGTCTACACGATTTGCGGCGTGCCGAAATACGTCGACATTGTCTTCAAGGTCATCGCCGACGGTGGTGTGGAAGGCCACTTCAATGCCAATTTCTCCCAATTGACTACTCAGCCATTGTGAGTTCGTATCGAGACGAATACCGCTGGTCATTTCGTCGCCGATAGAGATTACTTCAGCGCGGAGTGAGGACATGTTTGTTTTTCAATGACGACTTAAAGGTGGATGGAATTGAGCTTCAATAATGCAGGCTTGCCAGCGACTGCTCGTTTCACGAGGTTCTTGGGGGGATGAGTACTAAAACTAACTGGCCCATCCGCTGCCATCCGCTTTTTCACCGCACATGTTAACCACCATGCCGAGATGTTTTGCCATAGCTGCCTTCGTAAGCGCGGCATTGTCAGCGTCTTGAGCCGTGTGAGCGTAGGCGACCTGAATGTGGTTACTTTGGTGTCTCGCCATCATTTGATCCCGGCTGACTCCGTAAGTGACGGCATGCATGATTGGCCATTGCGGAGTTGTTGCTTCGAGGCGTCGCTGGGTTTCCGATTCAGGAAGTTGAACGACGCCGGCGCGACCGATGTCCATGTGGAGTCGATTGTTGGCGACAAAAATTCTCGACCAGACAATTTCTCCCGGCTTGGAAACTCCCTGAATCGTTCCTCCACCGTTAGGGAAATACATTGCCGGTTGGCGGTAACTTGTCGCTCCGCTCCAACCACCGATCAAGTGGGCGGGAGGAACGCTCCCGCTGATTAGAAAAACCCAAACATATTGGTCGGTCGTTCCTGATTCATCCCAATCGCCCCAGCGAAGATCATGAAGCGTGTTTTCGACCGGCTGTTTAAGTGTTTTGTGGATGCGATAAGTCATTAGGCCATCGAGTCCGGCACATTGATCGACTTCATTGAAATGCGGCAACGGTTGGCCACGATAGAGAGTACGTTTTCCATCGCGACTCTTGACGGGTGGCCTTTGCTGATTGTTTAGCGTGCCTTCGACAAGATCGCTGGCTGGCATTAAGTCTTTCAATCCTTGTTGATATTGAATGCCGATCGTATCACAACCAAAATCATCAGCAATTCGAACAGCAGCGATGTACATTTTGCACTGAAGACGAATTTGTTTGTCAGTAAGATGTTTGGCGTGTTGCTTTCCTGTTTCAAATTTCATTCCTTTTTTGGTCATCCAATCCCTGACATCATCAGCCTCTTGGTTAGTGACCTGAGTTGATTCAAAGTAGAGTGCAGATTGGCTAAGTCGTTCTTTGAAGACGCCTGTGGGATTCAATAAGTGATCTGGAATGATTGCGTTAAACATTCCCATGCAGCCTTCGTCAAAGACTCCCATGATCGCTTTTTGTGTTTGCAATTCTGTGGCCAGTTTTTGGCCTGTTGTTTCGCATGCCTCAGGGATTTTAATTTTTCGAATCGGCGTAGCGTGATTGGTAGTATGTCTGACTTTTCCAGTTTCCAGCCAGGTGTTGAATTTCTTGATGAATTTCTTATCTGAAAAATCCTCGGCCCAGAGCGTACTGTAATTAACACCGGCTTTTGTGAGGGAGCCGTTGAGGTTTAGCATGCCTACGAGTCCGGGCCATTGGCCTGACCAGTTGGCGACAGTAAGAATAGGGCCTCGGTGAGTGAGTAATCCAGGAAGAACATGATGAGAGTATTGCCAGACGGCTTCGGCAACGATGATCGGCATTTCGGGATCAATGTTGGCAAAAACTTCCATGCCTTTTTTTTGAGAATCAATAAATCCATGCTTGGATCCGCGCTTTGGCTGGTGAGCCCGTTTTAATTGAAAACCGCAGCTTTTGACTGCCTTGGCTAGTTCCTTTTCCATTTCTAATTGGGCGGCCCAGCAGACTTCATTGGCGGAAGTACGAAGGTCACCACTGGCGATCAGAGCAATCGTCTTGGGCGCAGAAGTTTTAGTTTTTGTCATTGGAAAATCGGTGTTGAACGAAATAGGGAACTTGGTTGTGCCGGAGCTACTGTAGAGGCGTGGCCTAGCCTGCCCGATCTTACCCGTTTTAACAGGTCCTGCAAGGAATCGAAATCGCGTATGGGCTGATGCAATAGGAATTGGCCGTCTAATCCGACTCTGATTCTGTTAATTTACGTTGAAACTGAAATGCCTCGTTTCATTCTTCCCTTCATACGGGGGCGAACGGTTGTTAAGCTAGAATTCTCATCAAATACATTGCTATGGAATCGCTCAACCCGTTGGTGCCGGTAGCGATCCCGTTCGAACAAATTAGGGTAATTAATATGTGTGGTATCGTTGGATACGTTGGGCCGCGTGTGGCTCAAGATTTTTTGCTTGAGGGTCTTCGGCGATTGGAGTACCGAGGTTACGACAGCGCGGGAACGGCTACGATTAACTCTGAACGGCAGCTGAACATCACTAAATCAGTCGGTAGGATTGCGAGATTAGCTCAGGAAGTTGCCGCTTCGCCCTGCGATTCTGGAATTGGGATTGGCCACACTCGATGGGCGACGCACGGAGCGGCAACGGTTGACAATGCTCATCCGCATCTGGGAGGCGCAGAGACGTTGGCGATTGCACACAATGGTGTGATTGAAAATTTTGCGGAGCTCCGGACAAGTCTTAAAGCCAAAGGCTATGAATTTCATTCCGAAACAGACACGGAAGTTGTCGCCCACCTCATCGCGGACTGCCTTAGTCAGATCTCGGATAGTTCAAAAGTTTCCCCGACGCCAGAAATTGCTGTCGACGCGATTAAGAAAGCGATTGGACAACTGCGTGGAACTTTCGGGTTGGCAATCATTTTTAAACAGTGGCCAGATTCAATTTTTGCTGCCCGCCTTGGTAGCCCGCTGGTTATTGGTGTGGGGGATGGCGAGCACTTCCTCGCCAGCGACGCTCAACCTTTGATTGGGTTTACCGAACGGATTGTCTACCTGGCTGACAATCAGGTTGCAATTTTGACCGCCGATTCTTTAGAGGTTACGCATCGAGATGCCGGTCTCGTTTCTCATCATGTACGCGTGTTGGATGTTGAATCCAATCAGGTTGAAATGGGGGATTACGACCACTACATGCTTAAAGAAATATTTGAACAACCGGAATCGTTGCGAAATACGATGCGCGGTCGTTTGAACGAAGACGATGCAACAGCGGTCTTCGGTGGACTTAATTTGACGCCTCAAGATCTACTAAAAGTTAAGCGAGTCGTGTTTACCGCTTGTGGAACAAGTTGGCATTCGTCACTGGTTGGTGAATATTTGCTGGAGGATATTGCCCAGATTCCTGTCGAAGTTGAATATGCGAGTGAACTGCGCTATCGGAATCCTCCTATGGATGAAGGGACTTTGCTTTTTGCAATCACGCAAAGTGGAGAAACGGCAGATACGCTTGGAGCCTTGCGCGAGATGAAGCGAAAGGGGCATATGACAATGGCGATTTGTAATGTCGTTGGAAGTAGCATTGCTCAAGAAGCCGATGGCGGGATTTATTTGCACGCTGGCCCGGAAATTGGTGTCGCCTCAACGAAAGCCTACACGTCTCAGTGCATGGCGCTTGTGATGTTGTCGCTCTATCTTGGTCGTTTGCGTCACTTAAGTTACAACCGTGGCCGGAAGATGATTAGCCGGATTCAAGAGATTCCCGACAAGGTTGAATTAGCTTTGAAGCAGAATGATCACATCGCGGCGATTGCTAAGAAGTATCAGGATTGCAATAACTTTCTTTATCTTGGTCGGCACTACAATTTCCCCACCGCGCTCGAAGGCGCGTTAAAGTTGAAGGAGATTAGTTACATTCACGCGGAGGGGTATCCTGCGGCTGAAATGAAACACGGCCCAATCGCGTTGGTGGACGAACAGACTCCAAGCGTGTTTGTGATGCCGCAAGGTTTTATCTACGAAAAAGTGATGTCGAATCTCGAAGAGATCAAAGCTCGTGGTGGACCGGTGATTGCCATCGCTGCTGAGGGGGATGAACGGATTGCAGAAGTCGCAGATGACGTAATTTATATCCCGCAGACGGTGGAGTACTTACAGCCAATTGTATCCGCTATTCCACTTCAATTGCTCTCGTATCACATTGCGTTGTTGAGGGGATGCGATGTGGATAAGCCAAGAAATCTAGCCAAGAGCGTTACGGTTGAATAAATGGCGGAAGGATTTCAATTGTTTCGGGCAATTTCAAGTCGGAAATTAGTTGCTCGGAATTCAGCACAGAAATTAAATTTTCCTGCCGATTGAACCGATTTCAAACATCTATTAGGCTTTACGCCACGAGAGGGGCTGTAGCTCAGTTGGTTAGAGCAGGGGACTCATAATCCCTTTGTCGCGGGTTCGAGTCCTGCCAGCCCTACTCTTTTCTTTGAATCGCCATTGGTTTGCGTCTGTTTGGTAGATGCTGGAGTTACGGCGCGTCGTGGGCTCGTCTTTAGATGAATTGCTCAGCCGACTTGGAGTGAATTAATATTCGTAACCAAATTTGGTGAGAATCGACTCAAATCGTAGATTGAGTGCATCGATTGTCGAGGGTTTAAGTTTCCTGCGGTGGTCGCCAGGCGTGATACACCGTTTGTGCGTCATGGCCTCTTTCTTTGTTCGGAATTCATTGCGGTAGCGCCACGCCAATTGCAGGACGGCCAATCTTGAACGCCGAATGCCAAAAACGGGTACTACCTGGGACAGCCATTTTGGAAAATTTGTAACCATGGTCTCATAGGTGACAACGGTTTCTAGATTGGGGTCAAGCGTTCTCTCAATAAGTGATGAATATCTTCTTTCCAAAGGAAACTCTCGCTGAGTGCAATGGTGCAGGACATAGTCGTCGATAGACATCTTTTGAAGGGAATTTCGAACTTGATCCAAATCTGAATCTTCGGTTGGGTGAATCCAACCGAATGAAAAATATTCAGAGACTAAAATGTCGCGAGGGTCACGAATGTGAAAAATGCGGTGACAATTTGTGGGGTAATCGAAGGTCGACTCGAGCGGTTCAAAATTCCGAATGGGGCATCGACAAAAATTTCTCTGGTTGCTGGCGGCTAGTTTTCCAGCATTCGCTGGTTCATTGTTCTCTGAGAAATATTGAAATCCGTGCTTCGCCGAAAGATATTTGAAGAAGTGAAACAAAAACATCGTCGCGCTCTTATGAACCGCATGAACGTCGACACCACGAATTTGAGTCGATGTAGAGGGATCAGATAGCGGAGGGAGAATTGCAGGCATGTTTCGCTCACGTTCGGCTGAAAAAGACTTCGCTGAATTGAGCAGTTTTTGGATTTTCCAACAATACTGATTGGTTTAAACGTTGAACAAGAAGTGGCAAATGTCGCCATCCTGGACAACGTAATTCTTTCCTTCGACCCTTAATTTGCCATTCTGTCGAATGGCAACCTCTGTTTTGTAATTCTCAAGATCTTCAAGCGAATAGACTTCGACGCGAATAAAGCCACGTTCGAAGTCAGTGTGAATGACACCAGCAGCTTGCGGGCCGGTAAATCCTTTGTGAATGGTCCAGGCACGTACTTCTTTCTCACCAGCGGTGAAATAGCTTTGCAGACCAAGGGTGCGGTAGGTTTCCCGAGCAACATTGTCGAGTGCTGGTTCCTGGAGTCCGACCGCTTCCAGCATTTCAGACCGATCTTCTGCTTCCAGTTCCGCAATCTCTGCTTCAATCTTTGCGCAAACGATTGCCAATCCTGCATTCACCTTATCTGCGTATTCGCGAACTTTTTGAACAAGAGGAGAATTGCCCTCCAAGTCATCTTCGGCCACGTTGGCGATGTAAAGGATTGGTTTGGCGGTGAGTAAGCCGTAGGCTTTGATCGCCTTCGCTTCGGGGTCTGGCAGTGACAGGCTGCGGAGGGGATTTTCTGTTTCGAGGTGCTTCAGGCACTTTTCAATGGCACTGAGTAATTGTTTGGCTTCCTTGTCGCCGGATCTTGCATTTCTTGCCGCTTTTGATTCTGCATTCTGAAGCGTCTCAATATCCGCCAGCATCAACTCCATTTCAATCGTCTCGATGTCTGCCAAAGGGTCGACGGTTCCACTAACGTGGATCACGTCGTCATCCTCAAAGCAGCGGACGACTTGAAGAATTGCATCGACCTGTCGAATGTGACTAAGAAATTTATTGCCTAGCCCTTCGCCTTCGCTCGCACCTTTGACGATCCCCGCAATGTCGACCAGTTTAAGAGTCGCCGGGATCACCTTTTGAGGCGTAATGTAAGTTGTGATTTTTTCCAGTCGGTCATCTGGCACACTGACCATACCTTCGTTCGGTTCAATGGTACAAAACGGATAGTTCTCACTCGCCGCTGCTTTGGACAGCGTGAGAGCGTTAAATAATGTGCTTTTTCCTACGTTGGGCAACCCAACAATTCCGGCTTCCATGGACCGATCTACCTGAAAATATATGTGCTAACCAAGAGTAAATGAAATGGCGGGAAATCGTTGAAACCCTGTACTCAGTCAAAATTGACGAAAGAGTCTCTCGGGGGCTGATTTAACCTGCCAGGCAAGCCGACTATGTTACCTTCAATTCGATTTTTGCACTACGCCCGATCTTGGTTTGCCGGACTCGGAATTTCCGTTGTAAATCGAAAGGCTGCATTAAAAGGGCGGCATTAAAAGGGCAACGTAAAACGGGCGGTGTTAGAAAGCGACAGGCTTCTTTTTTGCTTAGGCTGTGCACCAACCAAAGCTAGGGAGCATTTTCAGAGGCTATTTCCGAGTGATCGGTTGCTTCGGGCTTGGGTAACTTACTTCGAGAGCCGAAAGTATCAGCCCACGCATGGCTGAATGAGGCTCCAAAAAAGACCATCAGGCCAGTGATGTAGACCCATATCAAAATGACGACGAGTGACCCCATCGCCCCGTAGACTTCGCTCGTCGTTGAGAATTTAAGGTAGAAGCCAATCAGATAGCGACTCCCCGCAATCAAGGCTGCCGTCAAAATGCCCGCGGGCCAAACGTCTTTCCAATGGATTTTCGTAGCAGGGAAAAACCAAAACATGAGCGTGAACACGAGAGGCATAAGTAGATAAGATAAGCTCCGGTCGAATAGGCTTAGCCAGGTGACTAGCTGTGGATAGCCTTCTACCATCGTACTGATGTAAGCCATGATCGAGTCGGTAATCAGTGCTCCGATAAGCATCACGCCGACGACTAAAACCATGCCAACGCCAATCAATCGCTTTCGAATCGTAAACAAAAGTCCCTCGAGCCCTTGGTAGGAAACTCCCCAAATACGATTAAATGTGTCGTAGAGCTGGGTGAATACTCCGGAGGCGGCGAAGACAAGAACGCAGACACTAATCGTTCCCGCTACGATACCGGAGCTTGGTTGAGAGGCACGTTGGATTAGCCCTTTTACCGTCTCTGCAATGTCGGGTGTTGAAATCAGTTCGACTTGTCGAATGATCTCGCTTTCGACAACGGAGTCGTCATAAATGTATCCGGCAATTGCGATAGCCATCATCAAGCAAGGCGCAAGGGAAAGCATCGTGTAGTAAGACAACGCCGCCGCCATTCGGGATGCATTCGATTCTCCCCAAATCGAAAACGTCATCTTAATTAGTTGCCAGATTCGTTTAAGCATGTTTTGGTACAGAGGGCTTGCATTGCAGTAAGTCACCGATTGTAGCAACTCCTGTTGGGAACCCAACTTGTAATCAAGCTTGCCCCCAAAAAATTATTACTTGCTTTCGGTAATGGCAAGAAGTGATTGGCATCTTCGAATTTTGGATCAGGATCCTTGAAAGAACTTTCGGTTGAGTTGGTTAAAGGCGACTCCCGAGCGATGTAATTGTTCGTTGAGTTTTCTCTCTTCAATCCACTTTCCTCCGAGCATGCGTCGTTGAATCGGGCACCCCGTGTTGAGAAATATCAACCGATCCAGAATTCGATCCTTCGAAGCGTGAGAAATCGTGGGATGGTCGGGGGATAAGATCAAAAGATCAGCACGACACCCTACTGCGAGTCTTCCCGTGTTAACTCCGATGGCCTGTCCGCCACTATGGGCACACTCTGAATAAAGTCTTCTCCCGGTAGAAAATTTAGGTGTTCCTAACGCAGCACGTTGCCCACCCCTCAGCCTTTGGCCGTATTCGAGCCAGCGTAATTCCTCTCGTAAATTAACCGAGCAGTGACTGTCACTGCCGATTGAAATCCGCCCTTCGGAACCTAGGAATTGAGATGCTGGGAAAAATCCGTCGCCAAGATTCGCTTCGGTTGTCGGGCAAAGTCCGGCGACCGCACGCGAGCTTGAAAGTCTTGCTATTTCATCGCTGTCCATGTGGGTTGCGTGAATCAAACACCAGGATTCATCGATTGGAAAAGAGTCAAGAAGAAACTGAACGGGGCGTTTGCCGGTCGCTGATAGGCAGTCGTCGACTTCGAGTTGCTGCTCGGCAACGTGAATGTGGACGCTGCAATCCGCTAAATGGTTTGTCCGATATTCAAGTACCTCTTGCATGGCTACCGGGTTGACCGCCCTGAGTGAGTGAAATGCCAGTCCTAGCGCGGCATCAGGGTTGCCGGTAATTTTTTCACAGCAGTTATCGACTAAGCTAAAGTACCGATCCAGGGAAAGCGCGAACCGCCGTTGACCGTGATTTGTTTCCTCGGCTGCGAAGCCACTGCGCTGATAGAGAACGGGTAGCAAATTAATTCCGATTCCGGCCTCTCCTGCAGCCCGCAATAGCGCATCGGCCATTTCGGTTGGATTTGCATAAGGATTTCCGGAAGGGCTGTTGTGCAGATAATGGAATTCACCCACCCAGCTATAGCCTGCAACGACCATCTCCAAGTACAACTGCCGGGCGATGATGTAGACATCTTCCGGAGTCAGGTCAGAAACAAATTTGTACATTAGGTTGCGCCAAGTCCAGAAGCTGTCCCGTGATTCAGTTCGGAATTCACTCATTCCTGCAAACCCTCGCTGGAACGCATGGCTATGAGTGTTGACCATCGCGGGAATGGCTATCCCAGCGATGGACCTCGATGATTCGGTCGCTGGACAGTCATAATCGATTTGGGTAATGATTCCCTTCGAAATAGAAAAGCGAACGTTTTCTTTCCACGCTTCGGTTCCGGGTGTCGTCTCGATCAAAGCCGTGTCAACTATGAATTCAGTTTCAGTCTGCGGGTTCAAAACTGAGTCCTCTCTCCAAGCTTGTAAACACCAGCGGAAGGATTGCCACCAATGCTGTAAACGAGTTCTGCCGGTGAGTGCACATGCCAGGTCGCGAAATCTGCTTGCTTGCCTTTCGTGATGGAGCCGATCGTTTGATCCAGTTGAAGGGCTTTCGCGGCATTGATAGTCATCCCTGCGACTGCCTCACAAGGTGTCAATCCAAAAAGATTGCAAGCCATGTTTCCCATTAGAAGGAGTGAGAGCACGGGGGAGCTTCCAGGGTTTGAATCAGTAGCAATTGCGATGGGAACCTGGTTTTCACGAAGTGCTGAGATGGGTGGTTTTTGTTTTTCGTTCAAACAGTAGAAAGCTCCCGGCAGCAATGTTGCGACCGTGCCGTGTCTTCCCAAGGTTGCACAATCGTGATCACTTAAAAACTCCAGATGGTCGGCAGAAATCGCACCCATGTTTGCTGCAAGTGCCGCAGCTCCGGTGTGTGATAATTGTTCGGCGTGAACTTTGATATTTAACCCAAACTGCTTCGCACGCTCAAATACACGTTCTGTTTGTGCAAGGTTGAAAGCGATCGTTTCGCAAAACGCATCCACCGCACTGCAGGATTCAGCCGATTGCGGGATGATAGAATCGCAAACATGCTGAATGAAACCGTCTGGATTTCCTTGGAACTCAGGCGCGACCGCGTGGGCGGCCAGTAAAGTTGCCTCGACGGATACTGGGAATTCTGATCCTAGTCGGTTGGCAACGCGTAACATTTTTAATTCAGAATCTAAGTCCAACCCATATCCTGATTTGATTTCAATTGTTGTCACACCTTCGGCGAGAAGCGATTTAATTCGCTTGGAAGCTGCTTGGAATAATTCTTCTTCGGTAGCCGCCCGCGTTGCCGAAACGGTCGAAAGAATCCCACCGCCCTGTTTCGCTATCTCTTCGTAGCTGCAACCATTTAACCTCCGCTCCCATTCGGATGCTCGATTCCCTCCAAAAACTAAATGGGAATGGCAATCGATCAAGCCAGGAGTCAGAAGTTTTCCCTCGCCGTTGACGGTCTGCGCGAAGGTGAGCCCGTTGCGGTCAAGTTCGCGTTCTAACGCGAGCCACTTAATCTTCCCTCCTTCCACTCCAATCGCGGTTCCGTTGAGCGTCCCGTATTCCAACTGCTGGGTTAGGCCGCCGAGTGGTTCACCAGAAAGTTCACACTTTATTTCTGCTGAATTGGGATCCATCGTGGCGATATTGAATCCGCGAAATACCACTTCGTGACCAGAAATACTATTCATTGAGTATCCAGAGTTTTTGTTGGAGCAGGGTAAGTGGGTGCGAATAACGGGACGCGGGAAATCTAATTCGGAGATTGAATCCTGTTTAACAGTAGACAATATCGAACCATGGTTGGTTGGTGAAACACTCCAAAAGAGTTGTCCACTTGGTGAACAGGCAGTCTAGTCAATTTGGTGGTTCAAGTTGGCGGGCAGTTAACAAAATCACTATAAATGCAAGGAAAATAAATTCATTGCGTCAATGTTGTGGGGATGAATAAACATGAGTACGAAGAGTCGAGCAGTTAAGGCTCCGGTGGGTTCCACCATTAGTTGTAAGCATTGGCTCGCCGAAGCTCCCCTGCGGATGTTGATGAACAATCTTGATCCCGACGTTGCCGAGAATCCAGACGAGTTGGTGGTTTATGGCGGAATCGGCAAGGCGGCGCGGAATTGGGAATGTTTCGATCAAATCGTTAACGCCTTACGCTCGCTGGGGCGGGATGAAACTTTACTGATTCAATCTGGTAAACCGGTGGGCGTGTTTCGGACGCACGAAGACGCGCCGCGGGTGCTGATCGCAAATAGTAACCTCGTACCTCATTGGGCAAACTGGGATCACTTTCACGAGCTCGATAAGGCCGGGCTAATGATGTACGGTCAGATGACTGCCGGTTCTTGGATTTACATCGGTAGCCAGGGGATTGTGCAGGGAACGTATGAGACGTTTGTTTCGATGGGAAAGGTGCATTTCGATGGCGAACTGTCAGGTAAATGGATTTTGACTTCAGGGCTAGGTGGGATGGGTGGTGCTCAAACCTTGGCTGCGACCATGGCGGGTGCTTCGATCCTCGCAATTGAGTGTGATGAGTCGCGGATTGATAAACGTTTGGCAACAGGCTATGTCGACCACAAAGCGAAAACGCTTGACGAAGCCATGGCTTTGATTCACCGTTCGATTGAGAATGAGAATCCTGTTTCGGTTGGTCTTCTTGGTAATGCTGCGGAGATTTTACCGGAGATGATTCGCCGTGAAATTTCTCCCGATGCTGTTACCGATCAAACTTCAGCGCACGACCCGCTTAACGGTTACTTGCCTGCCGGGTGGAGCCTTTCCAAGGCCACGGCAGCCAGGATTGAGAGTCCGGAATCAGTAATTTTGGCTGCAAAGCAATCCATGAAAACTCATGTGGAGGCCATGTTGGCATTTCACCGCCGTGGGATTCCTGTGTTTGACTACGGAAATAACATTCGGCAAGTGGCGTTGGAGATGGGGTTGGAGAACGCTTTTGATTTCCCCGGGTTCGTGCCGGCTTATATTCGTCCATTGTTTTGCAAAGGAATCGGCCCATTTCGGTGGGTTGCGCTATCGGGTGACCCGGCTGATATTTACGCGACTGATCAAAAAGTCAAAGAGTTAATTCCCGATGATCCTCACCTCCATCAATGGCTGGATATGGCGCGAGAGCGGATTCAGTTTCAAGGTCTTCCGTCCAGGATTTGCTGGGTGGGCTTGGGGGATCGCGATCGTCTTGGCTTGGCCTTCAATGAAATGGTGCGTACGGGAGAGGTTTCGGCACCGATCGTTATTGGCAGAGACCATCTGGATTCAGGGTCGGTGGCG
Organism: Planctomycetaceae bacterium; assembly: GCA_024225195.1. Classification (GTDB taxonomy): domain Bacteria; phylum Planctomycetota; class Planctomycetia; order Pirellulales; family Pirellulaceae; genus Mariniblastus. The sequence goes on along the minus strand of JAAEMV010000853.1, from coordinate 38,185 downwards.
AGTCCTAATCGGGAAACGGAGTCAATGAAAGATGGCTCGGATGCGGTCTCAGATTGGCCATTGTTGAACGCACTGCTCAACACGGCAAGCGGTGCGACCTGGGTTAGCTTGCATCACGGCGGTGGTGTTGGCATGGGATTTTCCCAGCATTCAGGAACTGTCATTGTTTGCGATGGAACTGAAGATGCCGACCGAAGAATTGCCCGAGTGCTCTTTAACGATCCTGCCACCGGTGTGATGCGCCACGCGGACGCCGGATACACCGAAGCGATTGAGTGTGCCAAGGATAAAAAATTAAAGTTACCAATGGTAAGAGACTAGTGGGCACGTTACCGCGGGTAATTCATGGCTGAGGAATTGGGCGTTTGTGAGTTGAAGACGCTTTGGGTGGCTATTCAATTTTTTTCTTAGGATGATCTGATGCAGAATTTTTGTATTCAACCGGGGAGTCTTTCTCTGGAAATCCTGGCAGCGGCTTTTGAAGGTCCGATTGAAGTTCAATTGGAAAAACAATGTTGGGAGAATGTAAATCGATCTCACCAAGCGGTCCTGGATCTACTGGCTTCTGGTGATTCGATTTATGGTTTGAATACCGGATTTGGTTTGCTTGCCCATCAGCAAATACCGGCGGCAGATCTCGCTCAACTGCAGCTTAACCTGGTTCGCTCTCATTGTGCAGGAGTTGGGGACTTGCTGGATGACTCGGTGGTTAGGTTGGTGATGTTGCTGAAGTTAGCAAGTCTTGCCCGCGGCTATTCCGGTGTTAGGCCGGCTGTTATTGAGTCGCTGGTTGCTTGTTTAAATGCTGGAGTATTGCCCTGCATACCGTCGCAGGGGTCGGTTGGCGCGAGTGGAGATTTGGCTCCATTGGCTCACATGAGTTTGGCATTAATAGGTGAAGGTTCAGTACGACTGCAGGGCGTTGCGATGCCGGCCAAGGAAGCACTGGATCGGTTGGGGATCCCGCCATTAGTCTTGGGTCCGAAGGAGGGGTTGGCGTTAATTAACGGAACGCAGGTTTCGACCTCGCTCGCCCTCGCAGGATTTTTTGATTGCCAGAAAGTTTTTTCTGCAGCGGTAGTAGCAGGTGCGATGTCAGTCGATGCCGCGAAGGGAAGTGACACGCCGTTTGATGAACGGATCCACGAAATTCGCAATCATCGTGCACAGCAGGATTGCGCACGGGCCTACCGCGAGCTACTTCGTGATAGTCAAATTCGACAATCACATCGCGATTGCAGTCGAGTCCAAGATCCCTATTCACTGCGTTGTCAGCCGCAAGTGATGGGAGCTTGCCTTGATTCGATTCGGCATGCTGGCCGAGTGTTGGTCGATGAAGCGAATGCAGTCTCCGATAACCCGCTTGTTTTTTTCGAAGGAGGCGCAATCTTGTCGGGGGGGAATTTTCATGCTCAACCGGTGGCAATGGTTGCAGATATGTTAGCCAATGCGATTGCTGAAATTGGTTCGCTGTCCGAGCGCCGAATCGCTTTGTTGATTGATCGGCATTTAAGCGAGTTGCCATCGTTTTTAACCAATGACGGTGGTTTGAATTCTGGTTTCATGATTCCCCAGGTAACCGCGGCGGCTTTAACCAGCGAGAATAAACATCTCGCAAGTTCGGTCAGCGTAGACAGTTTGCCCACAAGTGCGAACCAGGAAGATCACGTTAGTATGGCGACCTATGCTGCGAGGCGTCTTGGTCCGATGAATGAGAATGCTGCAAAGATCATCGCAATCGAGTTGCTCGCTGCCTGCCAGGGAATCGAGTTTAGGTTGCCTCTAAAAACCAGCCCTAAGCTAACATCTGTTTATCAGCAACTAAGAGAGGTCGTCCCGTTTTATGAGGAAGATCGTCCTTTTCATGACGACATTAGCTGGGTCTCCCAAAATATGGTGTGCGACCCGCGACTAGGTAGTCTGGTTGGGGAAGAACTTTGGTGCACTACTTAATTGATCGTGGAATTGAAAAAAGATTTCAATATTTTCGCATCCTAAACGAATAGCTCGCGGTCCCCACACTTTCCAGGTATGCAGAAAACCTTAAAACTGTGGTTGGAAATGACAGTCTTCTCCTTTTTTCGAGTGATGAAAATTCTTAAAGAAGAAATATTTTATGAACAGCATCCATCGATGTTTCGAAACCGACCGGTCGAGTTTTGTTTCACATGTTTGCTGTGCGTGGTCTTAGTTGGGTTTGTCATATTTTTCATTTGGTGGATGAGGTGTAAAGGAACAACGTTGACAGTCAGTAGTGAGCGCACGCGGCTGAGACGTGGGATTTTATCTAAATCAATTACAGAAGTCTGGCATCAGGATGTGCGAAACGTGCAGCTCAAGCAAACTCTGTTTCAGAGACTGTTTGGAGTTGGGATGATCGGTGTCTCGAGCGCAGGTCAAAGCGGGATGGAGATTTCCGTTTCCGGGATACCAGATCCGGAGGTGGTCAAATCATTAATTGACAACCACCGACGTCAGAGAGTGTGATTTTCCGCCCCGGGAATTCTCGTCAGTGGCAAGTTTAGGAGTTAGCCAATGGCTTCCCTGATTTTTTCGGCAATCTGGCTCTCGATTGCACCTCGGAAGGGGAGAGCGGCAAATGGAATGGTGCCGGCGACGGTGACATTGTCCTCGCATACCGTCATTGTCCCGGAAATGCTCATTCCCATCGCTTTAAATGAGAAATCTAAATTGCCGTCATCGTCCCAAGTTTCTTGGACGTCTGTTACTTCGATAGCCGCGCTGTCTCGAATTTGATCTGCAAAACTTCTCAGTTTTGTAGCTGCAGTTTGCCGGGGTACACCATGAGGCACAGCAACATTAAATTTCGCCATTCGTCTCTCGTTACAATTGTTAGCGGCGGATATGACTTGTTCGGCACGTTAACGAATCCAAGTCACTATCGCAGATTCTGAGCCAAAGTTTTAACGATTTAGCTTGGGTTTAGGAAGTGGAGAGCGGCGATTCTGTTCCTACCGCGGCAACTGAATTTTTCGCCATTGTCTTGAGGGAATTGTCGCAACGTGTGTTCCAGAGATTTGTTTGTGATATCCAGGATGCTGAAGACGGAAACTCGTTACCGCCAGCGTCGCGAGCCTCGGTATCCTGTCAAACGTTCTCGGCCTCTGCTGGTTTTTTGCGTCTCCAATTCTTAGCGAGCGATGGCGCTGGCAAGGTTGGCCACCTGCTTGATGAGCGCAAATAAAATTAACGCTCACCCCGCGATTGTTTTAGGGTTCAATTGAAGGTTCGTTTTCCCTATGTAAATGCGTCTTCGGAGTCATCGAAGCTGCGTCGGTCCGCGGGGTGCCAGAGTGGTAGCCCCTCTTCCGCTCGCGCTGCGAGTGCAGTTATTTTTTCATTTGAACCTGGAAGAGCGGCAGTGCAGTTGTACTCTTCCTCGTCTACTTCGTCTGGCTCAAAGTCCCATTGCCCGTGTCTGATTGCTTCTAATACCGATTCTGGCACAACAAATTCCTTTCCAGATCAATCGTTACGAATTGTGGCATTGCTGCCTCTAAAACCATCCATGAATAATTTGTTTTGCGCTGACGGGTTGTTGTCGAATTGAAAATCTTTGGCATTCCAACGCCGGCAGTCAATGAAATAAGAATTCTTTTTCACCGAAGTTACTGCGAATTCATCTTTCGAAAACGGAGGCACGCCTTGCCTCGCACTTGTTGGAACCCAATATGAGGTGGTTGATTGCAAAGTCAACGATTTTTTTCACGAACGCCAATTTTTCTCAAAATCTATTTCAGGATGAATTTTGCTTTTTTGAAGCACGATTCCAATTCGCCTGTTGTAATACGTGGACGAATTCGTTAACCCGTTCGGAGGTGATTGAATTCGTTCTTTGGGAATCGCAAACTGCACCGCGGACGCCGATGAAGTCCGGTTGGGGAGTAAGGGCGTCGTCTAAGCAATCGAGTGTAATTGACCCGGCCAAAACAGTCGTCAGTGATTGAGATTTTGCTTCTGCGATGAGGCTGGTTAGTTCTGGCTGGCTTTGGCTTGCAAGCGAGTTTTTTGATTTATCGAAAGTATCAAATAGAATTGTTGAGCATGCATCAACCGAACTTGCGAATTCGATTAGTTCATTGGGAGTGGGGGATTGGCTGGCTTCAAAGTCAAGATAGGAAACGACGACTGGTTTCGTTTTGCAGTCTCGCGGTATTTCGTCAAAAAAGAGTTGTAATTGAGTGCGCCAGTCATGCTTGCTTCGGGTCGCTCCAGCTAAACCAAGCTTGATGAAATTAAAACGGTTCCAAAGGTTTCCGTAATAATGCCGGGGAGACGGTTTGAGTGCTTGGCCATGCGGCGAGAGCCACTCCAAGAGTTCGCCCGCAGCAAAGCTGAGGGTTTGGTGTGGCGAAATGATGCGTGAAATGGCTTCAAGTGTTTCTGGAGTGGCTGCTCCGAGTGAGCCACGGTTCGGTTCTTTGACGTCAACAATTGCAATTTCGCAGTCATTGATCAATTTGGCTTCAGCGGTATCACGAATGCTAACCAGTAACTGTGTCAAAATAGAACTCCGTGCAATTAGTGTCCGTGTTTAACGGGTTAGGATTCGAAAAACTGACTTGTTCATTATCGAGGTAGTCAGTCCGTCGGCGTGAAAGCGATCGCCTGCCACGCTTAGACCGCCAAGATACGTGTGCGACAGGAGTGGTCAAGGTTCGATTGAGACGATAGGTTATAGGCGAGAGAGTTCATTCGTGAACCTCCTGCTCTTCTCTCCCATCATAACTCATTTCTCCAATTAGCTTGAGAAAAAATGCAAAACGGAATTGAATTCGAGCACATCACAACGGATCAAGGACTGGTCGATTTTTGCGAAGCGGTTCGCGGTTGCGAATTCATTGGATTTGACACTGAGTTTGTTTCGGAGAGTCGTTACCGCCCCCAGTTGTGTCTGGTGCAGGTCGCCGCCGATGGTCGCTACGCTATTATTGATACGTTGGCAGTCAAAGATCTCTCGGCGTTTTGGGATTTGTTAGTGGAAGGGGATCATGTGACGGTCGTCCATGCTGCCCGAGAAGAGTTTATGTTTTGCTACCGGGCCTGCGGTCGTCGTCCCAAGAAATTATTCGACGTGCAGTTGGGCGCCGGGATGACCGGTTTGGAGTATCCTGCGTCGTATGGCAACTTAGTTTCCCGATTGTTGGGGGCGCGAGTTGATAAGGGAGAGACGCGAACTGATTGGATGCGGCGACCTTTGTCGAAGCGGCAAATCGATTATGCGTTGTCAGATGTGACCCATTTAAAAGGGCTCTTTGAGGTCGTGTCGAACAATCTGAATAAGCTAGGCCGGATGGAGTGGTTTGAGGCTGAAATGGATATTTGGCAGACTTCGCTTGAAAAAACTGAGAACGAGCCGCAATGGCAACGCGTGGCAGGAATTTCAAATCTCAATCGCCGAGCGCTCGCGATCGTTAAGGAATTGTGGATTGCCCGAGACAAAGAAGCTGAGAAAAAAAATCGGGCTGCAAAGCGCATACTGCCGGATGATCTGTTGGTTGAACTTGCCAAGCGTGGCACACCTGATGTAAGCCGCATGAAAGCGATTCGAGGATTCGATCATCGTGTCTCCAAAAATATGGTTGATCCAATTTCGAAGGCGATTGAGGCAGCGAACCAGCTTTCTGATAGTGAGTGCCCCAAAAAGATGCCCCGGGGGAAGACGATGAATCTTGGGCTGTTGGGGCAGTTTTTAAACACCGCGCTGGCGGTGGTGTGTAAGACAGAGAGTATCGCGCCTAATATTGTGGGAACGTCGCAGGATGTTCGCACCATGGCGGCCTGGCGATTAGGAATGATCGAGCTGAGTTCTCCGCCTTCGCTCGCGGATGGATGGCGGGCTGAAATCGTTGGGCAGTTAATCGATCGTGTGCTGGATGGTTCCATTGGGATTCGAGTTGGGAATCCGAAATCAGACCAACCGCTTTCTCTTGAGTATCTCGACGGAACCAACGAGAAATAAAAAAACACGCGACCCGAAGTCGCGTGTTTTGGTGGTCTGTTGATGCCCGGCATAGGCGGTAGTTTGCAATGCCTTGGCCAGCGTGAAACCTGAAGCCTAAACCATAATCAGACTTTCGAGCAGAAGCCTCAACTTGCGAAGCTCACCGTCGTGATCTAATTCTGGATCCGGTTGAATATCAACGCAGAGGGCTCGGTCGTAGCCGGCTTTGCGAAGTAAATTAATTAATTTTCCGTATTCTATGATTCCTTGACCGACACGAACTTGAAGATTGTCGGGGGTCGAATCTCGGAGGTAAACATTGTGGACGTAGCCCATGAGTTTTTCATAGGTGGCGACCTCGGGGGGCTGTCCGAAGTGATAATGGCTGGGATCAAGTGACAGTCCGAGTCCTTTGACGTGGCCGCAGATTACCGACACGGTATCTGGATCAGCAGAGATGTTCCCCACTTTCGAACGCATTGCAACGCGTACTCCGTGTTGCTCAGCAATTTTTACGAGTCGCTTGTAACGCTCCACTTCCTCGTTAAACGGAGTCCCGTGCTCCCCGGAGGGAACTGTAAGGGTGACGATTTTGGAGAGTTTTGCTAATTCGCAGCATTTAATAAATGTCTGAAAATAATCTTCGCCTTCTTCTGCGATGTCCAGGCTAAGGCCTGTTACGGTCAGACGGCGAGTTGAATTAATTTTGTCGTAGCAAGCTGCCATGTCCGAAACGACTTCGGATGGCTTGATATGCTCACTGTCTTCATGGATGCCAATCTCGATGTGTGAAAATTCAAGATCTGCCAGCTTTTCTATGGCGCTGTCCAAGGGGCGATTTGGAAAGCACTGGGTGGTAGCGGCGACGAACACACGCAACTCCTTCGCGCGAATGATTCAATGGAAAAAACAGGTTTCCCTGAGGTTTGATTGCGTAGCTTAGATGGGCTGCGGGATTTGATCAACACCAGTCGAAATGGCAGTTTGGGAAATGGGATACCAAGAGAATGAGGGCTTTCTCAATTGGGTTTTCCATGCCCGTTTTGGGTTAAGATTTCAGCTATCCCATGACAATTTTGCCGTCTCGCATTAAGATAGAGCCGCTGAGCTTTCTGCCTACGAAACCGCCAGCTGTCCTGTGGTGGCGGCGTGAAACACTGTTATTGGAGTGGAATGATGATATTTAGTGAACGCAATTTAGGGTTGATGGACTCCATCGGAAGGCTGGTTGTCTTCGGTTTAATCGCGGTTTTGGGGGCTTTAAGTGTGCCAGCCGAGGGGTGGGGCCAAGAAGCTGTCAAAAAGAGTGAAACCGGGTCCGCCGGCAGATCGCAAGAGCCGGCAGTTTCCGCAGAAACTAAAGCGCTTCACGATAAACTGGCAAAGTACCTAACTGGGACTCGCTGGGAAGGGCAGTTTTCGATGACGGGAGTTAAAGGGAATCAGACCGAAACTTATGAGATCATTAAAGCGGAGAAGGGTGCCAAAGGTGATTATTGGAATTTGATTGCTCGAATTAAGTACGGAGGGAAGGATGCCACACTGCCGCTTCCTCCGATTGAGATAAAATTTGCCGGGGGAACGCCCGTGATTACAGTCGACCGAGTCACTTTTCCCGGGTTTGGAACATTTGACGCCCGCGTTTTAATTCGGCAGGGGCAGTACGCAGGGACGTGGGCTCACCTCGGAGAGGGCGGTGGCGTTGGTGGTCACTTGTTTGGCACCATAAAAAAAATGGACGAAACTGAGTTGAAGCAGAAGCCAGAGCGATCGCGGCGAAAACCCAAGCCAGAAGAAAAGTAGTTCGTTGCGATAAACACAAACTGGCCCACGGAACCGTTTCAAAGTTACGACTGGGCTAGTTTGGAGATTGTTTTAAACGCTGGGTTTTTTGAATCCACGCACATTTCAAAGATTGCAGCTTCTGTAGTTGTGATGACAGCACCATTGCTCTCCATTCGATTAATGCCGAGTTGGTGATCAAGAGTGTTTCGAGAACCGACCGCATCGGCGCAGATGAAGGTCCGAAATCCAAGTGACATTAAATCCATTGCTGATTGTGCAATGCAGATATGGGTTTCGATCCCGCAGAGCAGTAAATTCTGGATTCCCGATTTTGATAGCGTTGTGAGTAAGCCGTCGCACTCCCGGCAGCTGAACATTGTTTTTTCGGCGATTGGGAAAGGTTCGTTGGGTTCCAGTTCATTTCGAATCGGCTCTACCGTTGTTCCCAGACCGCGAGGATACTGTTCAGTGGCTGCGGTGGTAACGCCAAGTGCTTTCGCGCCTCGGAGCAGTTTGATGATGTTGGTTTGGATTTCATCATGATTCTGAATCAAAGGCATCAGTTTTTCTTGTGCGTCAATGATAAGAATTGCTGTGTCGTCGCCATTCATCAGCAATGGGCTTCGGAACGAAGAAAAACTGGCATCATCGTTTGAGTTCATTGTTTGGCTTAGGTTGCGGAGGATTGTTGATTTAATTCAAACTAGATTATGGGAAGTTTGAGCGTGTTGAGGCAAGTGCCAGCTTAATAAAGTCAGCCAGATTGTTGGGCCACGTTGGCTTGGTGCATGCGTTAGGGTGTACTTCGGTTTGAGTTTTTCGTTCCACCATGCTGGAGGATATTCTTGAATGGAGTAGACTGTAAGACCTGCAAAGCCGCTTTGAAAAGAGACTATAGATGACCGATGCAATGAAAATTCACGCGACTACGATTTTAACTGTCCATCATGGCGAGACGGTTGCGATGGGAGGAGACGGCCAAGTCACTCTTGGAACAGCCGTTATGAAAGCGGATGCCATGAAGATTCGAAAACTATTGGACGGGCGGGTTCTGTGCGGTTTTGCTGGTAGCAGTGCTGATGCGTTTGCGTTAATGGAGAGGTTTGAGTCGCAGTTAAAAGACTCGCCGAACAATATCGTCCGTGCTGCCACTGAATTAGCTAAGCAGTGGCGGATGGACAAAATGTTGCGGCAGTTGGAGGCACTGTTAACCGTTACCGACGGCAAGCATACATTGCTAATCAGTGGAACTGGCGACGTGATTCAGCCGACGGATGGGATTGTTGGCATTGGTTCCGGGGGCAATTATGCGATCGCAGCGGCGAGAGCTCTCAAGGCTCATAGCAATTTAAACGCTTCGGAAATTGTTCGCGAAGCGTTGACGATTGCCGGCGGAATTGACATTTATACCAACACTAATATTGTTGTCGAAGAAATTAGTTGCCCGGCCTAGATTGAGTTCCAGGGTAGTTGTTCGGTTGAGCCAGTTGGGCCTATTGCCGTTCCCGTGAAGCATTTCGATGGTGAATAGACTTCTTACTTACTACAGAATTGAAATAGAGTGACCGTTTAGGTTATTTGTATTATGAATCCGATGACCCCGAAAGAAATTGTCTCCGCACTCGACCGTCATATTGTTGGTCAGGCCGAGGCAAAGCGTGCTGTTTCCATTGCTATTCGAAATCGTTGGCGTCGCCAGCAGTTGTCTGACGAGATGCGGCACGAAGTATCGCCAAAAAATATCTTGATGATTGGTTCAACTGGCGTCGGGAAAACGGAAATTGCACGTCGGCTGGCTAAGCTCACCGGAGCTCCGTTCATTAAGGTTGAGGCGACCAAGTATACCGAAGTTGGATATTACGGGCGTGACGTTGAGAGTATGGTTCGTGAGTTGGTTGATAATTCAATCGCGCTGGTGCGGGCTTCTCAGCGTGAGAATGTAAAGCAAGAGGCAGAGGAAAGGACGAATAAACGGCTGATTGAATTGCTGTGTCCCGCTCCTGTGAAGTATGAATTTTCTGCGACTGTCGATGAATCGGAGTCAGACGCTGAAGAAGATGGTTCGTTTGAGCGAACCAAGTCAAAAATGAAAAAGATGTTGGTCAATGGAGATTTGGAAGATCGCACGGTCGAAATTACGATCGAGCAAAAAGCCTCACCAGTCATGATGGGCGGAATGGGCGTCGAGCAGATGGATATGGATTTCCAGGGGATGCTTGAAAAAATAATGCCAACCAACCGGTCGAAAAAAGAGATGACCGTTACGGCGGCGCGGAAAGTCATTTTTGAGCAAGAATGCGATGCGTTGCTTGACTCAGATAAAATTAATGCAAATGCAATTGAGCTGGCTGAGAACGCGGGAATAATTTTCCTCGATGAGATTGATAAGGTCATTGCAGCGGAAGGGAAGTCGACCGATGTTTCTCGGCAGGGAGTGCAACGCGATTTGCTCCCAATCGTGGAGGGGACTTCGGTTCAGACGAAGCACGGCTATATAAATACAGACCATATACTGTTCATAGCCGCGGGAGCGTTTCATCGTAATCAGCCGAGTGAGCTCATGCCGGAATTGCAAGGACGGTTTCCCATTCGAGTTGAGTTGAACGATCTCACGAAAGAAGATTTCGTCAGGATTTTGACAGAGCCTAAAAGCTCGCTGACGCGTCAATATCAGGCTTTGTTGAAGACTGAATCGGTGGATCTTGACTTTACCGAGGATGGTATCGATGAGTTGGCGACCATCGCGTTTCAAGTTAACCAATCGACGATGAACATTGGGGCGAGGCGGTTGTATACGATTCTTGAGCGGTTGCTCGAAGAACTCAGTTTTGAGGCACCGGGTCAGAAGATTGGGAAAGTTTCCATCAATGCTGCTTATGTTCAAGAGCGTTTGGGCAAGGTCGCCGAAGACGAAGACCTAAGCCGGTATATTCTTTGATAGTCGATGTTGTAGGTGGTTAATCCAAGTCTCGGTTTGCTTAGTCGGTATCTCTGACCGCGGAGAGTCCAGCCAGCCATCCGGTGCTGAACGCGGATTGAAAATTGAATCCACCAATGGGGCCATCCAAGTCGAGTACTTCCCCTGCAAAGTAGAGCCCCGGGGTTGTTTTCGACTGCATTGTCTTACTGTCAATTTCTTTTAAATTTATTCCGCCCGCAGTGACTTCTGCTTTTTCAAAGCCAAGTGTGCCATTGATTGAAAATCGGCAACGTTTCACTTGGTTTACTAGATCGCTGAATTGGGATTTGGAAAGTTCTGCGTTTCGAGATTCAAGTTCTATGTTCGCCGATTGAATGAGTGATTCAGCAAGGCGTTTGGGGAATAGTTCGTTGAGTAGGTTTCCAGTTTGTTGTTTCCCGTTTTTTGTTTTTTTGTTCCGGAGTGATTCCTCAAGCTGTCCGACTGAAAGTTGGGGGTAAAAGTCACAGATCAGTTCCAGTGAGCGGCGGTTGGAGTGTCTGGCGACAGCGCGACTAACATCGAGTATTGCGGGTCCAGAAAACCCCCAGTGTGTGAATAGGAAGGAACCGTCTCGGTTGGCGAGCGATCGCGACTTGCGAGCTTTTCGTTCTGACTTGGTGAGTACTTCCGAGTCGCTTGTGTTTTGTGCGGGCTGCCAGATATCGACGGAGGTGTGCTCGATTGTGATCCCTTTGAGATCGTTCGCCCACTTGCAGTCGTTGAGAATGGGGACGAGTGCAGGGACGGTGTCGATGATCGAGTGCCCAAATTGTTGGCCCCACTGGTAGCCATCGCCAGTTGTGCCGCATCCGGGGTAAGACTTTCCCCCGGTTGTGATGATCAGTGCGGCGCATTCAAAGTGGTCAGTTTGGGTTTCAATCTGGAATTGGTTGCCCGACTTTCGTATTTCCAGAACGGTTTGTTCTGGTTTAATCTTAGCGCCCGCGGTCAAGGCAAGGTTTACCAAGGCGTCTCGGACGTCGATTGCCTTGTTGCTGACGGGAAATATCTTTCCCGTTGATTCGACTTTGGTTTCGACGCCCTGACTTTCAATCTTTTGAATGACTTCTTTGGGGGGCAGGGCAGCAAGGGCTGAGTGAAGGAATTTTCCTTGGCGGCCAAAGGCAGAAACGATTGATTTTACATCACAGTCGTGGGTAATGTTGCAGCGGGTGCCACCTGACATGAGTATTTTGACGCCAAGCTTCTTGTTTTTTTCTAAAAGAAGGACTCGCTGGCCTCGCGCAGCAGCGCTCGCGGCAGCCATTAGTCCGGCTGCTCCAGCTCCAATGATGATTACATTCCAGTTATTCAAACCGATTGGTAGTTTCTTGGATTGAGAGGCGGTTGTTCGGGCTGTGGCTGATAGGGGGTAGCTTAATTCAAATTGGATCTCAGGTGGGCAAAAAAAGCGTCAAGCCGTCGCGTGAAGCAACGGCGTGACGCCCGTGAAGGTTTGTTATTCAGGTGGGATATCTTTCAGGCCTTCCAGTGGGCTGGGCGGGAACCGCGGCCGGTTGGAAGTTCTGGGTGGTTTCTCGCATCCGGTTTTCATGCCCGAAATGCGAAGTTCGCGTTACTGTCTGCCGGTAGTTAATTACTGGCCAAACCGAATTACTGACCAAACCGAATTACTGGCCGAACCGAAATGGTTGTCCGGGGTTGGTTGGCGGTGTGTAGGTGGACCGGAAATTAGGACTTGGCGTCGTGGGGGTTGGCTGGGTTGCTAGTGGTGACGGGGTCGGCTTGGGGACTGGGTTGGAGGGGAGCGTTGAGGGGCGAGGAACGGGTGGGTTTTTCGCCGCTTTTTCGTTTTCAACGAGAACCTGCAATAGTTTTGAGATGCAGAGCTTGTTCATGCTTGTGTTGTGGTCGCTTGCTTCAGCTTTGAGAGCTTCGTGGAGGCTCTCCGGAAGTCGAACGGTGATTACGCGGGTTGCTTCGTTTTTGCTGCCACCTGCTTTTCTGGTTCTCAGGCTGGCGACCATCTTCTGGATCTCGGCGAATTCAGCCGATTGCTCGAAGAGGACGTATTCCTCTTGGGATGGAAAAACGGCCCTAGCGGCTCCTTTGACTCCCAGGGTTTCCCGGAAGAAAGTGACCCAATCCGGCTTCTCGTGAAAGAGCGGCTTGGCGACTTGTAATACTTTTTGACAACGTCCTGTAAAACCTTCTTTTTGCATCATGAGGTCGTTCATAGTGGACTCCTTTCGCTGTGCGATATCTGGGGGTTTCTGAATAACGTTTGCTCCCCGAAGCCCCTTGGCTCCGACTGAGCATCTCTTCAGCCCCATAATCACCCGATGGCAAGCAGTCGAACTAATGTCATTAAACTGCTTGCACTTACGGCGAAATGGCGGTTTTGCAAATAAACCGTGCACGCGTGCTCGTTTGTTGTGCAGTCTCGTTGTGCTTAAAAAGTGTGCACGCGGTTGGGTTGCATATCCAAAGTGTCCTCTTTAGCTTTTTTTTGAAAATGAGCTGTGAAACATTAAAAAAGTCCAGCGGATTAGCCGCTGGACTGGAGTTGGGTTAGGTTTGGGTGGCGCTGGTAGTTTAGGTTGTTGAAATGCCCGGCACCTCCTGCGACAGCGTGAATTAAGCGTCGCTAAGTTGTTGTCGGCAGGACTCTAACAATTTCTTGGTCGCCTTGATTCCATCGGCTTCGCTCAGTTTGCCACCTTCGTATTCAATGCCGACCCACCCGTGGTAGCCAGAATCCATGACCATTTGCATCACTTTCAGATAGTCCGTCGAGGTTTCATTTCCGTCGGCGTCAAAGTCATGACTTTTAGCGCTCACTGCTTTGGCGAAGGGCAGCAAAGCCGACATTCCCATATAGCGATCATACCAATCCTGCTTGCCTGTTTTCTTGTTTTTGCCGATTCGGAAGTTTCCGAAATCGGGAAGGGTTCCGCAGTTGTCCAGGTTGACCTTCCTGATAACCTGGGCAAGCCATTGGCCGTTGGAGGAAAGTCCACCGTGGTTTTCAACGATGACGTTGATTCCCATTTTTTCGGCATATTGGGAGAGTCTTCCGAGTCCGTCTGCAGCGAGTGAGACTTGCTCTTGGTAGGAACCTTGGGATTTAGCATTGACGCGAATTGAGTGGCAGCCGAGGAATTTTGCAGCGGAGACCCATTTGTAATGATTTTCAATCGCTTTTGTTCGAGCTGCCTCATTGGCGTCGCCAAGTGCTCCTTCGCCGTCGATCATGATCAGAACTGATTCGACGCCGTGGTCGGCGGCCCGTTTCTTCATTTGGCCTAAGTATTTTTCGTTTTCAGCTTTGTCCTTGAAGAACTGGTTAACGTATTCGATACCAGAGATCCCAAATTCTTCTTTGGCGGTTTTCGCAAAATCAAGGTTATCCAGTTTACCACTGCGAAGTGTTCGGTGGAGCGACCATTGAGCCAGTGAGATTTCGAATAATTCGTCTTTGGCGGGGGTACTATTGAGTAAGTTAGCCTTGGCTAGATTTCCTGTGGCTCCAATTGCAGCGGCGGTTCCGGTAGCTGCCAGAAATTGGCGACGATTAAATCCAGTGTTCATCGGGGGCTCCATGGGTTGTATCGCGGTATCAATGAATATCTCGTTTGGAATACGAGATTGTTTAGCACGAAGTATAGTTTTCGCCATCGGAGGTGGCAAACCGAATGCGCTTTTTAGCGCTGGATTGTGAGAAGCGACGTCCAATTGGGGCATGTTGACTGATTTCTTGGCGATGTTGGCTCGGCGTGGAAGTGGTTTCCGTTGGGTGCTCGTTGGTTTTGGTATAGGATTGCACGCAAATGATGCCTCTGGCTGGCTTGCGATTTTGGGTGGATGGGTGGCTGTAATGTCCGGGGCGTGGTTTTGTCCGTCACGAGAGTGCCTGCGGCTGTGAACTTTTTTGTTTTTCATGGTCGCAAGTGGCGGATATTGGTTTTACTTGAGTTGGGGTAATGAATTTGTTGGAAAGACAATAAACTGGGATCCATGAATAGCTATAAGGAAATCAAACCTGTGTTTGCGCCCGTTGCGTCGTCCATTCGGCCCCCAGGTTCCAAGAGTCTCACCAATCGCGCGCTCCCGATTGCGGCAATGGCTTCAGGGCGATCAGTTCTCGATGGAGTTCTCGATAGCGATGATACGCGGGTGATGATTGAGTCGTTGAATCGCGTAGGAGTTTCAGTCTCTCGTGCTGCCTCGTCGTCACGTGCGGTCATTGAGGGGGTGGGAGGTTCTATTCCCACTCAAAAAGCAGACTTGTTCATTGGAAATAGTGGTACCACCATCCGTTTTTTGACTGCCGTATTGGCTGTTGCCGGTGGCGACTACGTTCTTGATGGTGTTCCGCGAATGCGGCAGCGGCCGATTGGGCCATTAGTAGATGCACTTCAGATGCTTCATCTCAATGTTGAGGCTGGTTCGCCGGGTGGTTGTCCACCAGTTCGAATTTCAACTCAGCGTTCCCAGGGTGGCACGGTTAAAATCAAAGGAAATTTGTCGAGTCAGTATTTAAGTGGTCTGATGATGGCGGCCCCGTTGGCAGCTCAGGATACGGTTATCGAAATCGACGGGGCGTTGATTTCCCGGCCTTACGTTGAAATGACAAAACGGGTGATGGAGTCATTTGGCGTTGCGGTTGACGTCGACCAGCAATTTGGAAGATTTGAAATTGGGGGCGGGCAAGCTTATCAAGCGACCGACTATCAAATCGAACCCGATGCTTCGTCTGCCAGTTATTTTTGGGCGGTTGCTGCTATTTGCGGAGGTTCGGCGACAGTTCTAGGTTTGGATGCAGGGTCGCTTCAGGGGGATGTCGGTTTTGTAAATTGTCTTGAGCAGATGGGATGTGATGTGGAGTGGGGGCAGGGGCAGGTGACTGTCCGCGGACCTGCGAAGCACGGAATCGATATTGATATGTCTAATGTCAGCGATACCGTACAGACGCTGGCTGCGGTTGCTTTGTTTGTTGAGGGGCCGACAAACGTCCGAAATATCGCCCACAATCGAGTGAAAGAAACAGATCGAATAGGAAACCTAGCGATTGAGTTGCGGAAACTTGGAGCAACGGTAGAGGAGCGTGAGGACGGCCTAACGATTCATCCCGGGGCAACACGGCCCGCGGAAATCGAGACTTATGATGACCATCGGATGGCGATGAGCTTAGCATTGGCTGGTTTGAGGCAGGCTGGGGTTAAGATTTTAGATCCCGAATGTGTTTCCAAGACCTATCCAAATTTCTTTGAGGATCTAGAGGGGTTTTTGAGAAATTAGGTCGCCGGTGGGACGAAGTGGTCGCTGTCGGTATTTTTTATTTCTTGGTATTCCTGTTGTCGTTGCTAAATGCGATAGCACCTAACTTGCCGTTGTCGGGTTTTTGTCTTCGATTTAAACTGCCTAGCTTACAAGTTTTGTATTTTGGTTACCTAGGCTTTCATCCATGCGTGAAACTTTTTGGCACGTTATCATTCTGCTGGGTATCGCTACGGTTGTCTATTTTTTCAACCTTGGTGAGACTCAGTTGTGGGATCGAGATGAGCCTCGTAATGCAGGGTGCGCCGCCGAGATGTTGGCCCAAGGTCAGTGGGTTGTGCCTATATTTAACGACGAGCTAAGGCATCAAAAGCCAGTCCTGTTGTATTGGTTGATTATGTCCGCCTACTCCATCTTTGGGGTAAATGAATTTGCGGCGAGATTCTGGTCCGCGGCTTTGGCGACTGGAACCACATTTGCTACCTATGCGCTTGCGCGACGTTTGCTGGGGTCTAAGATTGCGTTCTACTCGGCGATCGCCTTGTCGACTAGTCTCATGTTCGATGTTGCGGCCAGGGCCGCAACTCCTGATTCGGTTTTGATTTTTTGTGGGACGATGGCGTTAATGATATACGTCCTTGGCACTTTTTCGCGGAAGAATGGGGAGCTCCGATTAGTTCGGGAAAAGGTCTGGTTTCCAAGTAACCGGTGGTATGTCGCCGGGATGTATCTGATGCTCGGGTTGGGTGTGCTGGCAAAGGGGCCGGTTGGTTTTTTATTGCCCATGGCCATGATCGGCTTGTTCATGTTAATTCAGACGTTGCCCTCGCGAGGCAGTGATTCCTCCGAGGGCGGGCGAGGAACAGTTTTGAGATTCTTTGAAAACTGTTTCAGGACTTTTCAGCCATCGCATTTTTTAAGAACGTTGTGGGCAATGCGACCTGTCACCGGAGCGCTCCTTGTTTTGGCTATTGCTCTGCCGTGGTACGTCATGGTGGATCAACGAACGGGTGGGGATTTCACACGTTTGTTTTTTCTGGGTGAGCACTTCGGACGCGCGACAGAATCACTTGAGAATCATTCGGGTGGCGTCTGGTTTTATCCGGTTGCAATTCTGGTTGGTTTTTTCCCTTGGTCCGTATTTTGGGGGCCAGTTGCTATTGGTCTGCTAAAAAATGGCGGAACGGTTGTGGGCAGATCACGTAGTGAAATGTCGGGTGTGAGAGTTTCGGCTTGTTTGATGTTGTGCTGGGTTGGTGTTCAGGTGGTAGCCTTTACGATTGCCCAAACAAAGCTTCCAAGTTACGTGACTCCCTGTTATCCAGCGTTGGCTGTGTTGACAGCGACTTATCTGTGTCAATTCGCGCAAAGTCGTTCGAAGGGCGATCAGAAGTGGTTCGCTGCGGCGGTGGGAGGTTTACTGTTGGCGGGTTTGTTGATCACAATTGGTGGTGGCTGGGCAACGGCTCGGTACTTGCCAAGTCAGTCCTGGCTGGCAACGCTTGGGGTGATTCCAATCCTGGGTGGAGCGGGTTTGATTTATGCAATGACCAGAAATCGACATCAGTGGATTGTTCCGGTTTTTTCTGGGATGGCGTTGTTTTTTTGTGTGGGCCTGTTTGGCTATGGAACGGTATCAGTTGGTAAAGAGCAGACCAGTCGAGTTGTGTTAGACGCGATCGAAGATGATGTCGCGGTCGCTTCCTTTGGCGGACTGGAATCAAGTTGGGTCTTTTACGCGGGCCGACCGATCTACGAATTGTCGCAGGAGCCGTCAGACTTGTTAGCTGCCAATGATAGTTCCTGGTCAGTTAGAAGCGGGTTTTGGAAAGTGAAGGCTAGGCCATCATTGGAACAGTTTCTTTCGCGGTATCCAAAAGCTGCAATCTTAACTACAGAAGGTTATCAGGCCGAGCTTGAGCGACGCTTGCCACCAGGGTACGCGGTAATCGAATCGACCGGCTATTTTCTAAAGGATAGTCGAATTGTTTTGATGGGGCCGCGGGATCGACGGTTTGCAAAATTGAGAGCAGAAATTGAGAGCGAAAGTCGGGATCGCTAAGGCAGTTCACGTCCTAGGCTGGTTTTAGCTCGATTACAGCTTGATGAGGAAGTTGATTGATTTCTCCAGCGAGCGAGTCACCGATTGAATTCTGCTTAGTCTATGGAGACAATCGCACTGACGTCCAACCGCTGTCGTTCTTGTAGAGAATTCGGTCGTGCATTCTGTCCAGCCTGCCCTGCCAAAACTCAATTTCTTTGGGGGTGAGGTTGTACCCACCCCAGTTGTCAGGCAGCGGAATCTCTTGATCGCGGTGCTTGTCTTCGATCGTAATTTTTCGTGAGTCGAGTTCTTGTCGGGAAGAGACGACCGAGGATTGTAGTGAAGCGGACGCACCGATTTGTGAACCACGCGGCCGGGAATGGAAGTAGGTTTCAGAGATTGACCGGGTGGTACGCGTCACGCTTCCACGAATGCGTATTTGCCGACCCAGATAGGGCCAATTGAAAACAACGGAAGCCTGAGGATTCTCGCTTAATTGCTTCCCCTTCTCGGAATCGTAGTTTGTGAAAAAGCTGATGGTGTCGTCTTCGACCTGCTTAAGAAGCACGATGCGGTTGGTTACTTTGCCGTTGAGATCTGAAGTCGCGAGAGCCATTGCATTGGGTTCGAACCATGGCCCAGGGCACTTCTCAACGGCCAGTTTGTACCACTGTCTAAATAGCGGCATTGGAGTTGGAGTGAGTTCGGATTCGAGGATGCCATGGTTCTCGTATTCTTTGCGGATTGCCTGAAAGTCCATGCGATTGGCCTTGAGTAGAAGTGATAGCGTTCGAGTCTAAACAGAATTGGTGATTTGGACACTTATAACCACAAACGAAGCGAGAAACTCAAAACCGAGGTTCAACGAGTTTGTGAAATCGATATGATAGTGGAACCCAGAATAATTCGCGGCAGATTGAGAGTTGGCACAAACTGCAGTTTTCCTAAGTTTAAGGTCACGCGTGATTTACCAAAACCACGCCGTTTATAGTACCGCGAAGTTTAAAAAATATTAATGCGACATTGAGAAAGACCACATCATGGCGGACGATTTGAGAGCTGAACAAGATTCAATGGGCACCATTATGGTTCCTGCTCAGGCGTATTATGGTGCTCAGACCCAGCGAGCGGTAGAGAATTTCCCGGTTTCCGGGTGGCGTTTACCGCCTGCGATGATCCACGCGATGGGTCGGGTTAAATCTGCTTGTGGCATTGCAAACCGAGACCTTAACAAGCTAATGGGCACGGGGAAGAATCCGCTTAGTGAGGATCAAGTTTCAGCGATGTTAGCCGCTTGCCAGGATGTGGTTGACGGTAAGTTGGATGATCAGTTTCCGATCGATGTGTTCCAAACTGGATCGGGCACTTCCAGTAACATGAATGTCAACGAGGTGATTTCTAATCGTGCGATTGAGATTGCTGGAGGAGATCGATTCGCGGCGGAAAAACCAATTCACCCCAATGACCATGTTAACATGGGGCAGAGCACAAACGATACGTTTCCAACCGCGATTCATGTAGCGGTCGCGATGGAAATTACAAAATCCTTAATTCCTGCTTTAGAGTATTTTAAGAAGACGCTTGAAGAGAAGTCGGTTCAGTGGGATCAAGTCATCAAAATTGGCCGCACGCATTTAATGGATGCGACGCCGCTGCGTTTGGGGCAGGAGATTGGTGGCATGGCTCGGCAAATAGAATTGTCGATCGGTCGAGCGCGGCAGGCTGTGGAAGCAGTTTGTGAATTGCCTGTTGGTGGAACGGCGGTCGGTTCAGGAATCAACACTCATCCAGAATTTGGCAACCGGGTTGCTGCTGAGTTGGCATCGACAACGGGTATCGCATTTGTTGAGGCCGTGAATCATTTTGAAGCAAACGCACAGCGGGATGGATTGGTAGACTGTCATGGTCAACTAAAAACAATTGCTTCAACTTTGTTTAATGTAACGAATAATATTCGATGGCTGGGGTCTGGCCCACGTTGCGGTTTTTACGAAATAGCGTTGCCAACGAGACAACCGGGCAGTTCGATCATGCCAGGGAAAGTAAATCCGGTGTTGTGTGAAAGCATGATGCAGGTTGCAGCCCGTGTTATGGGGAACGACCAAACGATAACAATTAGTGGCGCGGGCGGTGGCCAGTTTCAGTTAAACATTATGATGCCGGTCATGTGTCAAACGACTTTGGAAAGTATTCATTTGCTATCGCAGGGCATTAACGCGTTTGTTGATTTTTGTGCCGCGGACATGGAAGCGAACATTGAAGCCTGCGAGTCATTTGTTGAAAAAAGTTTGTCGATGTGCACAAGTCTCAATCCTCACATTGGCTACGAACGGGCTGCAAAGCTGGCGAAAGAGGCGTTCAAGACAGGTAAGACAATTCGAGAGCTGTGTATCGAGCAAGAGATTCTTCCCTTGGATACACTCGAGGAAGCGCTGGACGCGATGCGGATGACGGAGCCTCAGGCGTAGTTTTCAATTTTAGAAAATAAGAGTTTGGCACACAGTTGGTTAGTTTTTCGAACCGCCAAAATATATTTATCACACATTCCACGGAGGGATCATGATGTCGATTCAGCAGCGTAGTGCAAGTAGCGTTTTGCGAATGTTTTTCTCGGTGTTTTGCACTTTGGCCGTCGCATTTGCTGCGGTGAGTTCCGGGTTTGCACAAGAGGTCAGTAACGCAGATCCCGTCGATCAGAATAAGTTGGTTCGGGCGATCTACGATGCGACAAAAACGGTTAAAACGACCAAAGACCTAACCGCTTTTCTGGCTCAGTGTGACAGTGCATTGGAAGCCGAGTTGTCCGCGGAGAATCGAAAATACGTGGTTTCTTTAACAGGCTGGGGGCTAAATCGAAGAGGCGAGCGGCATTATGAAATGGCGACACAGTTAAAGCGGATTGGAAATCAGCAATATCAATCGGCGATGGATAAAGCCATGAAGGATTTTGATGCTGCAATTGTTGCTGCACCTGAAAGATATCGATCGTGGATGTCTCGGGGCATTGCCTGGGTCGCTAATGAGGATTACGAAAAAGCACTTGCTGATTTTACGAGTGTCATCAAACTTAAACCCGACGCTGCGAATGGCTGGTTCAATCGAGCTGAGGTTTTGTATCAGACTGAGAAATATGACTATGCCGTGGAAGACTATAACGTCGCGATCCGGTTGAATTCTGAGGATGCTCAGGCTCTCACTGGCCGTGGATTGTCATTGCTTTCGTTGGGGAAATTCTCAATGGCTCTTGCTGACTTTGAAAGTGTAATCAAATCGCAACCGCAAAGTGGTGAGGCGCTGGTAAATCGTGGCGATTTGTTTCAAGAAATGGGGCGATGGCAGGAGTGTGCTGATGACTATCGGGCGGCTAATGAGATCACAGAATCAGCCGTTGCCTGTCAGCGGTTGGCATGGGTTCTTGCGACTTGTCCCGAAAAAGAAATGCGGGATTTTGACGGTGCTTTAGCGTTGGCGAAAAAGGCTGTTGTGTTGGGTGGAGATACCGCAACTAATCTTGATACTTTGGCTGCTTGCGAGGCGGCAAAAGGTGACTTCGATGCAGCCAAAGCAACTCAGCAAAAGGTGATTGGTTTGGTGGGCGCGGAAGAGGAGACTACCGCCGCACCTTTTCAGGCACGCTTGATGCTGTATGAAAAAAGTGAGCCTTATTTGCAAACGGAGAATCTGGAAAGCAAATCAGTAGAAGATGATGAAAACAAGTCGAGTGATTTGAACATTAAGTAAGCCGATCAATGTGAATCGGAGAATTGTCTTCGGTTCGGGTTGGTTTGTTACCAAATTACCCACTTGGATTTATCTTGCACCCAGTCCGGCAGGTTGGTGAGTTCTACATCGTTCGGCGGTCCTGTTAAGCGAACGGGGCCTGTTTTGGTGATCGCGATCGTGTGTTCAAAGTGAGCACTGTTTTTGCGATTCTCCGTGACAACTGTCCATCCATCTGACAGAGTTTCAAGTTCTTGCGTTCCGATGTTTACCATGGGTTCAACAGCAATAACGGCTCCCGGTTTGAGCTCAAAATCTTCCGCTTGCATGATTGATTCGTTGTAATAATTCGGGACTTGCGGGGACTCGTGAAGCTCTTTGCCTATCCCGTGTCCGACCATATCTTCCACGACGAAAAAACCAGCGTCTCGGACATATCGCTCCATTGGTTTGCAGACTTCGCTCCAGAGTGATTTTTGCCCTATCAGCTCAATGGCTAGATTCAAAACACCATTTGTGATTTCCAAGAGACGTTGCGATTCTTTTGAGATGTTGCCAATAGCATGGGTGACTGCAGCATCTCCGCACCAGCCAGCGATTCGGCAACCCGTATCGACCGATACAATATCACCGTCAGCGATAATACGATCCCCCGGGATTCCGTGCACGACTTCTTCGTTAACGGAAATACACGATTCTGCTGGAAACGCCTCAATTCCTTGACGTGCGCCATAGCCTAAAAACAGCGGTTCAGCGCTGTATTCCAGAAATACGTCGCGATAGGCTTCATTGACCGTAGCGGTAGTGACTCCCGGTTGTAAAGTTTGGGCAGCCTTTTGGTGAGCCAGCCAGACAACTAGTCCCGCGGTTCTCATCTTTTTAATTTCGCGAGGTGAACGCAGTTCACGTTTAATTGAGTTCATGACGGAGAGATCTTGAGAAAATAGTTGTTCGCTGAGCCACTTAATCATATTATTGCTGCAGCGAACCGCAATCGGTTCACACTCGCAATTTTTATAATTTAGGTTGGCTGTAAATAAAGTTCTTGACCCTGAATAGATTATACGATGACTTTAAAAAAAGAATCAGGTGACCACGAGGCAGCAGATTCCAACGACATCGAGAGTGAGGCGGCGAGCCGAGTCGATCAGCCGGAAGGAGAGCCCGCTTTCGATCAAGTATATCGTTATTTAATGTTTGGCGCGTCGCTTCCCGAGAGGGCGGTTCGCAGCACGGCCGCAATGTTGGGAGGGGCTATTCATGAATCGGCTTCCCTCCTGGTGCCACAGGCATTTAAGGATTCCAAGACCTACGATGCGTTCGTTCAACAGATGCTAGATATGCTTGCGAAAGACATTGGAGGCGTCAAGAAAGAGGTGGACGCAGCAGGTGATCCAGTTGTAGAAAATTATGTCGCTAAAAAAACGGTAAGTACTTTCGTGGATTTTGCAGGGATGGCAACCCTGCATGTCTCGCCACTGACGGTCCTTGCAATTGTGAGCGACGTTGCCTACGGTTCGAAAGTTTATCTGAATCAGTTGACAGACGAATTGAAACGAGAAGGTATCATTTCGAAAGACTCAGTCATTAGAACTACGGCTGAGCTTCTCGATGCGGTAAGTGTTGCGACAGGGGAATCGGCGGACGTTTTAGATACACCTCCGTTAAGCGTTGATGGTCTTCGAGAGACGATCGATAAAACAACTGAAAACATTTCGAAAATTGACCCATCTTTATTGGTTCCGCAATCTGAGATTGCAAAAATGTGGGAAGACATGCAGGCGATGGCGGCGCGGGAAGAAGTGAATCTGTTTGAGGTGTCGAGCGCGATGACGCTTTACGCGTTAGGGCATGTTTCTACTGTAAGTAAAGGTGCGCTGACGACCATTCGAGTGACGGGCGGAGTTCTCGATGACCATTTGATTGATCACTACCGCGAGGGATTGGACGAAATCATGAACCGCGGGATCTATGTGATGCTTTCTGATTCTTGTCGTCCCTACGTTGATGCCGTTTGGTACAACTTTTCGTCGAACCGACCGACGGTGACAGAGGATATATTTTCAGGCAAAATGGCCGGTCGCGTGTGGGCAGGGATGAGAGCCTGGTTTGATCCTGAGCAAAACGAAGATGCCTCTTAACTGTCCCAGTCTTGAATGCTATTCTCGCTGGTGATTTCGTAGAAAAGTGAAAGCGCGATTCGAGCCATGAACGTGGCCACCACTGAGGCGAGGCAGACCGCTTTCCATCCAGTTCCAATTTTCCCACGCGTCACCAAGCTATAGATCAATAGAATGGTTGCCGGTAGCACTACTGCAGAGGCAATCAAGAATGAACAATCGGATAGATCAAATTTAGTATTTGAGGGTTGGTGGGCGGACTGATCGGTTTTTATGACGATCGAAGACGACGGTTGCCCGTTGTTTTCGAGAGGGTGGCCAGCGAGGCATGCCGTTGAGTTGATCACGATGATTGCGATCGAGGCAGCAATGACTGCTAATAGTTTTCGGATTGACCACAAGCGAAACCCGCCAATCAAATGTGCATTGATGCTTGTTGGGTTCCGCAATTCGATTCCATTTTTTTTCTTTTCCATTTCGATTTGCTATTCGCCAGGGCAATGGAAATATTTACGAGCAAATCAGACTTTTGGGTTGTTTTTGTGTGAAAAAAAGCCTTCCCCAAGGTTTGTCAACTTGAAAGTTGCTGAGTCTCAGTTCGGAAATACTGAGTTGCGGCGATCACGGTCGCCTGCAGTTTAATGCTAGACCGGAAGACGATTTTGAGTCTTGAGTGACCACTGATTGAATTACTTAGCTTTCGCTCCACAACCACCAGAAAGAGCACACGATTGGCAGCCCCCGGTGGAGCACTTGCTTTCGCCTGTCCCGCAGTCAGGGCCGCAACCGTTTGCAAGTGTTTCTGCAAATTTTTTGAATCGAACTCTTCGCTCGTATGTTGCAGCTAACTCTTCTGTGATGGATTCAAGCCGGTTGTCGACTTCGCCAAGGAAGTAAAAAAATACGGATTCTCCATCGAAGAGGTGTTCGACATCGACGAGGATTCCTGGCAGCTCTCTCTCAACTATAATTTGCTGGCATGCCTTAAAAGCTTTGTCGCGATGTTTTTCAAGGCGCTTCAGAATCATATCGTCATCGGGTGTTATCTTACGGAGAATCTCTCCGTCGGGTAATTCCCTGGCGTGTTCGGTTCGATCGCCAAATTCATCTTCGATGGGACAGATGACCGTACCCTGCTCGAGCCCCCGCTCTGTTCGGCAAATTACCCTCGTATCACGTGGGTATTGATTGAAGTCAGCAGAATCAAGGTTGCTGACGACTCCCATTAAACCAATTCGAACTAAATGTGATGCGCCCAAGATTATTCTTTTTTGTAAGTAGCGTTAAAAGTAGAAAGGGTGGTAAACCAGTGTTACTTTTTTGGTTCGGCGTCGAGCCCCTTGATCATCACAAGTTTGCCATTCGGTTTGCCGGTTCCCTCAACGGGATTGCCGGCGAGCGTAATGTAAAGATCGCCGTTGGGGTGAAACGCAAGAGCCGTCGGTTTTTTCAGGCTGACAATTTTTTGCGGTTTGCATTTTTCATAATTATCTTTGATGGCAATGATTTTGTAGAGACCACCCTGCTCGGTATCAAGCCATCGGAAATCGGTAGCAAATAATCGGCCGCGTTTAGGGCCGTAGGCGAGGCCAGTAATGTCAAATAGATCAGTTTTGAAATTCTCAAGTTTCTTTCCGTCCTCATCGTAAAAGGTCAACAGGCTGTCGCCTGCGAGAGTGATTTCTCCCATTTGCCCAACTGCAAGAAAACCTTCAGGGCTAATTGTGATTGCAACAGGGGCATCTACTTTTGTCGCTTCCTTGGTGGCAATTTTTCTTTCGAAATTGGAAACTTTTCCTTCGTTGATTTTTGCAAGCGAAATCCAGCCTTTCCCGTCATCGCCGTTGCAGGTCACAAAGATGCCCTGGCTGCCTTTGGCCAGTCCATAGAAGTTTCCTTCGCCAACGACCTCGCCATTGGCGGGTAGCGTTTTTGGATCACCGTACATTTGGGTCGCATCAATGGGGGCAGCGCCGGCGGCGGGGATTTTGTAAACTCGAAGCATTTCTTCACCGTCCGGTTTCCCACCACCACCCACGACAAGGGTGTTTTTATCAATGAAAACTAATCCAAGTGGGCCGATATCGTAAATTGGGCCTTTGCCGTAATTATCTTTCGGGAATCCCGTAATGACTGGTTCCGCTTTACCATCGACGATTCGGACGACGCGAAGCGCCCCGCTGTCTGAGACAAAAACGTGTCCAGTTTCAGGTTGTATCGCGATACCACAAGGGTTGTTCAAACGCTCGACCACTGTTTTGACTTCGACTTTGTCTTGGCCGAAAGTCTGATTAGGGATGGTTGTGCCAAGGCTGGCAAGCAACACGCAAGTTAAACCGATAATAGTTTTCATTATTTCCTCAAAGTGATTTGTCGATCGAAGCAAAAGACTGCTCGATCAAAATGCCAAGCCTTCATTGTGACAATGTTACTCCGCGTTTTCCAGTATCTACCTGGCGAAATGGATCCGTGATATTTCGTACAGGGTAAGTTTGGCAGGAATGCTTCGGTTAAACGGAGTTGGGTTCGCAGTAAATGCAAAATGATCAAGCTGGCAAATTTCGCAATTTTTCAAATTCTTCGATTTTGTCGAGATGTTGAAGCGTAATGGCGATATGGTCGAGCCCTTCGAGGAAGCACTCGCGGCGATAAGCGTCGATTTCGAATGAGGCATTGAAAGCATTGCCGTCGCTCACTGTTTGAGTTTCAAGATCGATGGTTAATTGGAATCCATCATTTTGAGAAACAAGTTGGTGAATGCGTTCGACTTCTTCGGGTTGCAAGCGAACGGGAAGGACGCCATTTTTGGAGCAGTTGTTATAGAAGATATCGGCAAATGATTCCGCGATGACGCAGCGAAAGCCAAAATCGTCGAGTGCCCAAACCGCGTGTTCTCGGCTCGATCCATTTCCAAAATTCTTTCGGGCGACCAAAACGGAAGCATTTTCAAACTGAGGCCGGTTTAGTTCAAAGTCCGATTGTTGGTTCCCCTGCTCGTCAAACCGCCAGTCAAAAAATAGATACTGCCCGAAACCTGTCCTTTCAATACGTTTGAGGAACTGTTTAGGGATAATTTGATCCGTATCAACATTTGACCGATCCATGGTCGCAACTAAGCCGGTGTGTTTCGTAAATGCTCTCATAGTGAACTCTATTAAGTGAATGTTTCGCAAATCAAAGAAGGCTAAAAAGGTGTCGCTCACCTTTCCCGGTTCACTACGCTGAACCGTCTTCTTTAAGCTCATAGTCCCACGCTCGGATGTCAACAAAGTGCCCTTGGATCGCCGCCGCTGCGGCCATTTCTGGCGAAACCAGATGTGTTCGGCCTCCCCTGCCCTGCCTGCCTTCGAAATTTCGATTACTAGTCGAAGCACACCGCTGGCCAGGTTCAAGTTTATCGGGGTTCATCGCAAGACACATACTGCAGCCAGCTTCCCGCCACTCAAATCCGGCGTCGATGAAAACTTGATCCAGCCCTTCTGCTTCGGCTTGTCGTTTCACAATTCCACTGCCGGGAACGACCATTGCACTTACCTCGGGGCACATTTTTTTATTTCTGACAACGTCCGCCGCGGCTCTTAAGTCTTCAATTCGAGAGTTGGTGCAAGATCCAATAAAGACGCGGTCCACGGAGACCTCAGCCATGGGAGTCCCGGAAGTCAGTCCCATGTAATCCAGCGCCGCTTGGATGGATTTTTTTTCACCTGCATCGGAAGCGTCTTCCGGTGTTGGGACGGTAGAGTCAATTCGTATGACTTGCCCGGGGTTTGTTCCCCAAGTGACTTGGGGGGCAATGTCAGCAGCATCAAAAATTTCAACGCGATCATAGGTAGCACCTTCATCGCTTGGAAGTTCTCGCCATTTTGTGATGGCTTGGTCAAATTCTGCGGGAGAAAACTCTTTGCCGCGTAAGTAATCAAAAGTGATTTCGTCTGGTGCGATCATGCCAGCCCGAGCTCCCGCCTCGATCGACATGTTGCAAATGGTCATGCGTTCTTCCATCGAAAGTGCTCGAATCGCTTCTCCTGTGTATTCAATCACATACCCCGTCCCACCGGATGTTGAAATTTTTCCGATCAGATAAAGGATAAGATCCTTTGAAGTAACTCCTCGGGCAAGTTTTCCGTCGATGCGAATTTCGAAGGTCTTGGGCTTTGATTGAAGTAGCGTCTGTGTGGCCATCACGTGTTCAACTTCACTTGTGCCAATTCCAAAAGCAAGTGCTCCAAAGGCGCCGTGTGTTGCGGTGTGGGAGTCGCCACAGACAATCGTCATGCCAGGTTGGGTCAAGCCGAGTTCGGGACCGATCACATGGACAATTCCTTGGTTGACGTTGTCGAGGTCGTACAGTCGCACGCCGAACTCTTTGCAGTTCGCTCGAAGCGTTTCGATCTGTTGTTTCGAAATTGGATCAACAATCGGCAAGCTGCGATCCGTTGTGGGGACATTGTGATCTTGAGTTGCCACTGTTCGTTCAGGACACCGAAGGGGGCGGCCGGCGAGACGCAGTCCTTCAAATGCTTGTGGGCTGGTTACCTCGTGTACGAGATGTAGGTCAATATAAATAATCGTCTGCTTGCCAGGTTCTTGATGGACAACATGCTGATCCCAAATTTTTTCAAACATAGTTTTTGGCGATTGGGAATTCATAACGTTGCCTTAGTAGATAGACTAAAAGAGTTGCTGATTTTGAGTTGCTGAATTATCGTGGAATTGGGAAGAGTACCTCGGCTAACCATCCCCAATCAAGCGAGACTTCGACGTGGTAGCCTAATCTCAATAAACCCTCATTTTAAGAAAATGAGTCCTAACCGGAAGGTGTTATTTAGGAATTGCGTAGTTTCTATTGGGTTCTTTCCTTGGACCGGACGGGTTCAGTTTAATGTAGTGGTCTAGTTAGCATTGCTGGGATGCTTGGGAATTTACGATTTTGTTTCTGGAAAAGTAAACCATTGCCTTGGTTGTAATTGATTTATGGGTGAATTGATTCAAGCCGTTATTCTCGGTGTAGTTCAGGGGCTTACCGAGTTTTTGCCGGTCAGTAGCAGCGGCCACTTGGAAATTGCGAAGTATTTACTTGGTGATCAAAGTGTGGGGGAAGCCAGCATGCTGATGACCGTCGTTCTCCATTTTGCGACAGCGCTGAGTACGGTCGTGGTTTTTCGCTCGGAAGTTCTAAAACTGCTCAAAGGGGTGCTGCGATTTCCTCAAGGAAATTGGAGGGAGAATGAAGAATTACAGTTCTGTTTTAAGATTCTTCTATCGATGGTTCCCGCGGCAATCGTTGGAGTTTTACTCGAAGAACAGATCGAAGCGTTATTTAGTAGTCAACTGCTTCTCGTAGGGCTGATGTTGCTCTTAACGGGTGCTCTTTTAATGTTGGCGGATCGTGCCAAGGAAACGCAGAAATCAGTTGGAGTCCGTGACGCCATTTTGATTGGAGTCGCACAGGCAGTTGCGATCTTACCGGGTATTTCTCGCTCGGGAGCTACAATATCGACTTCCGTTTTATTGGGTGTCGATCGCGAGAAGGCCGCCAGGTTTTCCTTTTTGATGGTGGTTCCGTTGATCTTCGGCAAAATAGCAAAGGATTTAATCGATGCGGTGCGAGCAGGCGAACCACTTACCTCCGTAGGATTTGAGTGGCAGCTCGTGGTAGGGTTTTTATGTGCCTTTCTGACCGGACTGATCGCATGCGTCTGGATGATCAAGTTAGTTAAGTCTAGCAAGCTTTCCTATTTTTCCTATTATTGTTTCGCGGTTGCGATTTTGGTGCTCATCGAATCCAACTTTCATTTCTTGCGTTGAGACTGGAAAAGCTGCAAATCTTGAGTTGATACCAGTTCCGTATTTTACCAAATCACGGCTAAACGTTTGGGCTCAACGCATAATAGCGGGACTGAACGTTTGAGGTATGACGATTGCGAACACGGGATTTTGGAGTGGCCAGCAATAAACTGATAGCACTCCTAATGGGTTGAGTCAGTCAACTGCTCGATATAGCCGCATTCACGTTGACCGCTCATCGCTGATTTCCTACTGTCCGGCATGTACCGATTTCTACTGACAGCAATCATATTTGTCTTTACCGCCGTAGCGAGCGCGGGTGCCGTAAGCGCTCAGTCGCCAGTTGGCGGAACGGTAGAGCAATTGTTAGTGCTCAGTAATGGCGAGATTCTTCGCGGGCAGATAAGTCGTGGTGAAGAGCAGGTAATTGTTGTCACTAGTCAAGGGAGTCGTTTAGTGATTCCTACTGAACGCACGGAATTTGTGTGCGATTCACTAAAAGAAGCTTACTGGGGAAAAGCGGCACGGATCCGAGCGAGCGATCTCATTGGTCAAAAGAAATTGTTCCATTGGTGTCTTAAAAATCAATTATTTGATTTGGCTCAAAACCAAATTGATTTGTTGCTGCAGTCGAAGTTGAAAGCCGTCGAACTTGAATATCTCGACCGCCAACTCAATGTTGCTTTGTCACAACGGCAGAGCAGTCAAAAGCAAGAAATGCTCTTGTTGCAACGGAATCGGACTGACGTGGCTTCGAAAGGTGAATCGAACTTGGTTCCTCAGGATAGGAACGACGTTATCCCGGCGGTAGACTCAAATGCTCCTGCAATGGTACGTTACGTTTTCCGTCCTTTACCTATGTTGGATGAGTCCATCGGCACGCCAGTTTGGTCCGATGATGCGGTTGCCAAATTGAGTGAGTTAAAATTAAGCGAGTTAGTTGGGAATTCGAATGCGGTTGGTGACTTGGTCAAGCAAGTTGGGTTTGAGGAAGATGTTGAAATTGAATCAGTACTTTTAAACCGTCGTCCGATGGCGATGTCCAATGGAATCGAGCAACCGGTTCCTACCGAGTCAGACGACCGGCTAATGGTGCCAGTTGCTGAATTGGACAAGGAAACTCGATCCATGCCGGAGGGTAGTTTAGGGCTGTATCGAAGAAGGATAGAAGGCCTTTTGGTAACCGGATGCAGCGCTGCGAAATGCCACGACTCTGATTCACGTGTTATGCCATTGATGCATCTTGGCCGGACAGTGCCTATTCCGAGACGGCAAAGTCAGAGAAACCTTCACAATATTTTGAAATACGTCGACCGTGAAAATTCGTTCGATAGCGAGTTGTTCCGTGCTGCAACGCAACTTCATGCGGGGCAAAGTGAGCCATTTGTCGCTAAAGATTCTGTGCAGTACAAGAATTTGAGTCAGTGGTTAATTATGCTCAATCGCAATCCGCGTCAAGCAAGTCTTGAGTTCGCCAGGTTGAATGATGAGTCGTTGAGTCCTGTTGTTTCTGATCAGAATGTTCCGCAGGTCGAGCCTGTTAAACCGGAGCCGCTCAGTTTATTGCCGGCTCCGAAGTCGATGCCTAACTCGGAAGAGACGGTTGGCGAAATTCCGAAATTGGATCGGTTGTCGCCTGAATTCACTCCTCAAGATCCATTTGATCCCGAAATATTTAATCGGAATCACGGCAAGTGAATCATCGATTGTGGTAATCCGCGGTCGTTTCATTGAGCTGGATTAAATCGGAAAGCCATTTCGGATCCGTCCCAGCCCAGTTCGCAAATTTGCTGCTTCGGAAAACTTTCTGTTTTACTTAAATGCTGAGGATGGGGTATCATTAGAATACTCTTAGCAAGCAAGTGTTTCTCCAACAGTAAGTTATCGATGAAAATAAAAGTTCTGATTCCGTTGTTGCTGATCTTTCTGTTTAGCAGTCTTGTTTCGGCCGGGTTGAAGGCTGCGACCAATGATCAGCGGGTCTCAAGTCCGAACATCGTCGTTATTTTCATCGACGATCTTGGGTATGCGGATATTGGTCCCTTTGGTGCAGACGGTTACACGACTCCTAATTTGGACCAGATGGCCAAGCAAGGTCGGCGTTTCACCGACTTCGTCGCCTCTACGGCGGTTTGCTCGGCTTCCAGAATTGCGTTACTGACGGGTTGCAATCATCGGCGGGTTGGGATTTCGGGGGCGCTGGGGCCGAACTCGAAGTTGGGAATTAATTCTGAGGAGATGACTCTCGCGGAATTATGTAAGCAAAAAGGGTACGCGACTGCGTGTTTCGGGAAGTGGCACCTCGGTGTCCAACAACAGTTTCTACCTCTGCAGCATGGGTTTGATCAGTATTATGGTTTGCCGTATTCCAACGACATGTGGCCTTATCACCCGAATTTTGTCGACCTCCCTGCTGACTCACCCAAACTAAAAAACAATTACCCACCTCTGCCGCTGTTTGATGGGAATGAGGTGGTCGATGCGGAGGTTGACCCGGATGATCAAACTCGATTGACGACCGCCTACACAAAAAGAGCCGTGGAATTTATCGAGAAAAACCACGAGCGTCCATTTCTACTCTATCTCCCGCATTCAATGGTTCACGTCCCTTTATACGTTTCTGAAAAATTCGCCGGGAAGAGTGGAGCGGGGTTGTTTGGGGATGTGATGATGGAAGTTGATTGGTCTGTCGGCCAGGTTAATGCAGCTCTGAAAAAATACGGAATTGACGAAAATACGCTAGTGATTTTCACCTCTGATAATGGCCCTTGGTTAAGTTACGGCAAGCGCGCCGGTTCAGCAGCACCGTTAAGAGAGGGGAAGGGAACCATGTTTGAGGGAGGTTACCGTGTCCCTACACTGATGAAATGGCCGGGGGAAATTCCAGCGGATACAACGTGTGTTGAATTGGCATCCACGATTGATATTTTTCCGACCGTAGCGAAGCTTATCGACGGGCAGCTTCCCGATCACCGAATTGACGGGCACGATATCAGGCCTTTGTTATTTGGTGAAGCCGATGCTCGTTCGCCACATACTCACTTTCCCTGCTATTACAAAAACGGTGAGTTACAGGCGATTCGTGACGCCCAATTCAAACTCGTTTTTCCTCATAAGTATCGGTCGCTCAATGGCCGCGATGGAAAGGATGATGGCAAGCCGATTAAGTACGATCAAAATCTGGCGAAGTTTGCCCTCTACGACTTGCGAGCAGACGTGGGCGAGACAGTGAACGTAGCAGAGCAGCATCCAGAAGTCGTAGCCAAACTGGTCAGGTATGCCGATGAGGTCCGCAAAGACCTAGGTGATCGATTAACCAAAACGACGGGGACGGGAGTCCGACCCGCCGGACGGGTGTCTGCTAAATAAAGCGGTCAATGAATCTCGGATCGAGAGGAATGTCAGCGACTTCAATATCTGCAATCAGGTCTTGATGGAGTTGCGAATTCTTATCCATCATCAATTGCCCGATCTCAGCCCAAGCTCGTTGAAGTTCGACCGAAGACTCTTGTCCCTTGAGTCGTAACGAGGCTTCAAGGTCCAGAGCACTTGCGATCTTTAGATACTCCGCGTTTGGCTCTTCCATGGAGAGAGCGAAACAAAGTGACGCGAGATTATGGCACAGTTGGTCAAATACGCCCCCCTCGTCGCCGAGGAGAAACGACTGATCCATAAATGACTTTTGGTATTTGGCAATGATCAAAAGAATCCGTCGCCCGAGCACACGATTCCTCTTCAACGCTCGTTCGGCATATTTTCTTTTAAGCATGAACAGGTTGCTCACTCCACTTAAATTCCCGGGAGAGGGCATGAATGAACCGAGGACCGTTTTTGCAACAAACCATCCAAACTTTGCCTTCTCCCCTAATCCAAATTTTCCATTGACTTCGGCAATGCCAATTGGGACTAGGTATTGACTTCGGATGTTTCGGGTCATCGCGTTGGGCGCGCCCACGTCGGAGAGGACAGGGTTCGGCCCCTCGTAAACTGTAGCAATGGTGAATTCGTGCATATTTTCACCGATGTAGTTTTCGATCGGATTTTCAGGCATTCCCTGTTCCGAAATCTGAGCGTCCCTGCGAGTGTACTTCCGTCGCTCGTCGGTGTGGACGGATCGCCCGCCTTGGATTTGATAACAATTGATTGCGGTCTCGAGTAGTGTCTTGGTCGCGTACACCTTGGCAATCATCCCCTGAGTTTCGTCGCGGACGCCGTTCGCTGCTAAACGAAAGCACAGGTCACCAAGGACTCGCGCGGCAAGACCGTGAGTTGTGGCTCGACCAATCCAAGTTTGAATTCGAGGCGCACTTCCGATCGGCTTGCCAAAGGTGCTGCGGAAAGATGTCCAACCGCCGGCATTGGGTTCGCCGGGTTTGAAATCTTCTTTCGAAGATTCGCTGTTGTCAGGATTGGTTTCTGGATCGTTAATCAAATGAGCGAGCAACTTAAAAGTTTTTGCTGCACTGTTGACTCCGATACCGCCGCGGCCTTTGGCGAGCGAACTGAACGCTTGAGCAAGGCCTTTTCCTGGAGGGCCAAGCAGGCAGTTTTTGGGGATCGGGCAATCCATTAACCGGAAACGGGCGTTCCAAAGATAATCGAAAGCAGTGAGGTCGTTCCGTTTCATGCGGAAATTAGAGTTGTCGCTCGGTGGCACCTCAAAAATGATCATTCCGGAGTCACGTCCGGGTTGGGTATCGTGGCCTTCCAGCTTCACGACTAGCACGCATACGCCACCGTAGATCACGTTCGTGATGGGCCATTTTACACCGTTGACGATATACTTATCTCCGTCGAGACGAGCGGTCATCGACAGTTTACTAGGGTCTGCACCGACGCCTGGTTCGGTGAGCGCAAACGAACCAAGCAACTCACCTCTTGCCATTTTTGGCAGGAAGTACTCCTTCTGCTCGGGTGTTCCAAAATCTAGGATCGGAGTCACCGGACCGAGGAAGTTGTGTACTTCGAACATGACGGCAAGGTCGGGATGGACGAATGTCAACGCGCGAAGTAACGGTCCGAGATCGCCAAGCTTCGCGCCGCTGCCGCTATACTCCTCAGGGATCGCCAGACCGAAGAAACCTCGTTCGGCGAGTCCGGTGAGTATGTCTTCACGGAACAACATTTTTTGGTTGTCGAAGAGAGTGTTTTCCTTCTTTCGCTTCAGCAGGAACTCCAGCGAAGCGCCCATCACTTCCGCGACCTTTTTCGAAGGAGCAAAAGTACCCGCTTCAAACTCGTGAGCTTTTCCAGTCCCAAATAACGAGGCGATGGTGGGGGCTTCGCCTGAAAATTGATTCTCTGCTGTTTGGTCGGCGTCATCGAGTGTTGAGAGCGCCGCAACTTCGTCAGATGACTTACCTGCCTGTTGAAGAATCAACGCCATCGCGTCTTCTCCAGTGGATGGGTTTTGGTTGTCACTAGGTTGGTTTTCGA
This sequence comes from Planctomycetaceae bacterium, assembly GCA_024225195.1. Lineage (GTDB taxonomy): Bacteria > Planctomycetota > Planctomycetia > Pirellulales > Pirellulaceae > Mariniblastus. Next base: position 3,125 of record JAAEMV010000853.1, on the reverse strand, counting down.
TTTCTTTCAACATGGCTTTTGAACAACTTTAAAGTGAGGAAAAGAAAAAAGAAACACGTACAAATTCGAACGAAGAATTGGAAACGCGGGCGTCGATTAAGCCTCGTGTTAGACTAACCGAATACGTAAATACCTTATAACTTGCGATGATCGACGGTCCAAGTGCTTAAAGGTGAATCCCGACGAATCGAGCGTTTTCGGATTCTGTCGTCCATATGCTGAACTAATGATCTGTCGAAGACGCCTTCGTTGCAATCAGCATGGGGAAGGTTGCTTGCCAGGATTATTATTCTCAAGTGTCTCGAACCCACCAGCCAAAAAAAAACCGCAACCCAAAGGGTGCGGCTTTTCGCTTAGTCGTGATTTGAATTGCTAATTCAATTACTTAAGACCCATGGTCTTGAGTAGCCCCTCAGCGCCGGGAGTCAGTTGGCGGATCTTTGCAGCGAGCACTTCTTTCTCAGATGAAGAAGCTTTCTCTGCTCGCTTACGGAGCAAGCCCATTTTCTTTTTTCGTTTGCGCCGTCGACGTAGTTCTCGTTCTCTTTCACTTCCCATGGGACTTCCTGAATGCTTATGCGGTTTAAATTTATAGATGTTCGTTGTTGAAAATATCGCTTCTGCGTTGCTTACACGATACTTGAAATCCGAATTTCTTTCAACGGCTTTGCTGGTTTGGCTTTCGCTTAGATAAGCTTAGATAACGTTTTTGCGGTGTGATTGGCTAGAAATAGTAAAAAGCCCCGCGAAGATACGCGGGGCTTAGGAGTAAAGTCTCGATAAACACGAGCTTTGGCCAATTTCAAAGTGATTTGGAATTAGGTTGTTTTTTACTACGCGCCGGGTTTCTCTGGAGCTTCGTCGGTTGAATTTGTGTCATTCAAGATATTGCTAACGCAGCTTTGTATTGCAGCAGTTCCGTATTCAAAGCCGATGCATTCGTCGAAGTAGGCTCCCGAGCATCCGCAGTGTTCTTTGCTACAGTCAAACATTCCCTGTCGGCTAAACTTGCAACTCTTGAATAAATGGCGGAGTTTGCAACCCGATTTGCAACCGCAGTCAGCGTCTTCACCGCATCCGGTGTTTTGACAAGCGTTGCTTTGCTGCGGCCGACCGAAGCAGTGCTCAGCTTGTTTATTGCATTTGTCTCCGAGTCCAGCGAAGCGTTGTTTCAGCTTGCAGGTGTGGCCGCAGCTGCTTTCGCATCCTTGGTCGCAACCAGAGTTCTTATGGAACCGGCCATGCAATTTCGAACCCAAGCGGCACCCACCAGAGCAATCCTGAGCCCCACAGGAATCGCATCCGCCTACAGTGATACTGCAATCAGCGTTGCAGTAGCCGGCCCACAGTCCGGCAGCCTTTTGTTGGCTCACGCCTCTGCCGCAATTTCTCAAACCCCATGTTCGGGACTGGCTGCCGTGATTGATCGCGGGGACACTGCTGTTACAAGCGCAGTCTTGAGCTGACAACAAGCTCGGCAGGGCGAGGGCGACGGTGAGCACAACAAGTTTAAAGGCTGATCGAAACATCTTTGGCAAACTCCTGATGAGCATTTTGGCACAACGGCTGGTCAATTTTTCACCCTGTTGTTTTGTCGCCTCGGGCACGGCGTCGTTGCGATTACAGAGCAAACTTGCGCGGTGAATTCATTCAGACCCACTTGAATGAATCACGCTTGTGACTCGTCTTCGTCGCGTCCTTTTGTAAATCGTCGATTCAACTCGGGAGCGAAATTGAAAGGTTGGAGTTTTGGAAAAGTTTATGCTTGGATGCTGGAGTATTAGGGGAAGCGCCGCTCTCAACATTCGTATGGCTAAATTTCATCAAACCAATCCCATGCATTGTTCTTGGTTTGGCGGTAATCTTAGAGGAGCGGATTGTAACGGGGGTTGGGTTGGCGATGGCCAATCAGCGTGCGTGTTGGGTACTTTTATGTCGGTCAGGTAAACAACGAATGAGCAGGGCGTGTCAGTGGCTGCTGCTGGCAACTTGTTAAAGTGTTTTGTCGGAATGCCCTGTAATTCTTTGTCGTGCCGATTGCATGGCTTAAAGGGCAGTGTACCGATATGGCAAACTTTTCAGCGAAACTGGTTCGATAGTCAATCTAGCGTGAATTATTTTTCGGTTCGCACCGGAGCCAGTAACGAACTTAATTGGGACATTCCCATGGGTAGCTTTCGTCGACCGTCTGTTTTAATCGTTGATTCAGATACAGAATCATTGTTCGAGTTAGCGCAGACGGTTAACTCACTGAAGATTGGGAACTCTAGATTTCAATTGCTGACGGCCGTTAGCGCACATCGGGCGCTGAACCTCGCCAATCATGTAACGATTGATTTAGTGATCTCTGATATTCAATTGCTAGACATGCAAGGGGAGGACCTGATTGATTCGGTCAGATCGCTGACGGGTTGTTTTCAGTTACCAGCCATGGTGCTCAATCGAAATCAGCATGTGGACGTCATACGCCGCGTTAACGGACGCGGTTCCGCGTTTCACTTAAGAAAGCCAATTGATCGAAAAGCGTTTGGCGAATTGATCCGGATTTCGTTGTTGTCCACGAATTTTGGAAAATCGTTAAGCAATCCCGAGTCGGTTTCCGCGTCAACATCTGGACATAAACACTTTCCATTACTCGATTCCCATCGCGACGGTTTACTGAGTAGAAACCAAAGTTCGGTCTTTGGTTAAAACTGAGTTGGATTTGCACCAATTCTTTTGTTGCCATCAGTTTTGTGGGATATGGTTAAAACACGGCGATACCATTAGGAATGGAAAAGAAACGAATTAAATAATTGCGAAGGGGATAATTGATGCAACTTACTTGTTGCGAGTTGTTATCCAAATTAGGATTCGGATTGCCGGATCTGCCACTTTTTTCAAAACGAAGCTGAAATATGATCATCGGTGCTATCAAGGAATCTGCGACGGGTGAACGCCGAGTTGCCGTAACGCCTGACTCCGTCAAAAAACTGGTCAAGCTTGGTTATCAAGTCTTGATCGAATCAGGGTGTGGAGCGGAGGCAAATTTTCCGGATTCGTTTTATGTAACTTCCGGTGCAGAGGTGCTGTCTGATCGAGACGCTGTGTTAGCACGGTCAGATTTGTTGGTTAAGGTCAACGTT
>JAAEMV010000852.1 GCA_024225195.1 Planctomycetaceae bacterium | reverse complement strand
GCAGATACTCCCTCGTCCAGTTTCCCAATCTTAAAACTAGCTGGCAGTGGTGATCCAATCTTACTCGAACATACTCTCGGCCGCGGCCATGTCTTCATGTTTACGACTTCGGCTGGAACCACTTGGAACAACATGGCATTAACGCCCGTCTTTCCAATGTTGATGCAGCAAATCGTGACCTACCTCGCCGGTCGTGAATTTGAGCAATCCCAAACCGTTGGCGACTCACTCTCACTCGCCTACGTCGAACAACCCGATGCCAGCGATGCGGTATTCGATTCGCCATCGGATGAGACAATTACAGTTCCCGTTCGCGAGCATCGAAAACAATTCGTAGCACTTCTTGAAAATGCCAGAGAAGCTGGGTTTTATGAAGCTCGGGTAAGCGTGCAGGCTCCCGGACTGCCCATCGCCGTTAATGTTGATTCTCGCGAATCGAATGTCGCTTCACTGACCACGCCCCAACTCAACAAAAATCTTGATTCCACCAGTATTATTATTGCTCCTTCCGAAACTGAACTAGCCTCAGCCATTGAAGCGAACCGCGCCCGCAAGTCCTCGTGGCGTCAATTCATGTTCATCGGACTGATGCTCTTGATTGCCGAAAGTCTTTTTGCGGACCGCCTGCGGAAAAGAAAACAAACCCAAGGACAAGCACCCATTCCGTCAGCCAACTCCAATAGTGGAGGCCAGGATGACTGAATTACAAATCCTCTCTGAAATCGAAAGTGTGTTTTGGGCACGACCTCTATCTAATGCCTTACTCGGCGGGATTCTCGTCGGGATCGTTATACTCAGCATTTACCTTTACCGTCGACCATGGGGCTTGCCTCGCTGGCTTCAGATCTCCCTCGCGGTGACGCGCGTCTTGATCCTCGCTTTGGTGTTAGCCACTTTTCTGGAACCGATGGCGGTGATGACCGAAACCCACACCGAGGTAAAAAACCTGCCAGTGCTCGTCGATGTTTCTGAGAGCATGTCAATGAAAGATCAACGCAAACGACCTGGTGATTTGCTCGACGCCGCAGTCGCCCTGGGAATGGTTTCCTACGACGAAGATACCATCGCCGACCAAGCCGTGACTCAATTAAATACGGACCAACGACAAAAAATTGACACGTCTTCTCGCCTCGATTTAGCGACCGCCGTCATCAACGAATCGGGTCGACCAACACTCGATTCTTTAGGTGAGTCAATGGATCTGCGTTTTCATGCCTTTGGCAAAACTCCCCGTCTGATCAGTGACGGTAAAAATCTGACCAGCGATGATCTAACAAATTTGAAAGCGATTGATTCGAGCACCTCAATTGCGACTTCACTCGAGGCAGTTGCCAACTCCAGTGGTGTGCCGCCGGCGGGGATCGTTCTCCTGTCAGACGGAATCGATAACGAAACTTCCCAGCGATCCGAAGCGATCCTCCGAGATCTCGGAGTACGTGGCATCCCCGTGTACACCGTTCCTATCGGCCTTCCCGATCCCGACGACGTTGCGATTCGCAATATTGTTATGCAGGAAGTCGCCTTCCCGGGCGATAGTGTTCCGGTTCGCGTGCAAATTCAATCTAAAGGCTACGAGCGACGGACCGCCCGACTGTCTGTTCTCCTCAATGGCCGGAGAGTCTCCCAACGCACCGTGCGTTTTAAAGGGGGCCTTCAATTTGAAGATATCGATTTCCGTGTCGATGTTTATGAAAAAGGTGCCGCCCAAATCGCGATCGCCATCGAACCATTCGACGATGAAGTTTCTATCGCCAACAACCGCGTGGAGCGAAGTATCCGCGTCGTCAATGAAAAAATTAACGTGCTGTACATCGAAGGTAATTTCCGCTGGGAATATCGCTATCTGCATGCGATCTTGAAACGCGACCCCCGTATTAACGCAACGTTTGTTGCCTCCAACATGGGACCGGAGTTAGCCCGCAATTCCCCTGAGCATATCGAACGCTTTCCAAGTAAACGAGAAGAGGCGTTTAAATATGACCTGGTC
>JAAEMV010000851.1 GCA_024225195.1 Planctomycetaceae bacterium | reverse complement strand
CGACTTACTGAAATATGATCCGTTTGCTCCTGACCTCGCCAAACCGGCAACTCGATTGACTCCCATCGTTTCGATTTTACCGACTGATAGGCGGCGTCCATGATCGCATTGACGACGTAGCCATCGTAAAAAGTTTCCGATGGTTCCCTGCCCTGCTCCAGCGCATCGAGCACGTCGGTAAACATATCGACGTAGCCTAACGCACTTGGTTCATCCCCGACCGGAAACAGCCACCCTTTAGAAGATTCGGCTTTTTCTGCAACATAATCCGCCTCCCCTCCGGCGGAAAACATTTCCATGCCCGTTCGCAACCAGTGATTTAACCAAATCGTACCCTCAGTGCCTGCGACTTCATCGCGGAGGTCCATGCCACCGCGGAATGCCCAACTGACTTCAAATTGGCCGATCGCGCCATTTTCATAACGAACCATACCAATCGCATGGTCTTCTGTTTCGATTGGGTGAACTTGTGTATCCGCCCAGCAAACTACTTCCACTGGGCGAATGTCTTTTCCAATAAAATTACGGGCGATTTCGATGCAATGACAACCCATATCGATTATCGCTCCACCGCCTGACATTTCCTGATTCCAAAACCAATCGCTATGCGGACCGGGATGCGTCTCGCGAGAACGAACCCACAGCACATCTCCAATCGCTCCCCCACGAACGGACTTTAACGCCTTGAGAGTCTTTGGTGTGTAAACCAAGTCTTCAAGATATCCAGCAAAAACACCCGCTGCTTCAACCGCTTCCATCATCTCTTGCGCCTCGGCTGCTGTGCGTCCGAGTGGTTTAGTACACAGCACCGGTTTGCCGGCAGCAGCGGCGGCCATCACAGCCGATTTGTGAAGGTGATTAGGCAGAGCCACGATCACGACGTCGATGTCATCGCGTTCAATTGCCGCCATCATGTCGGTGGTTGCGACTGGTATTTCCCACTGCTTTGCAAATTGATCGGCCGACTTTTGAGTTCTTGAGTAGACCACCGATACACGATCTCGTCCGCGTTTTCCGTGCAGCGACATCGTATAAAACATGCCGATTAGTCCCGCACCTAACAAACAAACTCGCATTTTCTTCTCCGCTTAGGGGTTGGTTACCGACTGGATGGACATAGTTTCATCAGACTACTGCTACCGAGTGAGACCTACTTAGATCCCCAAGACCGCTACTCTGAGAGGTGAGATTCCAAGTGCTTGGCGACATCTTGATCATTCCAAATTTCCAAAGGCTCGTAACTTGGATGTTTGCTTTCGACATAAGGATTATTGTGTTTTGTGTTGTAACAACAAATTAACGACCAACGCGAATGTTGGCTTTTGTTTTGATCCGACCGATGGAGCGTATTACCGTGAAAGAAAATTGCATCGCCGGGCGACAATTCACAATAAACCAGTTCTAAACGTTCGAGTACCGCTGCCACGCGTTCGAGATTAGCGCCTGTTTGCCCTCCCGTCTTCCCGTGCTCAAGTCGCCCCAGTTTGTGAGATCCACGGATCACCTGTAAACAACCATTGTCCTGTGTCGCCCGATCAACCGCGATTAGACAACTCGCCATATCAGGGTAAAGACAGCCATTGTCGTACCAATAACCATAATCTTGATGCCATTCCCACGCTCCACCAATGAGTGGTTCTTTCAGCATCATTTTATGATGGTAGTGATAGACTTCGTCATCTAACAACGACTGCATTGCCATGACAATTCGCTGGCTTCGAACGATCGCCGCGTAGGGAGAGTGATCAAGTTCGTTATGAACAACCAGACGGCTTTCGCCACCGGAAGCATCTTTCTTGGCGTAGGCTCCGGCCAAGCTCGCTCGATCTGATTTCGCGACGGTCATTAACAGATTCGTTTCACGCTCGTCTAACAAACCCGGCACGATTAAGTAACCGTCTTCGCTGAATTCACGTTGTTGCTGCGGAGTTACCACGAATCCCATTAACTCATTCCTTTGATGCGTTTGCCGAGTAGCAAGCGGCTATTAAATCAGTTGAAATAATATGTTCAGTTAATCCCAAAATAATCATGGATATACTGTTTTCGATCACCCTGATGTTTAACGTATTGCAACATCGTAAGCAACTTTGACTGATCTCTTTTCAACTTCTCAGCGAGACCTACGCTGTCTTTTAAATGTTCTGGCAGTTCACTAATTACTTTGACTTTGAGAGGTTGAAGTGTTCCCTCGATGACGCCCCAGCGGTCCATCATGGCTAACGCAGTTTCCAAACGACGATCGTGTTTTTGTTTATAGTGAATTCGTTCTCTCAGCCAATCAATTCCAAAAGCATTTATTTTTTCAGTTTCATTTTTTAAAAAATCGTGAACGCGTTGGTAAAACTCTGCGTCTGGATTGCTCCAGTTCATAAATTCCATCTGAGTTGCAAGATCGCGTTCGTCATACAACAGTACGCACTGTGAAGATTTTCCATCTCGTCCGGCTCTGCCAATTTCCTGGTAATACGACTCCAATGAACCTGGCAAATCTGCGTGTAAGACATATCTAATATCTTCTTTATCGACACCCATTCCGAACGCATTGGTTGCCAATACAAGATGCCCCGGTTCGTTCATGAAAGATTCCTGAAGTGACTTTCGCCGCGATCTTGGTAAATCTCCGTGATAAATTAAATGCGGAATTTTGTCGGCCCACAGTCGGTCACTAAATTCCATTAACTTTCGGATCAATGTGAAATAAACAATTCCACATCCATCAGTATTTGTCCGTGCTTTGACAATCGTTTCGTATTTCGCGTCATCATCCCAAACTTGTTCGACATTTAAGTCTAAGTTTGGCCGGTCGATACCCTCGTGAAACAGCTCTACCGTTGGAGGTTCCAAATTTAGCTGTTTGACAATGTCTGCTTGAACCTCGGGAGTTGCCGTCGCCGTCAATGCGATAGTTGTAGGGTTTCCTAGGCGATGCCGAATCTCTCCCACGCGTGTGTAATCTGGACGGAAATCGTGCCCCCACTCACTGATACAATGTGCCTCATCGACGGCCAGCAGCACAAGATCTCGCTTGGCGACTACCTCCCAGAACTCTGACTTTCTGAATCGTTCGGGCGTCACATATACTAAATCGAAATGGCCCAAGGCGATTTGTTGGTACCGTAAGATACGCTCCGATCGCTGCAGCGAAGAGTTGATAAACGTAGCATCCGCGCCTTTTTTAAGCAGAGCGTCTACCTGATCCTTCATCAACGCAATCAAAGGAGAAATAACCAGCGTCAACGGAGCCGTGACCGACCGTAGGGGAGGTTCTATCTGTTGTCCCTCGAGACGCGCTCGATTGGCCAGTACAATCGCTGGCAGTTGATAACAGAGACTCTTTCCCATTCCCGTAGGCATGATAATAAGACTGTGACCACCCGATAGCACTCGCTCAATGATTTTTTGTTGGCTTCCGCGATACTCGCGGTGTCCAAATATTTCAAACAATGTGTCAGATGACAGAGACATTACGGGTTGGGTAATCTAAAAAGTAAGAGGATTCGGATGAAACTAAATTGCTTTTGCGGTGTTTAGTATCGTAATGACCTCCGGGTCTCGTACAATCGAGGCAAAGTCGGTCTGATGTTTAAATCAAATATTTGGTGAGAGGCAATCCATTGAGCAACATTTGTTCAAACCACGGAAAAACGAATCGACCTACGAGGTTATTGGTAAAGCGAGTCTTACTGATCGCGTTCGTTTTATTTAGTTGGGCTTTGCCGGTCGAGGCAGATGAGCGGGTCCCAGTCATCAGGAGATTCAGTGGCAATGTTGCCAACCTCAAGCTGTTAATGCTCGCCCCGAACTCGAATATTATAACTACCCAAGCGCAATGGAAAACCCTTTGGTCGGAGTGGCGGCCTAATCAAAAACCTTACCCTGTTGATCTAGACAAAATGCTCGTCTTGGTAGAGACGACCCCAGGCCCCAATCGAATTTTGACTAATCTATTAGAACGAGATTCAAAAGGTAATCTGGTATACTATTTAGCTGCCACTGAAAAAGCGGGTCCCGGGTTTGGATACCTAATCATGGTAGTTGATAAATCAGGAATCAAATCGATCAACGGAAAACCAATTGGGATATCGCCGATCAAGCCGATTGTTAAACCAACTGATCCCCAACCAAAATCGAATCCTGAAGAAAATCAAACGAAGCAGCCAAGTAATGCAAAAGAGTTGATTCGCGTCAACATGATCGGTCGAATTAGAACTCAGTTCAAATCAGTTGGCAGAGAAACCCTAAGTAACGTCATCTCGGCGAATGGAATTATTTGGGAACTCGATTTTGACAGCAGCCCCAAATTTTCAAGCGAAACTCAAAACCTCAACAACTCGTTAGTCAATGTTACTGGTGAGTTATCCATGGAACGACAGCGAGGGGCTCGAACCGCAAGACTTAGATACATTGTAAAAGTCGAAAGTCTAAAAATTCTCCAAAAGTCTACTGACCCAGCCGTCGTTGAAGTCTCCTCCCCGTCAAATGTTCAGTCGCCTACTAAACCACCGATAGACAATTCAACATCGGTCGATCCCCGGATGTCGAATCCACCAACGCAACAAACACCGAAGACTCCAATTCTCCGGAGAGCGACGAACTTCAGTGAGATTTCTCTTGTCACTTCCGACGGTCAGCGGCAAACCATTCTTGCTGACGGTGCAATTCACTATGAGTCAAAATCTCGAAACATATCGCGAGACTGGACGGCGAGACCGGAAGAAATCGAAAAGTTAAACCGGTTTGTCAAAAACACGGAGTGGGATTCAGTGCCCAAGCTGACACGAGCTGATGAAGGGACTGAAAATGAAATTGGTTACACAATTTCGATCAAGGGTCCTCAGTTTGTTCGCCGCATCTACATTGAGCGATCAAAAATTTCTAGTCAACCACAAATTAAATCACTGTTTAAGATTCTTGGTGAAATGGCAAAAAGCAATTAGGTTCGTGATTGAGTAGAATCTGCCAATGGCAGTTCTTTTTGTAGATTAGCCAGTAAATCTTTAAGTCTTTCAACTTCGACACCGCTTAGCCTGGCCGATTTAACAAGATACTCCAGCATGGGAACCGGGCGACCTTTGAATACCGTGTGTAACATTTGGCCACTGGCATGATCAACACACTCTGCCTCGCTGTATTGGGAACGATACAAGTACCGATTCCCTTTCCGCTGGAACTCGAGGACTCCTTTTTGCACCAGTCGATGCAAAAGAGTTTTGATCGTTCCAGAAGTCCAATTCGTATTTTCCTGAATCCTGCCGGCAATCTCACCGGAAGTTACCGGTTCACTCGCCCAGATTTCATGCATTACCCGCCATTCGGCATCCGTAATACTTGGACTGATCCTTGGCATTTCACGCTCCTGGCAAAGGGTAACGAAAATGAATTGGCCCAAATGAATTGACCAGCAGCTTTCAAGCGATGTGCGATTGAAAAAATACCTGAGTCAGGACGCAGGTATTTATTTCAAACGTGTTAGCCTTAAACACAAATTGCCAGCCAGATTCAACCTTCGGCTGGCGTTTTGCTTAGTGCTGCTTATCTTACGAGCACAGGATTTAGAGCTTCGCTCACACGTGTCTCATCACTGTCGTATACAAAAATTGATTTTTCTGCGATCAATTTTTTCGCCGATCCAGAAGTTTGAAGTGTTGAACGAACAATGTGATCGCCCTGTGATTCACCGACAGCACTGAACCGGAAAACTTTCTTCTGGCCCGGGGCAATGGTTGGATCGGTAAAGGTAATCGAATTGTTGGACTTATTATAATTCGGTGTATCTTTCGCTACGACCAAGGAACCAGGTAGTACTACATTCACTTCGACGTCGTTAGCGGCTCTGCTACCGTTGTTTTCGATTTCGACGAGGAACTCAGCTTTTGATCCGACTTGGACTGGTCCCGATTGATTCTTGATGCCTACGTTCAGGTCTGCTCGTGTAATAACCTGAGTAGCAAGTCTGAATTCTTTTTTAACCGTATCGTCGCTAATAACGAGGATGTTACAAATTTGCTGTCCCTCTTGAGATGCAATGGCCTTCAACTGAATCTGTTCCATCGAATTAGGCGGTAACTTATCAAAATTCCAAGTCAGCACACTTTGGTCAGCTTCGATCTGAGCGGGACGACTGATGGTGGTAACCTTTAATCCGCTAGGTACGGAGACCATCACGCTTAGGTTGGTAATGTCGACTTCGCCTGTGTTTTCCACATCGATCGAGTAGATTCCGCCACGTTGCAAAAAGTTAATTTTTGGACCTGCAGCCGAAAGATGTAGTTCGGGTTCGTAAACGCCAATCTCAAATGTAGTTTTTTGTTGTTTGGCATTGCTGGCTGTTGCACTGATTTCAAGCTTGCCTTTGCCTGGAGCTATTGCAAGGGACTCGATGGCCACCTTGACGGAACCACCAGGCTTAATTGACGAAATCGTAGACGGGTTGATCGCCTGAGTCGGTCGAAGGTACGCCGGGTAATTCGTTTCGATCTGAACTCCGGTAGCAATGGCATCACCGACATTGGTAATTTGCAGTTGATGTTTTTGCGATTTACCTGCTGTAATTTGTTCCGGGCCGACAATCTCCAGCGATAACTCCGGTTGTTTCACGCCGACAATGGTCTGCTGGACATTTTCAAGGACGACTTGCGTACCTATCTTCAACGGTGCTTTCTTAGTCGGCACCAAATTTAAAATCACTTCTTGCGATTGTTCGTTTCCAATTCGCGGAATGATAAATTCGTACGTGCGACCTTCGACCTTTGATGGCGATGGATTAGCGGAAAGGAACTTAGCATGCTCAGATATCTCCGCGATGAGCTTTACATTTTCAACAACTTCACTGCTCAGGTTTTTGAGCTTAATCTGCAGCGCTGCCGATTGATTAACGTTGACTGTTTCCGGCGACCGGATTTCCGTCGAAACTAATTGGTTCTGAATTGTCACCGTCTCACCGGTGCTCGATTTGATAATTGCCGGAGACGAATTACGCTGTTTTTGATTAGATCTTACAACGGGCACCGACTTCGCTGAGGTCATCGGTTGTAATAGTTGATTGCTTTTTCGCTGCGGAAGTCCTGTCGCCCGAGGTGGTTGCGGGATCGGCGATCCAGTTTGATCAAACTGGATCTGTGTTGGGTTTGCTAACGCCTGGCGGCTCACTACGATCTGAGAAGCATCGCCCTGATTCGCTTGCGCGTTTTGCAATTTAATCACACGCGAAGCCGAAGGAGTCCGAGGTTGAAAACTGCCTCGCTGAGCTTCTGCCGTACGACTCTGTGACGAAACGCCGATAATAAAAACCAGCACTACAATGAACTTTGATGTCACCTGCATCACAAACGCTCCGACTTCTTTGACGGTTCGAAAATAAGGAATGTACTCCTTATCGATCATCGACCCAGAAAATCAGAACTTCTATTAATTTCGGCTCAGCCCCGAAACCCGCCTTAGATATCCCATCTTAACAGCAGCTGACTTTTGCAACTAGAAATTGCGAAATCATGCCAATCGGCGGAATTCACCGTTCGTAGGTTAATTACAAACAGTAAAAATGCCTGAAAGCGGCTTATTCACCTTCGTTGACGATTTGAAGAAGAACGCCCAATCCAGTCCCATCACCACGAAACTTAATAAGTCCGTTGATTTGTTTACGGTTTAAGCATTTGATGGTGTCATGCAAACGACGCTTTGGGCAAATGCTATCATGCGCTTCCAACGGGTCGCTGATGTGAGTCGGCCAGCCATTATCTTCGAATGCGTCGAGGACACGCTCTTGGTTCTCAGCGGGCCATTTAAAACGCTTGATCAGTTTGTTACCTAAACGGAGTTCACGTCGGGCACGATCCCATACGGGTTGCGGAGCGGTTGTATCAACTCTCGGAGTTCCATCATTCAACTGCGACCGGTTCAGTGAAATCCATGGCATTGTTCGTGGTTGCCTCGGTTGCAGGTTCTGATACCGGTTGGCTTGATCAATTGCCGGAGTTTGAATCTCAGGAGAACTTGCGGGAGAGTTCACCGTAATATGAGAGGATTGGCTAAGATTTTCTTGAGACAACCTGTTACCCTGAGAAGACTGCGGGACATTCGTGTAGCTCGACATAAACGTGTTCCTTAGTTTTAGAAAAGATTTTGTTGGAACTGGGTCTTTAAATGACCGGGAAATGATTCTGAATAGAATCGTTCTTCCCTACCATTAATAACTAAATTGTCTTCCACATTTGACAAGCCAGTCGACTACTAAAAAACATAAACTATTGTTACCTATGGGTTTAAGTTTTTTTCTTTTTTGAAAAAAGCTTTCCCTAAACACTAGATTAATAATCAGATCGAAATATTGACATATAAAGTTTATTTTATTTTACCCCACTGTTTTGGGGAAATTCAAAATAAAGTTACTTATTTAGGAAGAATATGAGAGTTAGAAAATTAACAGATTTTACTGGATTGGCAGTCGTTTCGCTCCTAATCACCCAAGTAGCTCTGTTTGGACAGGAAAAATTGGAATATCCAGAATCTAAGCAAGTAAACCAGGTGGACAATTTTTTTGGTACGCCAGTCGCCGATCCTTACCGCTGGCTTGAAGATGATGTACGAAATTCGGAAAGTGTACGTGAGTGGGTCGACTCGCAAAATGCACTCACTTTTTCCGTCATCAAACAGTTGCCTTATCGGAACGAGATTAAAGCTCGTCTGACTAAGTTGTGGGATTACGAAAAGTTTGGGACACCGTTTAAGCGCGGTGAGCGTTATTTCTACTTCAAAAACAATGGGCTCCAAAATCAAAGTGTGCTCTATAAGCTCAAATCGTTAAAAGACGAACCGACCGTCCTAATAGATCCAAATCAATGGTCAGCCGATGGAACCAACGCTTTGGGCGGATTGGAATTTAGTGACGACGGAAAGCTATTAGCCTATGGAGTCCAAAAAGCTGGCTCTGACTGGCGTACCTGGAAGGTGATGGATGTCGAAACCGGTGAACAGCTCTCGGACGAATTGAATTGGATTAAATTCGGAAGTGTCTCTTGGACAAAGGACTCAAAGGGTTTCTTTTACAGCTGTTATGACGAGCCTAAATCCGATGAGAAATTTCAAGGGTTAAATCTTGGACAAAAGGTTTACTATCATCAAATTGGTGATTCGCAAGACAAAGATCAACTCATTCACGAGAATCCAAAGAATCCAAAATTTGGATTTTTACCTGAGGTAAGTGAAGACGGTAAGTATCTTGTTATCACTGTTTGGCAAGGGACTGATGATCGCTATCGCGTGTTGTATCAAAATCTCGACGATCCAAATTCTAAGTTAACGGCATTGATCGAAAACTTTGAAAATGAATACAGCTTCTTAGGAAATGATGGAAGTAGATTTTATTTTAAGTCAGATTTTAACGCTCCAAAAAAGTGTATTCTCTCGATCGATACACTTCACCCTGAACAAGACCACTGGAAAGTCATTGTTCCGGAGTCTGACGATTCGATGGAATCCGCGGGCATCGTTGGAAGCAATTTTATTGTCCAATATCTTCAGGATGCAAAATCACTGGTTAAGCTATACAAACTTGATGGAAAATACACTCGCGAGGTTAAACTCCCTGGAATTGGCACAGCAAGTGGATTCGGCGGTCGTCGTGGCCAGAACGAAACCTTTTATAGTTTTTCCAGTTTCAACCGGCCACCAAGTGTTTATCGCTACGATTTAAAGACCGGAATCAGTACTCTGATTCGGGAAGCAAACGTAGATTTCAATCCAGATGATTTCGTTGTGAAGCAGGTTTTTTACACGAGCAAAGATGGCACACAGGTGCCTATGTTTATCGCTCATAAAAAAGGTCTGGAACTGAACGGAAAAAACCCAACACTGCTTTATGCCTATGGTGGGTTCAATATTTCTCTAACACCAAGTTTCTCGATTTCCCGCCTGCAATGGATGGAAATGGGGGGAGTATTCGCAATGCCGAATCTGCGTGGCGGCGGCGAATATGGAAAAGCTTGGCATAAGGCTGGCACTAAGACAAACAAACAAAATGTATTCGATGATTTTATTGCAGCCGCGGAATACCTCATTGCCAAAGGCTATACCTCTGCCAACCACCTAGGCATTCAAGGGGGAAGCAACGGGGGTTTACTGGTAGGTGCCTGTATGGCACAGCGGCCCGATCTCTATGGTGCTTGCTTACCAGCAGTTGGCGTTATGGATATGCTGCGGTTTCACAAATTCACAGCTGGCCGATTCTGGGTGGATGACTATGGTAGCTCAGAAGCGAGTGCTGAGGAATTCAATGCTCTCTTCGCCTACTCCCCTTATCACAACCTGGTAGACGGAGAAGAATATCCACCGACAATGGTTACCACCGCGGACACCGATGACCGAGTGGTTCCAGGCCATAGTTTCAAATTTGCAGCTCGACTTCAGGCAGCTCAAGCCGGTTCAAACCCTGTATTAATCAGGATCGAAACCAAAGCTGGGCATGGAGCCGGGAAGCCGACCGCAAAAATCATCGAGGAATATGCAGATCAGTGGGCGTTTTTAGCAAAACATCTCGGTTTAACTCCTCAATTTCCCTCGAAATAGGTTGTTGAACTGCGGTAAATCACGGATCTAATAATGCCGGGATGATTCCATCCAGGTAATTCTAAATTTAAATAAGACAGACTTTTTAAAACGACTTTGGGAGTGTCAAAGAGTATGAGTGAATCACGTGCAACGGAATCTGAATCAACCCCCGGTTCTCGTCCATCTGCTCCTGAAGTCGACGGTGGCATTGACCTCAGTGAAAAGGGACGTGGAGAAGCGGGCAAACCCGTTTCGTTGAATCGCCGGTTGTTCATGCAATTTATGGGATTCCGAAATGGCAACATTGAAGAACTGGCTGGGCTGTTTGAAAATGCCTCAGCGCAAGCGGTCATTTACCAAGACATTCACGACGCCTCCGGTTTTGGTGTTCTTGCCTTTTGCGAAGATCCTGGTTACATCGTCGATGAAATTCAACCATTGCTTCGAACTCAAAAAGATTTGGAGTACCGTGAAGAATACACCATGCTCGGACGCACCTACGCGATTGGATATGAATCAAATCTCGAAGATGTTCTGATCAAGCGGCCTGCTCAGCGAGTCTGTGATCCTTCAACTCCCTGGGCTGTTTATTATCCCGTGCGACGCAGCGGTGATTTTGAACGCCAGTCTCGCGAAGATCAACGGAAAATGCTCGCCGAACATGGTGGTATTGGACACGCTTATGGCAAAGCAGGCTACGCGACCGACATTCGGTTGGCGGGCCATGGACTCAATAAAGACGATAATGATTTTATCGTCGGCCTGTTAGGAAAACAGTTATTTCCATTGTCGGCATTGGTCCAGCACATGCGGCGCACTCGTCAGACGTCGGAGTTCATCCAAAAAATGGGACCGTTCTTTGTTGGGCGTGCCGTTTGGCAACCCCAATACGACTCTACTGCTCGCCTCGTTTAATTTCCTTGAAAACCAAAAAAGGCTACCTTGAGGTAGCCTTTTCTTGGATCAAATTATCTTTGGTCAGACTTACTTTTTCAACCGACGCCTTTTCATCCGAGGCTCGTTGAACGCTTCTTCCCAATCTTTGTTTTGCGGTTCGTATTTATCGCCGGTCAATTCTTTGAGTTTCTTCTGTTGATCTGCTGTTAACTCGCCGAGCAATTCCTGTTGGGCTTTGTTTTTTAACGATTCAATATCTTCCTGAAGCTTTTTATTAATTTCTTTGCTTCGTGATTTGAGCTTTTCTATTTGTTCTGATGTTATTCCAAGTGCGTCTGCCACTTGATCGCTTGCCAATGCCCCAGCTGTGCCTGCTTGTTTCATGTGGGTTTGCAATGCAACTTGTTTTAGACGCTCAAGTTGATGAGGAAGGAGCAAACCTTTCAGTTGATCTTTTTGCTTCTCTTTAATTTTAGCAATTAAAGCCGGGATGCCTTTCATTTGCTCGGCAGAAAAACCGCCACTGGTAAGTGAACCTAATTGTTCCTGCATTTGTTCGGCAAACTCTGCTTGAAGATCCTGAACTTGTTTTAACTGATCACCCACCAATTCAAGATCTTTTTGAACACTTGGGTTTGAGAGCATACTGAAGGGATCCGGCGCAGGCATTGCAAAATCACCACCGCCAAATATATTCATTCCCGGGCCTCCATCGGAAAACCCCATTCTCATGGTAGCCCCGCCAGTACCGAAACTTTCTGACGTAGAAAAAATCATTGGCCCGCCAATATCACCTGAACCAATTACCGTCATTTCTACTTGCTGCCCAATCGATGATTCGGCCCCCGGTTCTTCATCTTGAGCATGAAGCATATTAATTGCGATAACGCTCGCTAGGAAAACCGCTGGGATGGTGAATAAGTTTTTCGTAAACATTTATATTCTCGTATCGCAGATGTTAAAAAGTAAGAATTGGTAAGTGAGTCGGGCACGACTATTTTTCTTTTCGTAATTCAAACCGTTGGTCAAAACCATTGATTTGCTCTGCCGCTTTCTCCAAATTTTCAAGCATTTGCTTGTGCATATTCTCTTCCATATTTCTAAAATCAAAATCATTCGGAAAATTCGGTTCCAGCATTGGTGGTAGGGGCAACACCATATTCCCACCGAATCTAACTACATTGCCTGTCCGCAATTTTGATTTTTCGATTGGAGACACTTCGACCGTGATTTCCTTACCTCTCCGAATCAACCCGAGAGAAAAGCTTTGCTTCTCTTCGCCGGCGAGCTGCACAATCTCTTCGAGGTCTTTTTTTGTTTCGAGTTCTTTATCATCGGCAAAAATAAGTACATCATGTTTTTCGATTCCAGCTTTAGCTGCTGGTGAATCATCTGAAACAGATAGAACTAAAAGACCTCTGTCTCCTAAATCTAGTTGTGAACGCATTGCTTCGTTAATCGGTCTGTAAACTGAACCGATTGCAAAACCCTTATTGGCATTTTTTAAATTAGCCTGGTTTTGTGGAATAGCCAGCCTGCCAAGCGGGAATCCTGGAAAGTTAAAATTGTTTAGAGGTTCCATGTCCTCCATTTCGTCTAGTTCTATTTCTCTTCGCTTGCCATCCGGACCAATGATAACCATTTTACCTGACGACTTAGTTTGCTTTTCTCCGTTTGCATTCACTGTAGTAGACGATTTGCGAATTATGATTTGCTGTCCGCGTCGCTGACCGTTCCGAAAATCTTTTGCTGTATCGGCAGCCTCTTTTTGTTGTGCTTCCCACTGCTTCAACGCTTCTTCTTTATCGATTGGTTGATCGGGATCATTCTCAGCAAAAGGTGTGAACGCTGGTTTCTCATCTGGCACCTTTGTTTCTTCGTTCTCTTGCTTTTCTTCTTGCTTGATTGGCGGGACCGTCAAACCGTTCTCTTGGGCTTTTAACTGACCCGCAGATAGACAGGCCGTTACAAGAAACAACCCGATAATAGACTGAGTAATAGTCAACATGCATTTCATTTCACTACTCCTTGGTACTACCAATTTTGCCCTTTGCTTAGTCACTTCTTTTTACGACTAATTAGCCGATAGTATAAAACTCTGCCTAAAATTCAACCACTGTTAAAACAACTTTGATTCCGACTTGATCTTAGCTGTTTTAAGTAAGTCTTATGATTTGCCGTTTTCTAACAAATTCGATCCCTAACCGCGACAGCATTGGTTTGTTGTCCATCTAGCGGACACAGTCGACACCTAGCTAAAACTGTCCAAAAATACCACTAATACAGTCCAGGTTATCGCTGCTACGAAGGACAGAATTGAGATTAGTTTTGCCCTTCTCAACGTACGTATATTTAACTCTGGACGTGTCCCAGCTTTTCTTGCTTTCACTAAACGTTTGGCGGAGCGCCAAGACAGCCAAGAAACAACGATTCCCAATACAGGTATTACAGCGCTTAAACATGAAACGCATGAAATCACTAAGCAACGATTACTTCGATCCGCGAACAAATTAGACAAAAGATTAATAAATTGAACGCTTGATTCTTTTGAATTACCTACGTAAAAAACTTCGGGTCGCGTTGTGTTAACAACAGGCGGGGAAACCACTTGCACATCATTAATAATTTCGATTTCATCTTCAGGTACGATTGCTTCAGGCAATACGCCT
>JAAEMV010000850.1 GCA_024225195.1 Planctomycetaceae bacterium | reverse complement strand
CCTTTCCCCACCCGTGATGCAGCATGGCCCATGGGTTTGTATAAAAAAAACAGCCATCCTTTAGGATAGCTGTTTTATATTTTCAAGGACTGTTTGCCGCACCGTTCCACTAATCTTCCGGTAGTGGGAATTCATCGGAATCGAATGATTTTACGGAAAGGTCTGAATCGATCGCTCTGATGTCGCCATCTTTGGTTTTGTACCAAAACACAATCGCTTTCTCTGTTTGGTTCAACATCAAGCCATCCCCTAGGTAAGCGTATTCACCCGATTTCATACCTGTTAGGAAGACTGACATAGCGCCCAACCGCTTCGCTAAACTAGGATCAGGCACATCTTGTGAATTGATCACTTCTGTCCATTGAAACCACTCTGTCAGGCTTGCCGGGAATTTCCCATCAGCAAGTTGGGCATAACCTCGCAACGCTTCGACGAGATTTTGTTCCGGGTTTTTCACGGCTTCGAGAATATCGGGATCGATATCGAGTCCTTCGTTTTTCGGTTCGCTCGCGGATTCGCGGTCTTCCGGTCCTTGCATGGCTTCTCCGATATCGCCAAAAGGTTTAAAAATTTCATATCCCTCGGGCACTTCGAAGCTGAACAAAGAATCTTCAACCGTCACGTCAAAGTCAAAATTCAACAGCTCAGTCTTTTCAAGCCTCCCGATCGTGGGTATCGCTTGGCCGTCGTGAAAAATCACGATTTTTGCCAGTTCCTGCGTTTTTGTGTTCACCCAGATGTGGTGACGCATGCCAGCGAACGTAATTTCGTAACCCGCAATCGTTTGCCCACTGAGCTGTTCTTGCCCCAGAATTTTGTCGGGTTCTGCTTGGTAGGACTTGAGCTCTTTGAACCATGCGAGGTAATCAAGCGCGGGTAAACCTTCGATCGGTTCCACAACCATTGCAGTATTGGTTGCCGCAAGCAACGTTAGTCGAGTAGCCCCTGTTTTGTCGTGGATGCTGATGACCCCAGGCATTTCCATTCGCATTCTTCCGTCCTCAGAAACGATCATGCGGGATCTGGTAAGAAGGCTTGGATCTTTTAAGTGACCCACCATTTCGTAGGAGAATGCTTTGATCGCGCGTAGTTTTTCAATCGCTGCAGCAAAGGCCGATTTTTGGGAACTGGAAAAGAATAATCCTGTCCCT
Organism: Planctomycetaceae bacterium; assembly: GCA_024225195.1. Taxonomy (GTDB): domain Bacteria; phylum Planctomycetota; class Planctomycetia; order Pirellulales; family Pirellulaceae; genus Mariniblastus. The sequence continues at coordinate 716 of JAAEMV010000850.1, read as the reverse complement.
ACGGCAACGATTATCAAAGCCGCGATGGCCCCTCGAATTATCCAGTAGTTTCGATTTTGCGTGGAAGGCTGTACCCGATTCCGCCGAACATTTTGCTTTGCTTCTAAGGTTGGTGTCGCGATACTGGCATCGCGTATGATTTGCTCCGGCGTTGTCTGCGTATCTGTTGGGGAATCGGCGAGTTTTTTTGCTTTAGCTTTGACTCTTGCGATGGCGTCGGAATCAAGGGGTTCGGATATAATAGCCCAAGCTGCCAGTTCCATTTTCGAAGCAGGGTCGTTTGAGTCGCGCTGGGTAGGATTTCTGTCGTTCATTACTTTGTCCCTCCGTCAAGAACTTTGAGCTGTGATTGGAGATTCTGCCTGGCCTTGTAAAGCGCCGTGGAAACGGATTCAGGTGGGATAGATAAGACGGCTGCGATCTCATTGCGGCCGAGTTGTTCGTAGTGTGCTAAGGAAAATACTGCCGCCTGTTGTTCGGGCAAACTGGCAGTCGCTTGGCGAAGCCACGCGGCCAATTCACGCCCCACGGCCTCTTCCTGGGGGCCCTGGCTGGAAAAATGATCGCTGTCAGATATCTGCTTCTCTTTTCGGTTACTGCGAATTCGATCCACGGATCTCAGGGTTGCGAGGCGAACCAAAAATCCGGTCCAAGATCGAACTTGGTTGGTTTGATGCACCTTAAAGGACTCCGTAAAAACGATTTGGGATATGTCT
>JAAEMV010000849.1 GCA_024225195.1 Planctomycetaceae bacterium | reverse complement strand
TTCCGGTTTTCCCGTGAGACAATTTTCAACCGGATCAAAGGCTTGAAGTGCGATTCCAAGAAATGGATGTTTGTTGGGACGGTGGTCCCAAACCATGTTTAGCCAGTATTTCTTGCCATCTTGGTCGTGGAATAAAGACGGGTCAAAGCCGGACGCATTAATCATGACCGGATCTGACCAAGGGCCTTCAATCGAAGGCGATGTAATCAAAAAGTTTGGCGTATCTTTGGTGGCGGCTTCATGCTGGTGTACGACGGTGTAGCACAAATAGAAAAGTCCATCGTGATGACTTAACGCGGGCGCCCAAACCCCTCCGGAACTTGGAACTCCTTTTAAGTCCAGCAGTCGAGTTTCCTTAAGTGCATGCGTCAATAGCCGCCAATTTACTAAGTCACGAGAGTGATGAATTTGCACACCGGGAAACCATTCAAAGGTTGATGTCGCGATGAAGTAATCATCGCCAACGCGGCAGATGGATGGATCGGGATTAAATCCACGGAGAATAGGGTTCTTGATCATGGCCTTATTTTGATCAGAAATGTAGGGCCATACAACCGATAAAAGGTCAATTGAAAATCCCGCAAAGGATGTCAGCGGTATTTAGAAATTTAGTCAAATTGGTTTGTTTAAAATCCTGAATTACCCGTCTGCGTCAACCGAAAATTGGATTCTCGATAAGTCGAGTCGTGACTTTCAGTGGGGTAGAGTTGGAACCGCTCCCCAATGGGTGCAAGTTCTCGATGCGTTGGTACAAGCCTGTTGCAAGATATGGTCGTCTGTTGCACCCTGAAGCCAGCCCATTAAAAATGCAGCGGCAAATGAATCCCCCGCACCGACCGTGTCGATTACTTGGGTTGAAGTTGCAGGTTGAATCATTGTTCCATTCGCATTGACGAGCATCGCTCCTTTTTCACCACTCGTCATGACGATTGCTTCAAGGTCCGCGATTGATTTAATGCGTTCCAGGGAAGTTTGGGCGGATTTCTCAGGGGTGACATTTAGCGCCTTGCAAACATGTGGAAGTTCTTCGTCGCTTAACTTAAGAAGGTTCGCACTCATCACGGAATGGGTGATGGTATCCTTGCTAAAAAATGGCGCCCGTAAGTTGATGTCGACAATTCGAGTTGTATTAGATTTTGCGGCCGTCTCAAGAGCACGGTGGATCGTGGATCGAGCGGGTTCCTGGCGTTGTCCGAGGGTTCCAAAATATATGGCATCGGCCTTGGATATGCGTTCTGCTAAATTCGAGTTCCAGACGATGTTATCCCAAGCAGAATTGGGTTGGATGGTAAAGTTTGGTTTACCGCATGCGTCTAAATCAATCTGGACAATGCCGGTTGGCGTGTTGGAACAGATTTGAATGGAATCGGTATTTATGCCGTAGCCTGTTAAAATATCGACGGCGAGTTGACCACGCCGGTCATTTCCGACGGCAGTAACCATGGCAACCTCCCCACCTAAGATCGCTGCGTGACAGGCGAAATTGGCAGGTGCACCGCCAAATTTTTCGCCATCAGGAAAGATGTCCCAGAGAACTTCGCCAAAGGAAATTATTCGTGGTGGAGTCATTTGTTCTACCAAGGGGTACCGTGTATTCGGGGTCGCTGAAATTTAACGAGACCAGAGGGTTAATAATATTTTAAAGAGTGACTGAGATTCTTGGATCGAAGCAGTTTGGCAGCGAAAAGTATGTCGGGCATGTTCAGCAGGTATTGAGCAAGATCTTGAAGTGAACGAATTTTATTTCGAAGGCCTCGATTTTTTTGGCTAGTGCATTTGCTTCCTAGTCCTCTTTTTAAACAAGAGAGTGCGATATCCGATTCTGCCAATTGTAGAAAAAAGGCCCGCAGGGTTCTCTTTGTCAAAACCAAGGGGCAAAGAGATCTTTGACTTATGGTTGTTAAAGTTAAATGTCAGCAGACGGGGCACAAGGTATTGAGGTGTCACCGGTGACTTACTCGATGAATGGGTTATAGTCTAAAGGACGTAATTGTCGAGGAAATAGAATCCGGAGCGAGCGTCTCCTTAGATGGCATTTTCTTTGGCATGTAAAAGCGGCCGGCGTTTTGACTAAGTGTGGTTGAAAAGATGAATGTAACTGAATTTGCTGAACAAATCGTGTTTGGAACAACACTTGAAGATAAATTAGCTGCGCCGGGAGATCTCGATTTTTCGGAGGTGACCGAAATGTCGAAAGTTGTTCAATCAATTTCTGCGCCGGGTCGACCTGTAGGTTTGGCGATGCAGTCAATTGCTGGAAAAAATGTAAAACCACCGCGGGATGAAAATCTTGGGAATGATCTCGCGCGAGGCCAGTTGCTTCATTTTCTTGCCAATCATGAATTGCTGGCAACCGAGTTGATGGCACTGGTGCTATTGAAGTTTCCGAATGCCCCATACGCGTTTCGCCGGGGAGTGTTAGTAACACTTCAAGAGGAGCAAGAGCATACTCGAATGTACGTGCGGCGGATGAAAGAATGTGGGGTTGAGTTTGGGAGTTATCCACTGAGTGGTCAATTTTGGCGAGTCGTTGAACCGATGCAGTCTCCCCTCGATTTTGTTGCGCGTTTGAGTTTGACGTTTGAGCAGGCGAATCTTGATTACAGTCAGCACTTTGCAAAATTGTTTCATCGTCTGGGAGACCAAGTAACGTCGGATTTGTTATGGCAGATCTATGAGGATGAGATTGGTCATGTGAAACATGGTCTTCAGTGGTTTCGAGAATGGAAAGACGAGAAGCAGACGGACTGGCAAGCGTATCAACATGCACTCGAATTTCCGATGTCGCCGCAGCGAGGACGAGGCACTTACGGAGCGTTTAACCGCGAGGGACGAAAACGCGCTGGTTTGAATGATGAATTTATCGACGCGATGGAGGTTTTTAGTAAGTCCCGTGGACGGTCGACGACGGTTCGCTGGTTTGACCCGGGAGCGGAATCAGAACTCGCTGGTGAAAATCATACGAAAGCAGAAGCTCTACTGCGGCAACTCGAGCAAGACCTAGGGATGGTGATGGTCGCGGTTTCCAAGCCAGATGATGTGGTATTGTCAAACCGTCCTCCTTCTAAGCAGCTCCGCAAACACTGGGTTGATCGGGGAATTGAGTTGCCCGAATTTTTTGCGACTGATCAACGGGAAAAGTTACTTGAAAGAAAGCTGCGAGATTGCAGCCCCTGGGCCTGGACGCCAAGGAACCACGGGATAGCCAATTCATTTAAATCTTCCTTGCGTCATCCATCGACTCCTTGGCATCGCGACCAGGCTTGGCTGTATCGTAAGTCATGGAGTATTGCGAAAACGAGAGCTTGGCTGGAGCCGGTGGCGGAACGGGAAGAAATGCCCGACTGGTTTGCCGACCAGGAGGTGCTGGGCAATCCAGTAAGTAGTTTGCTCGAGGTTGAATCGGCGCTTCGTGATTTCAAGTCTCGGGGGTACGCCCAGGCAATTTACAAAACAGATCTTGGTGCGTCGGGGCGGGGGCAGAAGAGAGTCGCATGTGAGTTACCATTAAATCAACACGACCTAGGTTGGCTGGAGAGTGAGTTTGCTCGATCACGGGAGGATGGTTCATTAACCCGTGGCATTCTTGAACCAGAGTTATTACGGCGAACAGATATTTCATTTTTGTGGAATTTTGATTTGCAGCGACAAAACTTGGAATTTTTGGGTTGGACCCAACCTTTGATCAGCCGAGGGCGTCGTTTTTCTGGCACTGTCTTGGGCGCACCATTTTCAAATTGTGATGCGGAGACAAAACGATTTTTGCTTGAGAATCGGTGTGCTCGATTGCAGCGCACGGAACAATGGCTTGCCGAACATTTGAATCCAGCATTATGTGAAGCTGGATTCAACGGCTATCTTGGAGTTGATGCTTTTGTTTTTGAGGATGCGACAGGGGCCTTAAAAATAAAACCATTGGTAGAATTAAATCCACGGATGACGATGGGGCATATTGCGCTAAGTTTAGAGAAACG
>JAAEMV010000848.1 GCA_024225195.1 Planctomycetaceae bacterium | reverse complement strand
CTAGATGACGTATGTAGGTCGCGTACAGCGGCGTACTATAGGTCAGAAGGGTAGTACGGTACGAAGATAGAAATAGAAATAATTCGTCATAATTATAAAGTTATCTTCCATGAAAAGTGTTTCTTCCTCCTTCTCTCTCTTTCTCTTACCCCGTACTCGGTATCTACCGAACGACAGGTTATGAGCAAATACCAATTCCTCCGCACATCTACGAAGCAAAAACACCATTTCCGAAAATAAAACACACACCACCCGTATCATCCTTCTTTTTAGCCTCACTTGCCCAAAATGAGAGCTAAGACACCAAAGAAGCCCAAAACCCCACCCGCACAGCCGAAGGTTGCAGCGGCTGCGCCAGTGAACCCCAAAGCGGCGGGGTTACATCGCACTGACAGTTTCAACGACGATGACGTTTCTGACGACGACGGAAGTCTCTTCACGGTAGAAGACTTAGATGAGATCGAAGTCGACGAACGGAAACCAGCGGCAAAACGCACGAAACGAAAAGAAAAGAAAGGCAAGTCAAAGAAAGAGACTGCCCGTCTCAAAGATCCACCCGAGCTTGACGGGCAGACAGAACCAAAATACACATCGACGCGAAAGCAACGAACCCGGTCAACAGAAAATCACAAAAGCCCAGCCGAAGAGCATGAGACTAAAAGTCCAGCCTTCGAGCGAGGAGCAACGACAGCAAACGAAGCGCGAGCGACTAAAAGTCCCCCTTCTAAGAACAACAAAAGCCCGGCTAAAAAGCTAGGAGCTTATGAAACGGTCAATAGTGAAGATGAAAAGGCAAACACGCCAAACATCGACACACAAACCAAAAAGAAAACTCAAAGCATCCCAGAAAACGCTATCGTTGTGGACTCACTCACTGACGTCCCAATCCCAAAACGAAAACGGGAAACGTCAAAAGATAAAACGACAAAGGACGATAAAACGCAAACAAACGAAACATCTTCCATTCGGAACGAGCGGAACGCCGAATACAAAAAGAACGCTGAAGCGTACAGAACGACCGCAATCAATAAAATTCACCCAGGTCTCTGTGACGAATATAAACTACATCTCGCCAAATTCTATGCCTCACGGAACCGGATGAACGGATTTCCATTCACATCCCCTAAAAAGTGGGACGAGAAAGACACAGACGATGAGGAATGCAACAAACAGCAAAAGCTCGAGATAAACCCTTATTGGACTCAGATGCATCAAATG
>JAAEMV010000847.1 GCA_024225195.1 Planctomycetaceae bacterium | reverse complement strand
CCGTCGCTATTTGCGGACGCGTCGTCGTGTGTATACTCCGACTCTTCACAAGTGATTTCGTTCTTCCTTTTCCGTTGTCTCGTCGTCTCCGTGATGTCATTTTCCGTCTGATGTTTCCCCTCTTCTATGCGCATCCGAGTTATCTTGTTTCTTAGGTCTTCCGCACTGTTGGACGACGAGCTAGCTCTCCGCCAATCGCCGGTACGCGTGGGTTTTGTTGTGGGCTTGGATGGTGTTCATCGATCGCTTCCGTTACTGTCGCTTTTGACAGTCACTTTCCTGTTCGGCGTAAATTTTGTTGTGTGTTTCAGCACTATTTTTCTTTCTGACGCTTGGGTGGTTGTTGTACCCGTCGCCTTTTCGATCGGATGCTCCCCCTCCGCTTCATGCCCAGGGTGGCGGTTGTCCTGGGCTTTGTCGCGTTCCCGGTGTCTTCGGTTTCTGTCTCTGTCTTTTTCGTAATGTTTTGCGAGCCTCGTCCAAATCGCCGGTGTTCTTTCCCGCCCTCGTTGGTCATAATGTTCTTTGAGTCGTTGGTATGTGCGCCATCCATCCTTCCAGTCTGCTCGTTCGACCTCGTCTGTGTCCTCGCGTTTGCAATCTTTCCACATGTGTTCCGAGTCGTTGCATACGAAACATGGGTGCGACCCCAGTTCTTCGTCGTCTTTCTCGTCGAGGTCTTTGCGCCAACAACCTTCCAAGATGTGCCCGCGAATGTTACAGTAAGTGCAAGTTTCATATTTGGAAAAGCATGGGATTCCGTAGCTGTGGGTGTTTATCGGTGACTTGTCGCCGAAATTGTAACAGTTCTTGCAGCGGCTTCTTTTTCGCCTCTGTGGGCTCGTTCTATTTTGCCCTCGTGGTTTTCGTGTGGCTCCTCGGCTCAAGTCGTTTCTTTCCGCCACCGATTTCGACCTAACGTATTGGTCCTCCCTGTTTGCGAACCCTGTTCGCGGTCTTTCTCGTGTGTTTTCCCTGCTTTTCTCCGCTCTCGATCCACGTTGTCCATCTACCGATCCCGCCCTAATGCGTGGTCGTACCGTCGACATGGCCCGTCTTTTTTCGTCCCGTGGCTCTTTTGTCGATTCTGTTATGGCTCGTGGCGGTGCAGCTGTTTCGGCCCGTCCTAATTTGTCCCGTGGCTCGTTCAGCGACTCATTCGTGGCATCTGCTCGTATTTCTCCGCGCGCCTTTTTGGCCGCTTCTTTATCATTTGTTTCCTCTCCCTCTTTTCGCTCTCCCCCACTCACGGCATCTTCGTGCCGATGGGAATCTTTTTTAACTCTGGCACCTCCGCTCGTCTCGCTTTCGACCTCAGCTTTCTCCTTG
>JAAEMV010000846.1 GCA_024225195.1 Planctomycetaceae bacterium | reverse complement strand
TTGAGATAAGAATTCTTGAGCTGTGGAAAACCATTTGGCATGAATTGAATCAGCGATCGAGATGCGTAAGTCGTCTTTGTTTTTGTTGATCTCTTTATTCAGGCGTTGGACTAATTTTGGCTCTTTCTTTTCAATTTTTTCATCGAGCTCGGAGCGAATTGCTTTCGTAATCTGTTGGCTGACTTCGCCGCCCATTTTTCCAATGCGATCAATGCGGAATTCGTCTAATACAATGTCGGCTTTTTTAACGACTGGAGAAACAACGAAGTCAGGCGGGAATTTTAGGGATACTGGCTTTATTTCGAGATCAACCGAGACGACGAGTCGCAGACTTGCAAAACCCTCGGCACTGACGCTGAATAATTGGACCCCTCTTAGCCATTTAGAATGGCGAGCCTTCAAACTGAGCTCAGAAATAAAGTGAACATCCAGAGTGAATTTATTCTTTACCGGCTCCTGCATATTCTTAATTTGGATTGAAAATTTTTCTTGGGGGTCACGGAGTTGGACCGAATAGCGAGTCCAGGTTCCATCATTTACTAATTTCTTTCGCCGATTAGTTTCTATTTTAAGTCCTTCGCGTCGAAATTTAACGCCATCCCATCGCTCAACTTGCCTTCCCCAGTCCTTCGTGTCTTCGAATTCGTGAGGGATATTTTCCAGGACAAGTCGAGTCAGGAGTTGATCTATTTTCTCTCCGGCATCCGCCTGGTCCGGATTCGCTGTCCGACTCGAAGGTTGCGTTGTTGGGTTAGCAAGCACAGGGACAATCTGCTTGGCTTGCGCTTGAGCTGCCCAAAAAGCAACGATCATGAGAGCAGGTTGGAGGACCCGTAAATTCAATCGAATTTGGGTCGGCGATGTTTGTTGAATTGATTTTTGAAGGATGAAACGCATGTCGGTAGGGAATCGGGATCGCGAGTTGGACTGAGATTTTTCGACAGTTGGCAGGGAGGCCTATCTATCGCTTATTTAGCGAGGCGAGACTAGAGCGAAATCGGGGCGTGGGGCACAGTTGCCGTCAGTCTTGGCCCAAATGGCTGAATTTCAGCGCCAGCATGGTTCCAGTCAAAGAAATGGCTAGCAATCTTTGATGTTGAGATCGGAACAAAGGGTTGGAAGAATTCCATCGATATGATTCAGTTGAATCAGATTAAGCTGAATCTACTTGGGTTAAAATAAAACAGGATCCACGAAAAGCAATTGCCTTGCGTGGATCCTGTTTTCTTTTTGATTGATGCTCGATTAATCGACCACGCGAACACTCTCAGCGCGAGGACCTTTAGGCCCTTGTCCTTCCGAGTATTCTACTTTCTGACCTTCGCGAAGATTTTCGTAAGTCGTTTCTTCTAATGAAGAGTGGTGGAAAAAAATATCTCCTCGCTCACCTTCGATGAAACCAAAACCCTTATCCGTTAACTTCTTTATCGTACCTTGCGGCATTTCCGCCACTCCCCAAACAAAACACAGACTTTATTGATCGCTAACGTTCGTTTCGATGAACTTTGAATTGAAGTTCTCAAACCGCATTTGATGTGGAATGGAACTCTCTTCTACTCATTGAAATCGAACATTATTGACGAGCCGTAATCGCCAATTTCGACCAACGTAACGAGCACGATTTTAAGCGAGTGTGGGAGTCAATACAAATAAATTCACCCTGTCCGCCACTGATTGTGATTGACTGGGTACTGAAAGTTGAAAAAACGATCGGTTGGTTATTGGCAACATTGAGCTAATAGAAGATTTGCTTCCTTTAGCTTGTTGTTGAATTCCATGCTTCTCACTGATAACGAGAAAAAAACCATTCGTTGACTTGTCCTGTCACCCTTATTTGAGATTGGTCTTTATTGGATACCGAGGCGGTAGGGCTCTGATTCGGTTTTGCGGCTCAAGTTTGAGCGTGGCTTCGGGGGAGATTTTGGGTGACTGAGTAGGAAATCGGGGTAAATTTCTTTGCGATCTGCCTGCCAATTTCTGTTTGAGATGCTGTTTTGACGTCTAGGCAGGGGGGCATTTGCTTCAAGCTGGGGGCATGATTGCGGTTGTTTTTGTGAGACGGAGGAGCTCAGAGGTCGTCTAGCTGTGGGTGAGCACGGCGTTTGGTGCGATGGCCATGGAAAATAGGCCTGGGCGTGATGCAGAACCCCACTAGAAAAACTGACCGGTTAAAAGACAATAAGGGCATCTGAAGTTCATCCTTACCAAGAAGAGCCATGTCAAAATCTAAAATTATCTACACTCTGACCGACGAAGCCCCCGCACTTGCGACTAAATCATTGCTTCCCATTGTTCAAGCATTCGCAAACATTTGTGACATTGAGGTAGAGACACGAGATATCTCTTTAGCGGGTCGGGTCATTGCCTCGTTCCCTGATTATTTGACGAGTGAGCAAGCCATTGCTGATGACCTTGCCGAGTTAGGCGTGCTTGTAAAAGAGCCGGATGCGAACATTATTAAGTTGCCAAACATTAGTGCCTCTGTGCCGCAACTCAAAGAGACAATTGCTGAACTTCAGTCGCGGGGATATGAGCTTCCCGAGTACCCTGACGAGTTAAAGACAGGTGAAGATAAAGCTTTGCGAGCCAGATACGCCAAGGTTCTCGGAAGTGCAGTTAATCCAGTTTTACGCGAGGGCAACTCAGATCGTCGAGCTCCTAATGCTGTAAAGCAGTATGCCAAAAAAAATCCACACTCCATGGGAGCCTGGGCTGCTGACTCTCAAACACATGTTGCCACGATGGGCGACGGTGATTTTTGCTCAAATGAAAAATCGACAACCATTGAATCAGCGGGTGATTTACGGATTGAGTTGGTCACAGCCGATGGAAATGTTTGCGTTTTAAAGGACTCCGTTCCTGTACTGGCTGGTGAGATAGTAGATGCGACGGCAATGAATGTCGCGAAGTTAAAGGATTTTTTAGCCACCGAAATTGCCGAGGCAAAAGAGCAGGGTGTTCTTTTGTCACTGCACATGAAGGCGACCATGATGAAAGTGTCCGATCCTTTGATCTTCGGGCATGCAGTCAAAGTTTTCTTTCGGGATGTTTTTGAAAAGCATCAGGACGCACTCAGTGAGTGCGGTGTGAATGTGAACAACGGTCTTGGCAATCTTCTTGCTGAAATCAAATCGCTCTCTGACGAGAAACGGGAAGAGATCGAATCGGATATTGCGTTGGCCTACAAGAATGGCCCCGATTTGGCGATGGTAAATTCAGACCTCGGTATCACGAATCTGCATGTGCCAAGTGATGTTATTATTGACGCCTCGATGCCTGCAATGATTCGAAGTTCTGGCCAGATGTGGAACGCGGACGGTCAGTTGCAGGATACAAAAGCAATTATTCCGGATAGCAGTTACGCAGGACTTTATTCGGAGACGATCGATTTTTGTAAGCAAAACGGTGCTTTTGATCCGACGACGATGGGCACGGTGCCTAACGTCGGATTAATGGCACAAAAGGCCGAAGAATACGGTTCCCATGATAAGACATTCGAAATAGGACAGGCAGGTTCGGTTCGCGTCGTAACGGAAGCGGGCGAAGTTGTTTTGGAGCACAGCGTAGAGGCAGGGGATATTTGGCGAATGTGCCAGGTGAAAGATGCTCCAATTCAAGATTGGGTCAAACTGGCTGTTTCGCGTGCACGGGCAACCGGTTGGCCTGCTGTGTTTTGGCTGGATGCCAATCGAGCCCACGACTCTCAGTTGATCAATAAGGTGAACACTTATCTTGGCGATCACGATACTGAGGGTCTGGAAATTCACATCATGTCTCCAGTGGAAGCGACTCGCTATACATTGAAGCGTTGCCATGCCGGTGAGAATACGATCTCAGTGACAGGGAATGTGTTGCGAGATTATTTGACTGACCTTTTCCCAATTCTGGAATTAGGCACCAGTGCTAAAATGTTATCGATTGTTCCACTGATGAACGGTGGAGGATTGTTTGAGACAGGTGCCGGTGGATCGGCTCCAAAGCATGTTCAGCAATTCAATGCTGAGAATCACTTGCGTTGGGATTCGCTAGGCGAGTTCCTTGCGTTAGCGGTTTCGCTGGAGCATCTTGCGGAGACTCAGGGGAATCAGCGAGCTCGATGTCTTGCCAGTGCACTCGATCAGGCTACGGAAAAGCTTCTCCACGAAGGTAGGTCGCCGTCTCGAAAAGTAAATGAAATCGACAATCGTGGTAGCCATTTTTATCTTGCTCTCTATTGGGCAGAGGCACTGGCAAAGCAGACGGACGACGTAGAGCTCCAGGAAAAGTTTGCACCTTTTGCAAAGATGCTTTCGGAAAACGAGTCGGTTATTGTCGATGAATTGAATTCGGTCCAAGGCCAAGCCGTGGACATTGGCGGGTATTATTTCCCGAATCCAGAGGCAGCTTCAAAGGCGATGTGTCCTAGTTCGACACTTAATCAGGCGCTTTTGAGCTTAAACTAAGTTTGCGATTTGCAATCCAAGGGTATGAATCGGCATGATGAGTTTTGAGGTTTCACTCCCGCAGTGGGCTGTCGATGAAAATCGATTATTACCCGAGTTCATTCCTGACGTTGAGCAGCGAATGCGCGAAGTGATTCGATTTGCCGAGCTCAATTTTGACAAAAAAACCGGTGGCCCTTTTGCTGCCGGTATTTTTGAAAAGAACTCGGGGAAAGTAGTTGGAATCGGAGTCAACCGGGTGGTGCCTTCGAACAACTCCTCAGCGCACGCCGAAATTGTTGCCATCTCACTTGCTCAGACGAAACTCGCGACCTTTGATTTGGGAGGTCCGGGAATGCCAGACTTTCAAATTGTTGTCAATGGAAGGCCGTGTGCGATGTGTTGCGGAGCACTGCCTTGGTCGGGGGTTCGGAGTTTAGTGATTGGGGCTTCGGGGGAACGAATTGAATCATTGACCGGCTTTGACGAAGGTGCAGTGCATCCCAAGTGGCAGCAGGAGCTGGAAGCACGGGGAATAGAGGTCATCGAAAACGTGCTTGCCAAAGACGCGGAAGTAGTATTCCAACGTTTTCGGGATAGTGACGAACCGGTTTACAATGGCCGTTCCGGGGATGAGCCGAAGTGATCAATTTGTAGCGACGCCTGGTCTGAGATGGAGGCGATCGATGTTCTAAGTCTTTGACATCCAGATCAAGCACTGTGAACCGCTGAGCTCAGTTGGTGTGCCCGATTCATAGTTTGAGTTGAATAATACTTCACCAGCATCCATGGCTTGCAGTGAGAGCGGGGTGGCTTGCAGGCCAGCCAATCGGGCGCAAACATGCAGTGAACCCTCGTCAGTTTTGTAGATCAGTTTAAAAACTGAGTTCTCCAGGTCCGAGTAGGTTGATAAATTTCTCGCGTTCAACACTTCATTCTGAATCAACTTTTTTCGCAATGATAATAATTTCTGATACCAGCGATGCGTATCGGGGTTAAGGTCATCTGGTTGAGACCTGGTGCTGGTAAAGGCAACCGGGTCAGAGGGCAGGGGAGAGCCATCCCAGTCGTGGTGGGGGTATTCATTGCGGCGTCCCTGGTCGACAGATTTCCGTAAGCGTCGATCTTCAAAATCTGCGAAAAATGGAAACGGTGCGTTAGTGGACCACTCTTCTCCCATGAAAATCATCGGAATCGATGGGTAAAGCAGGATCAACCCGGCAGCCGATCGCTGGTATTCAGGTGAGGTTAGTTGATGGAGCCTTTTGCCATGAGGATGGTTTCCGACACTGTCGTGCGTTTGCAGTGCAATGATGAGCGACTCGATGTAGTCACGACCGCCCGCTGGGTTGTGTTTTTTTCGATCCGATTTTGTGACACGCTTCGCCTCGGGGGTGCTGAAAACATAGGCATGTTCAATCGCTTCGGCGATATCATTTTCTTCGTAGTGGCGATCAGTAAGACGCAATTCCGGGTTTCCGTGTTTATAGATCGAGTGCATCAGGCAATCGGACCAAATCGCGTCGTAGTTGGGGGCACCGTTGGCCATTGGATTGATTAAATCTGCATCGTAAATATTTGATTCGCCAATGAGGTGGGTGCGGCGATTTTGTGCAGTTTCGATCTTGCGAAACGAGTCCCGGATTTCTGTCAGGATGTGATCTTCTCGATCGTCGAACATGTAATGCACTGCATCGAGTCGGAGTCCGTCAAAATGAAATTCTTCGATCCAGTAAGAGACGTTGTCGAGGACGAATTGACGCACTTCGGTGTGTTCAAAATTTAGTGCATCTCCCCATGGGGTATTGAATTTTGGGGATCGGTAAGGTGCGAATTCTGCTAGATAGTTTCCTTCGGGGCCGACGTGGTTATAGACCACGTCATTGATTACGGCCAAGCCGCGGTTGTGGCAAGCGTTGACAAGGCATTTTAGTTCATCGGGAGTTCCGAAATTATTGCTTGGGGCAAAGTAATTGACACCGTCATAGCCCCAATTCCAGTTGCCCGGGCATTGGGCTAGCGGAAGGAATTCGATGGCGGAGATTCCTAGTTCTACCAATTCATCCAACCGTTCAATTGCGGCAAGGTACGTCCCCGTTGGTGTGAACGAGCCCAAGTGAAGTTCATAAATGACTAGATCTTTTTTTTCAATTCCAGTCCAATTTTGATCCGTCCATTGAAACTGTTTCGAATCAACGACGGCGGATGGCCCGTGCACACCGAAGGGCTGCGACTTTGAGCGAGGGTCAGGTCGCCCCATTCCATTGTCGAGTTGGAAGCGGTAAAGCGTGCCAGCACCGCAGTCAGAGATTGTCCCACTAAAGAATCCTTGTTTGTCGGATTTCAGGGAATGGCGTTGACGAACATTTTCGATGTCGCCCTGGCGGTCAATGATTTCTACATTCACCGATTGGCAATCGGGAGCCCAGACGGTGAACTGGGTTTGGTTTTCGCAAATGAGAGTCGAGCCAAGAGTCGCGTTAGAGGGCCGAGTGCCTTGGAGGGGTTCATTAACAGATGACAATTCGGCGTCCTTCGGGCATTCGAGTAAATTCAAAAAAAGAGCTTGTTTTCAGGCAACCCACTCTGGCATGTCTTCGTGGAAGTTCCAGTTGGAGTTGTCCAAGTAAATCGGATTTGGATTGTCAGACTCGCAGACAGCCTTGGAAGGTGAATGCCTGCGTTGATCGGGACAAGTAAATGAAATTACTTGTCTGCTTTTTCTGCTTCCACGATCACGAGCTCATACTTGGCGGGATCGTACTGGTAACGGCGGTTGCCTGGCAGCACTGGCAGCTTGATGTTGTTTCGTTTGATGATCTGAGACATGAATTCATCGTAGTCTTTTGGCATCCGCCCATGCTCTGCTTTGAAAAACTGTAATGCCTGATTGACCGCAATTTTTGAAACTTCTGAAACGGCAAACCCATAGGCTCCGGCAGACGCATAGGGGTTGGCGGAGGGTTTCACTTGGAGGTCGGCGATTTTCTCGCCATCCTCAGGTTTGAATTCGCCAACTTCCTGAGTTTTTTTACCAATGATTCCTGTTTTGGAACTGGTTTCGGAGGCGGGAGGATCAGCACAACCACTGAGGAGAGTGCAGCAAGCCACCAAAATTAGAAGTGAATGGCCAACTAAGTGCGTCTGGTTTTTTGGCAAAGTCATCTGGTTTTTCCTCAGTGGAATTGTGAGAACTGATCTAATTTTAAAAAATTGTTTTATTGCACCACAACCGTTTTTCCATCCTGTTCGGTCGAGACGCCAAACACGATGTACTCTACTGATTCGCCGCATTGATTGCTCATGCGATGGATCTCGTGGGGATCAATCAAGATCGCGTCTCCGCGACTGAGTTCATGGGCTTGATCGTCCACCGTCATTGTGACCGTACCATTTAAGATCACAAAGACTTCCTGCATATCCTCATGGTAGTGAGGTTCGAAAGATTTACCATCGGGTAACAATGACCAGTTGACCATCATGACCTGGCCATGGAACAAATCTTTCTTGGTCGCAAGCACGCGTTTTAAAACGCCGGGATCGTCGGGGTTTTCATGGGATGCCGGAATGAATTGAATTTGGCTTCCTCGCGTGATTTGCATGCTCGGGATCTCGGTGGTTGGGTGCAGTTATTGATTGCGAAAATTATATTCTATCTGAAAGTTTGTTTTACGGATTCTTGGATTTGCGTTTTCGGGGGGTAGCGGCAAATGTCGCTCCTGCGTCCTGAGGCATGGCTTGATGCCACTGAACGACAGATGCTGTTAAGCGACGGGTGAGTTCGGGGTGGTTGGAAGCGACATCGTTCGTTTCTCCGCGATCCGATTTAAGGTTATATAATTTCGCTTGTGTCCCATCGTATTCGCACAGTAGTTTCCAGTCTCCATCGCGAACGGCTAGATCCGGGCAGTCCGGTACGCCGTAAAAGGAATCTCGATCCGGAGGTCGACGGAAAAAGAGGGGTGCGTTCCGGGATTCAATTGTGTTTCCAAGAATGACTGATTCGAGTCGTTGGCCATCAAAAGTGGTGTCCGTTTTGACATTCGCAAGTGATAAAATCGAAGGCACAAGGTCCATCGCTGAAAACCATGAATCGGTATTAACAGTTCCTGCTTTTTTGCGATTTATCAGTCCGGGAGCCCAGGCAATTAGTGAACTGCGAATGCCACCTTCGAACAGATGGGTTTTAAATCCGCGGAATGGACCGGCTGAACCAGCACCTTGTTCTGGTCCGTTGTCACTACAGACTAAAATAAGAGTATTGTTTTGGAGGTTGGGGCTGTCTCTTACGTAGTCAAAAAGAACACCCAGTTGTTCATCCATCGTATCGAGAACACCGTGGTAAAGAGCTCGCTTTGAACCGTCGCTGCGTCTTGCTTCTGGAGGGAAGAACGGAGAGTGAACATCATCCGGCCAGAGGTTAATGTAGAACGGTTTGTTTTCGGATTCAGACTTTTTAATAAATTGCAGGGCAGACTGAGTGAACGATTGCGTTACCAACGAACGGTCGACATAGGTGATTTCAGATGGGTCACCCAGTTTGTCAGAACCGAGAGTGTGAGCAGTTACTTTCTTGCCGTTGT
>JAAEMV010000845.1 GCA_024225195.1 Planctomycetaceae bacterium | reverse complement strand
GGGAAGAATCATTGGCATGTTACATCAACGCAAAGAAGATCCAGCGTATCACGAACGAGAGGGACACAAACCCGTCGTTCGAAATAGTGACATATATCATGAAACTGATGATGGGTCTGGAAGAAAGGGCAGAGGAAGCGAGGAAGGATATATGCTACTTACTTGACCACAAACCGGACTATACAGTCAATTGCGACAGGCGGTTCTACGAGGAAATGGAAAACATTAAAAACATCACGGACGTAGCGGTGAAGAAATGCATATCAGGGGCGAGAGAGTTCTTTCAAAACATTGACGACATCGATGGTTTGTTCGCATCACACCAAAGCGATTGCGACTATATCATAGAGTCCATGAAGGATTATACGGAAAACAGGAGGGGAGAACCGTCTACGAGGAAAGCCCTGACTGTTTTAACGAAGAATCTCAAAAGGCGGTACAAAAACATGAAAACCACCTGGTCGAGATTGATCCAAATCGCCATCGACTATGAAAATTCGGCAGTCTTTCACGAGATATCCGAAAAGGTGTGGTCGGCGGGCGACTCCGTGGACGAAGCGATTGCCGAGGCGGAACACACCATCGCATCAGAAATACAAGTTGACAACACAGAGGCGGAAAACGAAACCTCGACGACAGCAAAGGGAGATACAGAAAACGCGGCGGAGGTACCAACAGTGGGTGAGACCAAGGCCGACGAACACGACGTGGAGATGCACGTGCCGGAGAATACGCGAGAGAGCAAAATCGAAGACGACAGGGCCATCGTAATCAACGAGTCGCCCAGCGCGTCAACAGAAGAAAATACACAAGACAAAACTGGAACGAGCGGCGCAGAGGGTGGTAGAATGGACGCGGAAAGCGACAGATCAGAAACCAACGGCCGAGAGAGATCAGAGGTGCAGCGAGAACATAGGGCCGAAGAGAGGCCAAGCGCCGAGGAGCGCGCAAAAGAGACGAACCCACAACGAGTAGATAGAGCCGGAGAGTGGCCGAAAGCGGAAGAGCAACCACATGAGAGAATAGAACCAGACGCCAAGGTGCGCGAGAGAGTGAAATCAGACGTAGAAGAGCAATCGCCCGTGGGGGCGGAAACAAAAGAAAGAGAGAAGTCGCTAGAAAGACTAGGAGACGCCGTTGAGAGACAGTGGAGCAGCATAGAAAAAGCGTGGGATATAGCAATAACTCACCTGCCAGACGAACAGAGCGTAAGAAAAATAGAAACGCCATTAAAAACGGCGGAAGCAATGCTAAAACGAGCAATACACACAACAGAAAGAATGGCGAAAGAACCAGATAAGCAGGAGGGAGAGTGCGAAACCAACGAGAGCAACCAGGACGGTGAGCGAGAGAGAGGTTGCGAGAAAAACAAAAAACAAAATTACGTCTGGCAGCCCGACGACACCTATATAAAAGACATAACAAACAAGCAGCAGCACAGTCGATGTCCAGACACTGAAGGGAGTGGTCGTAAAAAAATAGATATGGATCAAAATATCAACCAAGACGACTCCCTCGACGGAAGAAGGAGCGGAAACGAAGCCCGAATCAGAAGAGTCACTCACAAATATACACCGTCGGAAATAATGGCAGCCACGAAAAGCAAGATATCAACCAAACGCAATAGCGAACAAAACAAGTCAAATGGATCGCGAAATACAAAACCAAAAACTCGAGTCACCCAACGAACACGCATAAAAGAGGGCAAAGGTAAACGTGATAGCGAACAGGGAAAGCGGACAAACAACGAAAAAGGGTCCGACGATATAGACGTCACCGAAATACAAACCTACGCGCAAGACACGTTCAATCAGAGGGGTAGGACCGGCGATATCGTTTGCATCACGCTAAGCGACTCGGGGGCGAGCTCATCATTATCGGTTCAATCTTGCAACAGCCCTGTCGACACTGACGATGAGCATGGTCAATGCCATAAACCGGGCAGCCAATGTCCAGACATC
>JAAEMV010000844.1 GCA_024225195.1 Planctomycetaceae bacterium | reverse complement strand
AGAGTTTTACGGAAGCTCAGAAGGAATGGGTGCGAACAACCCCGTCTTGGGTTTACGTTATCTTTGGACTCTCAGTCGCCACGGGGCTTGCTGCCTGTGTGGGATTATTGCTTCGTAAGAATTGGGCTTTGCCCCTTTTTGTGGCAAGTTTTCTATTCGTGTTAATCCAAATGGGCTACACCATGCTTGTCGCTGGTGGTTTGCAGGTGATGGGCCCGGCCGGAGCAGTGATGCCCATCGTTGTGGTAATTCTGGCTTTAGCTTGGGTGGTATCAACGCTCAAATTCAGAAATGCGGATTGGTGGAGTGGCCACTGAATTTAAGTTTCACAGTATCAAGCTCATTCCTAGCAGAGGTCGACGGGTACTGAGATTTTGAGGCAGTGCGAAACCGAAATTTAAAGCAACAAAACCGGCACATTCAATATGCCGGTGTGCTGTATCTAGGATTCGGGTTGATGCGAAACGGGCCTCCTTACGTCGTTCTCTTCAGGAGAGCATCATCATCAAAGTGATGGTTCTGCTGGCACGCAAATAGGATTCATCACCTGCATCGCAAAAACGCATCAGCGGTCGGTTATTTGAAAAAACGAATGCTCATGGGGTAAGGCCACAATTCTCCATTGCCAGCTTTGAGTCCACCGATGATGGGAAATACGATCATTAAAACACTCATGACAAGTAGCATGGGGATGCCAATAAAAACCAATATGAGCAGCAAGCTAATCGCAATGTAAATTATCGCAGAGATAAGCCAGTTGACGACGATTTTTCCGTGAGCATCTAAATTTGGAATTTCATCTTTCTTCATTTGCCAAATCAAAATTGGGGCAAGAATTCCAGCGATTGGCACAAGGTACGCTGCAAAGGTAGAGAGGTGTAAGGCCATCGCCCAGTTATTTGCCAAGTTCGAATCTACGTTCGCTGCCTTCATTTTATCCCCCCGTAATTGACTGGTAAAAATCTGGTGCGCGTTCGCGTTGCAGCGAGTGTGCATTGCACCTTTCTTGCTCTCTTATTCGCTGGAAATAACTGAATCTTGCGATGAAAACCCTGCCCAACGCCCAAAAATCGTTGATTTGATAAATGCTTGATCTTTCGAGGAGAAATCTAATGGGCTTGCTTTCCCGCTAAGCAGGCATGCTCAAGGGGAAGCGCGCAAAAATTTGGCGATGCTGGGCTGGCATCGACTCGGGGGTGCGAAACTATGTATATCAGTACCTTGCGGCGTGCGTTTATGTTGGGTCTTGTGGGCGAGTCGCTCAGCAACGTTTTTGTTATCTGAGAGGCACGCTGGTTTGCCTTCATTTATTCCGGAGTTGATAAATGGTGTCAGAAGATTTCAGTGAGGGCTTTCGCGAGCCCGTCTCGTCGCGGCTAATAAAGTTGTTGCACCAAAATCATTTCTTTCCTTTGTTGGTTGCCTCGGTCACTGCGATGGGATTTTACTTTGCTGAACGGTGGACCTCGGAATGGCGGGGGCCACGTTTGCACCTTAATCTATTTCTTGCATGGGTGCCTTATTTTCTTGGAATCCTAATGATGTTATCTGCAACATTTCCGGGAACCAAGTTGGTGTCGATGTTTCGAATTGTGTTGATTTTGGCTTGGTTTTTCTTCTTTCCGAATGCCCCTTACCTGATAACCGACTTCGCCTATTTAGATTGGGATCATTATGATTTGTGGCAACGGGTGGCCATATTTTGCATTTTTTCACAGTGTGGTTTGATGTTGGCGATGGTGTCATTGTTGATTGTCGAGAAACAGACGACAGCTTGGTATGGTGCTGTTTTCGCAAAGGTGTTGGTAGTAACTGCGATCCTCTTTGCCGGTTTTGGCGTGTTTGTAGGTCGTTTTCTGCGTTGGAACAGTTGGGATCTGCTTTACCATCCCTATGCCGTTTTTCTGGACTCGCTGGGGAAATTAAGTGAACCGATGCAAGGTATCAGGCCGATCGTGTTTTCTGTTCTTTTGTCTCTGATATTGGGCACGTATTATTATTTTGTGGTTTCTTTAGTGGGGCGACGCAAACATGATTCAGCCTCATATCGCAGGCATTGAATTGTTTAGTTTGGTACTAGCGACTCGATATCGCCGGCATCTGGTGGCTCTCGCGGGCAAGCGAATTTTAGTGACGCGTAAATGGAAGCAGTTTCATGGAAATTCAAATTCGTAAGGCCTCACCAGAGGATTTTGACGAGCTTGGCGATGTGATGTTCGACGCGGTGCATGCGCCGGATAGTCTTTACTCGAAGGCCCAGCAAGAGGCATGGGTTCCAGTACCGAGACGAGGAGACGCCTGGGTAAAAAGATTGAACGACCAGGCAGTGTTTTTGGCGGAGGATAAAGGGCGGGTTGTCGGTTTTGTTAGTTTAATGAACGACGGCTATATCGATTTCGCTTATGTGAAACCTGCTCATCAAGGGTGCG
This sequence comes from Planctomycetaceae bacterium, assembly GCA_024225195.1. Taxonomy (GTDB): domain Bacteria; phylum Planctomycetota; class Planctomycetia; order Pirellulales; family Pirellulaceae; genus Mariniblastus. Next base: position 707 of record JAAEMV010000844.1, on the reverse strand, counting down.
GGATTTTTCGTAGGCTGTACGATCGATTGGAGAGTCTCGCCGCATCCAAGAACATCCAGCGTTTGTGGGTGCATGTCAGTCTCAACGCGGAAACGGCATTTAGGGCGGTCGGGTTTACTGTGCAAGGCAAAGAAAAAGTAAAGATAGAATCGCAATGGTTGGAACGCTTTGAAATGGAAAAGCAGTTAACGTTTGCCGGCCAACAGGTAGACTAAGAAAAATGGTTACCTTTTAAAACGCGGGTGGATTTGTTTCGCGCGTAATGCGTTTACGCTAAATCCGCACACTCGGTTATTTGGCTTGCAGGGCCTCTCGTACCAGAAGATTTTCTTGCACCTTATTTCAAGAGAAACAAAGCAACGCTTGTATTAGTTTGAATCGCCAAAAGGAAGTCCGTTGCCGGTTGAAATAGCTGGGCAGGTGTAAGTGGCAGTCCTGGATTGGGCGTTGAGTATGATTTTGTGCGCTACCTGCCTTTGAAATGTATTCCGGCTTGTTTCTTCGCGGCATGTCAATGAACGTGATTCTGTCTTACGCTCATCTAGTTGGGCCGTCACTAAACTGAATGCTTTCGGTTTGATCGCCTCACGATTAATGAATGGAAGCACCATACGGTTGGCTATCCATGTCCTTATTTGGTGGGAGATTTTTGATGCATTTATTGTGCACCTCTCAACGGTTACCGGTCGCCCGCTGCCGCTTTTCTT
>JAAEMV010000843.1 GCA_024225195.1 Planctomycetaceae bacterium | reverse complement strand
TTCATTTTACTCGACACGTTTAAAGAATCGATCAGACTGAGTGCGTCAATATATGAGGTGATCGCAAAAATCCGCTGCGATTCTGTCAGAGAGCGGGTTAGTAAGTGTTGCGATATTCGCGAGCGTTCCTTGCAAAGAGCGACTCCAATTCCCGTCGCTTCACGTCCCCAGGTTTGATGGATTTTGATCGAGCGTTCGATCAGTTGGTTAATCGACTGGTTTGCAAATTCAGAATCCCCCCCTGAGCCACGTGTTGGAGCAGTGCCATTGTCTTGAGAAACAGCTCCGGCGTCTTCGCCAGCCAGACGTGGGGAATCGAGCGAAGGCTTAGGGGTTTGGGGTTGCGGCTCGGGAGAGCTCTTTGTCTCTCTCGATTTGTTGGCAATTTTGTTATCTTGCGATTGAATGCCTAGTTTGTAAATCAGCGCGGCAACGGCGCAGACCAAAATTAGCCCCGCAATCTGTCTAAAATAGAAACGGAGAAATCCAAGCAACAGCTCAAGTCGTTCTCTCCAATCAGGGGACTCGTGCGTTTCGTTGGATTCGGGCGTGTTGTTTGGGGTGGGTTTCGACACGATGCTCATTGCGTATCAGGTGGCGGACGACGAAAATTCCAATCGCTAACCGGGGCCGGATGGGCGTTTGGGTGGTGGTTTATTGATTTTTGACAGCCACTTCAAAATACCGCCGAGCGTAAATGCGACCGTCGTCAGCGTGATCACAACTCGACCAAGATTTGGGCGGGCTGCGATAATGATCAAGCAAGTCATTGAGCCAATCACCAAGATAGCCGGTAATTTATTCTTCAAAACCATTAGTTGTGGGAACGCCAGGCACATCACGGCCAGAAGTGCCCCGACTCGAATGCAAAGCCCAACGACTAGTTCATTTACTTCTATCTGAAGAAAATAAAAGCTCGCTCCAGAGATTAGCAGCGCAGCTGCAATCAGGCCTATTAATAATCGGATCATAGAAGTTTCATGATTCGGAAAAATAAATTCAACTGCGAATTATAGAATTTCTTTTTTCAGGCGATTGAGAAGTTGGACTGCGTGACCAATTTCTTCTTTTTGTCTGGCCGGCTCCTGTGGAATCTCGCGTTCAATTGTCAGTGGGCCTCGGTACCCAATGGACTGTAGCGCTCGTAAGTAATCGTCCATTCCTACTTCACCATCGCCAAGCATCGTTTCTTCCCCCCACTCTTCGCCTGGATTGGCGGCCCATTTGGCATCCTTGCAGTGAACACTCCGGATTTTGTCACCGAGAAGGCTAACGGCTTCGATCGGATTGCCTGCTCCGTATAGGATCATGTTGGCGGGATCGAAATTCACGAATAGATTGTCCCGTTGACTGTCTGCGATAAATTCGAGCAGAGCGGGCGCGGTTTCTTGACCGGTCTCAAGGTGGAGGGCTTGACCATTGTCTTTCGCGTAGTCACACAGTTCCTGAGTGACAGAAAGGATTTCCGCGTAGCCTGGGTCTTGTTTATCATGAGGGACAAAGCCCAAATGAAGGGCAATGACATTGCAGCCAATCATTTTTGCAAAATCCGATATCTCTTTCATCTCCGCCAGACGTGAGTTTCGGGTTTCAAGAGGCATTAGTCCCACGGTGTTTACCACGGTTGGAATATCGGCATAGCTTTCTCCTTCGAACCCGCCGAAGACAGCAGTAACAGAAATGCCAAATTGCGAAAGGCGAGCCAGGATCTCATCAGCCGTTTCTTGAGTCCGGTTCCCCTGGTGGGGCGCATGAATTTGAATCGTTGGGATCCCAAGTTCATGGGCAACATTGAGGTCAACGCCTAGTCCGGCATCTACGCTTGTGAATACACCGATTTTCCAATCTTCCAACGTAACAGTCCTTCTTGGTTGTTTGTTTGTTTCTAGCTCTTCAGAATAAACCACAGACGCGGGTACAGCAAGCACTTCAGGCTTTGGAAGAGCTGCCGGCATTGCAAAATCAATGTCAGTGCTGAGGGATGACAACGGGGGTGCAGCAAAAAAAAAAGTCCACCGTAAAACGGTGGCCTTTCTGGGTCATAACTCAGGGAAAGCGTGATTCCCGAATAATGATTAATCGGTTTCGATTTTACCGACTTGGTCTTCTTCAATTTCATCTTGAATGATGATGCGTGGAGTAACCATCATCATGAGGTTCTGTGTCTCGTGTCCAATACCGACGTTCTTGAACAATCGGTTGACATAAGGAACATTACTCAAGAATGGAACACCTCGCTCGGTGCGGCTTTCATTCATCCGCTTAATTCCGCCCATCAGAACTGTACCGCCGTCTGGAACGCTGACGACTGTGTTAACTGACGTTTGAGCGAGAACCGGTAACTGAACTGTAATACCCTGTGTGGTAGTACGCTCAGTTTCGTCTTCTTCGCTTCTTGATCCGCCATCAACCGCTTCGAGCAGATTGTCGAGTACCGAGGTGCTCGATTGTTCTGTCGTTGTACTTCCATCGAAAGTGAATGTATCGACGTCGGTAACTTGGGTGAAGAACGGAACCAATTGGAGGCGAACGAATCTTCGGTCATCAGAAACGACGGCCGTTACATTCAAGTTAGTACCATCCGGTAGAATCGTGATGATAGGCTGGTGAGCGACGGCGAAATCACCGACGACTGGAACCACAGATGTCACGAACGGTCGTGAGGCACCATCGGTTACACTTGCACTTTGACCATTGAACATGGTGACAGTCGGTGCTTGTGTAATGTTGGTTCGAGTATCACCCTTCGCGGCTTGAATCAGGAAGAAGACTTCGATGTCCGATAGAATCGCAAATCCGAAGTTGGCTGCCTGAGCTGCCTGGAATCCACCAAAGATGGGCTCGGCTGCCGAGAAGCTATTTTGAACGAATCTTAAGTCAAGATCACTCGTTGGCGTGAAGTCAACTGTATCGGTTGGTTCACGACCGACGACTCGACTGCCGCTGACGGTGTCGGCGGTAGGATCGCTACCAGCAGGATTGTTGTCGTTGATGCTGAAATCGAAGTCGATTCCAACTCTCTCAAAGAACTCATCCCGCAGGCTTACGAATCGAACTTCGACGACAATCTGAACGTCATTGAGTTCTCGTAGTTTCTTTAGTAGATCCTGGATCTCATCCTGAACTTCCTGCGACTGCGAAACGATCAAGCTAAGGTTAGGTACGAAAGCCTGAAGTGTTCCAAGTCCCTGTCCAGTATCCTGCCATGAATCAGGCTTGATCGTGTTTTGAATCAAGTCGATTAGTGGTTGGAAATCCTGCTCAGTAACACCACCGAGTGGCTGGTTGCCAACCGTTCCGTAAGTAGGCTGACCGCGATTAGGACCGTTGTTGCCACCGTACATCGCATTGGCGACGGCACCATCAAGTAGACCTTCACGTCCCATTCGCTGGGAAAGAGCCATTTCCGAAACGGAAGCACCATTGGTTGAGACATTCATGAAACCAGGTGATCCACCTGAAGCCATGTTAGGCTGCATCCAGTGCATTTGCATTGGGTTTTGGGGGGCCGTTACCGGCATCACCAAGTCACCAATGTAATAGGTTTGCGTCATCAGTTTTGTGGAACTTGCATTCCGACTGGTAACTTTGATAACCTCATTTTCAACAACGAACACAAGTCCAGCTGAATTCAGGATGACCTCGAGAGCACTTCGTAACGAGATTGGCTCTCGAATTGGAATGTCTACCATGCGATCCTTTTGCACATTTTCGGCGGCAAGTGCGATGTCATCAAAGACGATGTTTACCGCTGCTTGTCGGGCCAGTTGGTCGACGGCTTCCGCAAGGGTGCCGCGATACTCGCCTTGAACCCGCTCGTTTCTTAGCGTGTTCCAGATCTTTCGATCTGCTTCCGAACTGTATCGACTCTCTTCCAGTCGTCCTAGTCGGCGGTCGCTGTTCTTGGCCCACAGTTCAGGATCATTGATCTTAAACGGTGTTTTGTCGTCCATTCCAGCAGAAGCACGCTCGGCGTTAGCCATCGCTGCCCAGAATCCTTCTTCTTTGTCGGACTTGATTTGATCCATTCGGTCCAAGCGACGCAATAGTGTCGCTTTTTCAGTCAGGACTGCAACCAAGGGACTGTCGGGAGCCAAATCAGCTGCCTGACGGGCAACTACCTGAGCTTCCGGGAATCGCTGCTCATCGATGAGTGTGTTGAACTCTTCAACCAACTTTTGTAGTTGAGTACTGTCGTCCACCATCTTTTGTCGACGCATCTCAACTTGGTTGCGACGTTCGGCGTTGGTTTCATCGTTCATGATCTCTGGAAGGTTGCGATCAATGTAAGATTGCATTTCCGCAAGATCACGATCAATAATCGTTAGCAATGGCGTTTGGTTGGTTGCATCGAGTTTCGATTGAACCACCTGTCCGCGTAGCATTGTCATTTTCTCAAGAGCACTGCGAGGATCTGATTCAAGCATTCGCTCTGCATTTGCACGTTCTTTAAAGATCACTGATTGCAGTTGCTTGAAGGCCGCGGTCTGTTGTGAGGAAGCATCGTTCAGGTCCATCGTCTGTGCGACTTGACGAACAGGACCGTTTCCGAGTCCAGCAGCAGGCATCGGCTTTGACATAGTCAGGTAATTCAGTTGATCCTGAATCGACTGAAGAGTTTTTGGGTCGAGCTCAGTACGATTGTTCCAGGCTCGCTCAAAATAGGTTTTCGCTTCAGCGTAGTTCTTGTTCCCTACAGCTTCCAAACCGGCTTGGTAATAACCCATAGCGGTTCTCGGAATCGGGTTGAACTTGGTTGCTTCCCCGTCGACACCCGAGGCGGTGACGTTTTTAGAAGCGTCCGTAGCCGGATCATAAAGAGTCTTTACGACTCCACTCGCGTTGTTGTCAAAGCTGGCTTTGATAACTGCGGGATCGAAAGACTGACGATTCATCGCGTTTTGGATTTTAAGTTCCAATTGCCATGGTCGTGGGCTGTTTGCAGCGAAGGCTGTGTCTGGCACGTTCAGCATTTTTGCCTGATTGACAAGCTTCGATGCTTCGGTGAAATCTCCTTTATCGAATGCCAGTTGGGCTTCCGAGAGGAATTTGAGCGTTTGCTCTAATGGCTTGGCTTGGGGGGCGTCCATCTTTGGTTGGGTTGCCTCAGCAGATTTTGCTGCGGCGATCATGTTCAACAACTCATCGGGATTCCCGATGGTGGCGTTGAATTGAACGGGGAAGCTCTTGGCTGTTTTGACCAAGGTCTCCGCTGTTGTGTAGTCCTGATAATGCATCAGGGCTTCTGCCTGCGTCAACAAAAATGAAGCAGCGCCTGCATTGAACGCTTCGTGTTTGTTTTGCTGACGTAGTTCCTCAAGGTACAACTGACGATCGATCATCGACTGAACGGTAGCCGGGTTATCGCCGATCGCTTTGAAGTCAATGTTGATACCTTTTGCTGTTTCCAGCATTTGTTTCGCAGTGGCGACATCGCTCTTGGCGAGTGCCTGCCTTGCTTTCAACAAAGCACCTCTGGCATCTGCCAGTTTTGCCTTGTCAGTTTCAGCTGGAATTCGTTGAATTGCCTGAACGGCACCGGAATCCTGAGCTGGAAACTGTGTCTGACTGAGTGCCGACGAGGGTGATTGAATCACTACCGTCGATACCATTAGGGCTGATGCCCATAAACTTTGCTTAAGTCGCACGGAGACTCTCACGCAACTCTCCTTGTTGTTGTGACGCCTAAAATACCCTGTAAGGTTGTTAAAGCTGTGCCACGGCATCACAGGGTTAATTCCCCCCTTGGCCATTCCTAAATCCGTTTAGGAAACTAGCACCGCTTCCAGTGAAGCGGCAGACCGGTGGAGTCCGTAGACAGCGCACGATTCTTTTCGATGGGGTTAATTAGCGATGTGCGTTTTAGGCGTCAACATCAATCAGATGAAAAAT
>JAAEMV010000842.1 GCA_024225195.1 Planctomycetaceae bacterium | reverse complement strand
TTTCAGATCGAGTTGCTGGATATACAGCAACTTAATGAAGGGCTTTTTCAAGATCGGTTCGATGTCGCGAAAGCAAGTTTTCATGCTGCCGCCATTCTTTCTGACCGAACGTTGGTTTTACCATCGGGATCGGCGCTCGGGTTCGGTGTTGGCCCGTTGCTTTTGTCGGCGAATGAAGGGGCTTCTCCGGATGATGCTCTTGCCATTTCGGGGGGAACCCGTACCTTATGTCCCGGGAAATTTACAACGGCGGCGATGTTGTTCCAGTTGTTTTACGGAGAGGCAATTGCGTTAAAGAGAACGCGAGTAGAACACCAAGTGTTCTCTGATATTATGCCTTCACTGAAGGGGAAATCTGCTGAGTTTGGAGTCTGTATTCATGAAGGGCGATTCACTTGGGCAGAGGAAGGACTCTTTTTAGTTGAAGATCTAGGCACACGTTGGGAGGTGGAGACTGGTGTCCCTCTTCCTCTGGGGGGAATTTTGGCGCGTCGAGATTTAAACAAAGAGATGTTAGCACGAATTCAGAGAGTCATTCGTTCATCGATCGTTTACGGTTTGGAGCATCGTGATGAGACGTTACCCACGATGCGAAAATTCGCTCAAGAATTTGATGATGAAGTCTTGATGGCCCACGTTGAACTTTACGTGAATGATTGGACGGTGGACCTTGGCCAAGAAGGCCGCCAAGCGTTATCGGTTTTATCGCAAAAAGCAATTGAGCAACAGATCATGTCCCCATCGCAACCGGCAATCGAAGTTTATCAGGCGTGAGTCAATTGGATTGAACAGTTTCCGCTAAAACGATGCAGCGAGGCCTGGTTAAGTTTCGAGATCGCTACTTTTTAATTGAATCTGATTTTCTCATTTCAAATAAGTTTGCAAAAATAAAGCGACTTAAATTGCCGAACCAACCGGGAATGCGACTGCGAAATAGATACGCGAAAATACATAGCCCAATTGAGAGTAAAAGCAGCGTTGAATTGGATGGAATCAAGTTTTCCAAAACGAGGTAGACGAACAAAAGACCGGTTATTCCTGCTTGGCATACGGCAAAAAGAACCAGAATGCGGAGCTTCTGATCTATTTTTTCAAGTTTCGAATCATCGCTTTCGTTCGCCATAGTTGAGATCGGGATCACTGATTGTTAGGTGAGGATTTCACGAGTTAACTGATGTCTCTTAGGAGCGAATCATTCCTGAATTTATTCACTGCACTCATCATTGCAGTCATGGATTGATATCGGTCGTTAGGATTCTTTTCCAGCGCCTTGAGGCAGATTGCTTCAAGTGTTTGAGGGATAACGCGGTGAGGAGCCGCCAGTCGCGGTGGCGTAGGATCTTCATTTACGATGTTATCAAACGTCTTTCCAATATCGGCTCCCCGAAACGGTTCACGTTGAGCCATCATCTCATACATGACGATGCCTAAACTGAAAACGTCCGTCCGTTCGTCAACCATGCGATTGCCAGTGACTTGTTCTGGTGACATGTACAGCGGAGTGCCACCTCGCTGGCCTTTTGTGCCTTCGCCTCCGTCGTTTGGCATCCCCCAAACTTTTGCAGCTCCCCAGTCGATCAGTGTGACTTCTCCGAACATTCCGACAATAATATTTTCGGGTTTGATGTCTCGATGAATCACGCCTCGGGTGTGAGCATAAGCGAGTGCATCGCCAACATTCGTCAGGATTCCAAGCAAGTGATTGAGATCATAATTGGATTCGTACTGTGCTTCGCGCCGAGCAAGCCCGACGATAATTTCGAAGAGTGTTTTCCCTTCGATTTTTTTCATTGCAAAAAACCAATTTCCATTATCATCCTGTCCCAATTCGTACATTGGAACCGTCGCTGGGTGTTGAAGTTGTGCTGTGATTCGGGCTTCACGAATTAATCGTCGAAGCTCGACATCATCTTCAAAAAACTCCTCGCGGAGCATCTTGAGGACAACTCGTCGTCCGAGGTTGGTGTCTTTGCAGGAAACGAGTCGAGCTTTTCCACCGGTGCTTAACTCACGAAAATGAGTGTATTTTTGAAAGGTATTAGAAATCAGTTTGGGCGGTTCAACCTCAATATCCGAAACGAAGACCATTGAAATACGGCTGTCACCGTATTCACTAGGCCGATCGCCGTACTCACTTGTTTTTTTTGAGGTGTTCATAGCTTGGGAGATTCTTTCCCATTTCGTGGGGCTTTCTGATTCGCTTCTAATTCTACACTTGATAGATTCTTCTGCGAGCGGGCGGGATGAGCAGTCTCTAGGATTGCGGGAAATATTTTTTCGGGCCTTTTCCATTTGCTCCAGTCAGCGCGAAGCACTCTCATTTCAGGTGTCACGCGGCCGTCACGAATCCAGTTTTTAAGTGTCTCGAAGTGAACCGGTCCGAATTCCTTTTTTTCAACTGAGCGCACAACCCACCAGTCGTGGGGAGCTGACGCGTTCCATTGGTTCGTGTCATCAGTGAGCCGACATCGCGGGCCGGTGACCGAAGGACGCGTTGGGCGGAGGAAAGGTTTGGGGGAATTCAGGAAGTTTGGTTTGTTTGCCTTGCGATCAGCTAACCACGCGAGCGCGTTTTTAATTTCTCTATCGCTTGGCCGAAGCTTGGAAAGTTTACGAAAATCTCTTTGAGCTTTATCCCACTTTTCGTCATGTACATTAGCGATCGCTCGGGCGTAACGTGTCGCGGTAGCGTAATTGGGGTCGCTTCGCATCGATTTTAAAACGAAGCTGAAATCGGAAACAGCCGGCGAATTACGTCCCATTTGGTAGAAAATTTTTCCGCGGGCAAAAATGATTTCTGCGATGTCTCGCGGACGGGTAAATCTGTGAATTGCTTTCGTTAGACTGATCAGCGATTTCTCTATTTTTCCTTGCATCGCCAATGCCGCGGCCCGTCCTGAATAGGCCTTGGAGAGTTGGTCATTTTGATGCAGAGCGAATTCAAAATCCTCCAGAGCAAGTTGCGGTTGATCAATTTTCAAGTAGGCCTGCCCTCTTTGAATGACCGGTTCAACGTGGCGTGGTGCTAAGTCGATCGCACGAGAGAAATTACCAATGGCCGCATGATGATTCTGGAGGTGTGAATTGCAAACGCCACTTTTTCTGTGAACATTTGGGTTTTTCGGATCGATTGTGATCGACTTTTCAAACGCCCGTAGCGATTTGTCAAACTCCCCCGTCTGTTGATGAAGCTCTCCGAGGAAAACGTAGTTTCGTGAAACAAGCGGAGTGAGTCGGATTGCTTTCAGCAAGTCAGACTTTGCCTCCTCTTTGTTGCCGATCAGGTTGTGGGAAACCGCTCGATCAAATCGCAGCTGAGATTGGGTTTCCGGTGAAAGATCTTCTGCTTTGAGCGCTGAGGTCAGGTCGTCCATTGCTGCGGCGGAATTATTTTGTTGATTAAAAACTTGTCCGCGGCAATGTTTTGCTGAGATGTGATTCGGATCTGAGGCGAGAATGAGATTGCAGTCTGCAATGGCTTTTTCAGACAGGCCTTGCAGTTGGTAAGATCGCGCTCGCTGCAACGAGAGTTCAGGGGAGAATTGCGGTTCATTCTGGAGCTTTTTGTCAAAAAATTGACAGCTTTTTTCGGCGATTTGTGACACAGCTTGAGTGATGTTGCGCGGTGGAGGAGTTTGAGCAGTGAGAGATTTAAGTAACGCACTATTAACTGATTCCCAATCATTTCCCGCTTCATAAAGTTCTGCGATTTGCAACCAAGAACTTGGGTTTGAGGGATTAAGGGATACCGAATGTTCCAATTCTTTAATTGCGGGCTCTGGTTTCTGCAGTGACCGAAAAAGTTGAGCCCGCTGCTGGATAAGTGCGGATTTTTTTATGTCCTCGTTTTCAAAATCGATCGCTTTTGTAAGTGCAGAAATTGCATTTTCGGGGTTCGATTGAGCATTTTGGATCGCAGCCAGTAATGCGAACGCCTCTGGATTGGTGTTGTCGCTGCTGATTGAGGCCTCGCAATCTTGAAGTGCATTAGAGAGGTCACCGGTGCAGAGAAAAGCTCGACTTCGAATCAAATAAACTTCATCGTCGCGGCCGAGGTCAAGTTTTAAAGCACGTTTCAGCCGTCGCTGGGCAAGGTCCAACCGGTTTTCTTGAATGGCTAGTTCAGCTGATTTCAAGAGCACTGGGAAATCCGCTCGGCATTGTTGCAAGTGTTTTTTAAAGTCTTTTAAAGCGAGTGCGTTGCAATCGATAGCGGCCAGGCATTCACCCCGCTCGCGGAAGAGGTTACTGCCTTTGGGTTTGTTAAGAATTAAGGTCGTGAGTATTTTGATTGCCAGCTGGAACTCACCAATTGAACGAAGCAATCTGCACACGGTGAGATTCGTATTAGGATCCTCACCGGCCAATGACATCAGTGTTCGTATGTCATTTCTTGCGGCATCAATTTTGTTTTCGCGGAAATTTAGCATCGCGCGAATTTTCAACCCGTAGGCTTGGCACTCTTGGCTTCCTTTGATCGCCGCATCGCATAATTCCCGAACATCGTATTCTTCAAGGAAAATGTACTTGAGTTCAGCTAAGCCCATTGAAGCACTGGGGTGCCCCGGTTGCTTTTTAAGGGCGAGGTGAAAATCTCGTTTCGCTTTGTCGAATTGGTTGGCTTTGAAATAAACCCAGCCACGATCAAAGAAGAGATCTGCTGAATCCTTTCCTTCTTGAATTTTAGTTCGATAATAATCGCTCGCGTTTTTGGAGTAAGCTGTAATTAAGGACTGATACTGTTGGTCGTCATTGGCCGCAATTTGATCAGCATGTTTAAGATCGTCGAAGGCTGCCGGCCACTTGTTTTGTTCACCGCGGGCGGCTGCCCGCCAGGCGTAAGTTTGCGGTTCTTCCCACCCCAGATCAATGGCGTGGGTACAGTCTGTTTCGGCGTTTAGGAAGTCAAGATTTTTGAGGTGAGCGTAACCGCGGAGCGAATAGCATTCGCCATTGTTTTCAACCGGCAAGTCGATGATCGCACGATCGAGGTAGGTCAACGAGGCTGCGAGATCACCAAGTTCGATAAATTCAAGAGCACGCTGGGTTGCTTCGTTGATTTGCGAATCATTCTCATCGTGAGATGAGGAATGAATTTCAGCCAAATGGGGAGGCGTCTGACTTGACGGAGGGGACTGTTGGTTTGTGTTGTTGATTTTTCGTCTGGACTTTTTGACGATTTGAATGGTCTCTTCGATGGCCTCGTCGGATTCGAATTTTCCTAAATTGTCATCGGAGTCAATTTTGATGCGAAAATCAGAGGGATGATGTTCAGAAACCAAGCTCCAGTCACAATTGTCGCAACTGACTGCAAAATCGGTAATTTTGCTGCTGCATTGCGGGCATAGGTTGATCATTTGCTGTCGTTGGGGGTGTTGAGTTAGTTTTGGGTTGGTTTACCAAGGTTTTTGGTGGAAATCCGATGGTGGGTCTTTTTTGGGTCGCTACTACAGCCCGCATGAATCGCGATTTACACATCATTATCGGCGGGCGATGCGAAAGCGTCAAATTGGTGTCGGTTGGGTACGTGAAATTCAATGTTTTTGAGATTTTCTGAGTTCAGCAGCCGAATCAGTAGGGCTACCAATCCTCAATAACGTTGGAATACCTGCAAAGTCGGGGAAATCAGTCTCAAAACATGAATGAGAAGCGGCTTGGAGCCATTTCACCGAGTAAAGTCAAATATGCTCGATTTGCAGTAACTTTTTGGTTTATTCGGTGTTAAATGGGTATCGAATTCGGTCAAATGATCGTTGATTGCTGGTCCCGAGCTGCCGAGATTCGGTAATTGAGAGACTAGCTTTTTGGATGTTAGCCAGACGGAGTCAGACGATGATGTTTCAAAATTTGAAGGTAGTTTGCGGTATGGGTCGATTGTTCATCGTCCCTGTCGTGATGGTGCTTTGTTCGCAAATTGCTGCGGCACAGGATTTCAAGCTAGACGAATATTTGAAACGCAAGGACGTCAACTCGAACGGCAAGCTTGAACCCAGCGAGATGTCGAACAACACAAGAAGTTACCTTTCGAAAAATGGATTCAATCCTGAGAAACCGGTTTCGATCAGCAAGGTATTGTCAAAGTTAAGCAAGGATAAGGCTAATAAAGAGAAGGCCGATAGGAAGATGAACCGAGAGCGAAAAGTTCCCGGATTCGGCGTCGAAAAGGAAGAGTCGGGATCGGGTGTGTCGCGGTTCGGAGCAACCACCAGTGAGGCGAAGGGGAGCACTGCCAAGAAAGTAACTTACAGCGATAGTGTAAATCGCCAGGTAGAGTCTACGCTCGGCAGGTACGATCGAAATAAAGATGGTAGCCTTGATAAAGAGGAGATGAGCAGAGCCCGTTGGGGCAGTCCGACTCCGCAGGAAAGCGACACTAACAAAGACGGAAGGCTTTCGCGAAGTGAGCTGTCTAATCGATACGCTTCCCGAGAATCTGCCTACCGTAGTTCACGAGGTTCAAGCTCAAGAGATTCCTCGAGAAGCTCGAGCACCAAGAAAAGTACATCATCGTCTTGGCGTCCCACCTCGACGCGAAGCACGAGTAGTTCATCCAGGGAATCAAGCACTTCGAGAAAACCAAGTTCTTCTTCGTCCAGTTCAAGTTCAAGCTCAAGAGAGAAGTATGAGAAATACGCGGCGAGTTTGATCGGCCAGTACGATGAAAACAAAGATGGCAAACTAGACGGTGATGAGATCAAAAAAATGCGACGCCCTCCCGTAGGTGCTGATCAAAATAAGGATGGCTTCGTCACAAAATCCGAACTGTACGATAGTTTGAGCGGTGCGAATAAGCCTGCCTCCAAGGCCTCTAGCACTGCTGACGCTCGTAAGCCAACGAGCAGCAGCTCGCGTTCATCGCGATGGGGAAGTTCTTCGAGCCGGTCTTCTTCAAGAAGTAGCTCCGGTTCTTCGCGTGATTTTGAGAAATTTGATAAGAACGAAGACCGTCAGGTTCAGATGCACGAGTATTCGGCGAAGTGGGACGAAAAGACTGTCAAAGAGTTCTACGAGAAAGATAAAAACAGCGACGGCGTAATTACTCTTAAAGAGTGGTCTTCGAAGTAGTAGAACGACGGTTGATAATTAAGATTACGGTCATCCACTTCACGGGTACTCTTTTTCGAGTGACCCATGAAACCCCCCCAGCAAACCAAAGAGCCTGACGAAGACGGGCTGCTCTACCGTTTACGGCTTGTTTTGTGGAGCGAACATCAGGGGTTGGTGGCCGCTCTGTTGCTGATTGCTATTCTGGCGGCATCCGTTTATTTCGTTTTTCAGTGGAACGCGAGCGATGGTCTCGTCGATATCGACGATGTGTCGAATTCCAGATTCATGTTTCAGGTTGATTTAAACACTGCGACTGTGGCGGAGCTGACGTTACTACCTGGAGTCGGGCCGAAGTTGGGGCGGGCTATTCTGGCTCACCGAGCTGAGCTTGGACGTTTTGAGAACCATGCTGAATTGCTAACGGTTCCCGGGATTGGGGATAAGAAGTTCCAGTCGATGCTTCCGTATCTTTCTCCTCTGAATGATCCGTGATTGCTGACACGTTTTTATCGGCATCGCTCAGATTTTGTTGTTTGCGTCCTGATGTTAATGAGTAATTGTGGTCGTTTCTTGAGGAAGCCTAGTCGTGCCGGGATTTGGCAATAAGATATAAGTTTAGGCCTTGTGGGAATTCATCGTTTATTATGTTTAAACTTACTTCGCCATTTCAACCTGGTG
>JAAEMV010000841.1 GCA_024225195.1 Planctomycetaceae bacterium | reverse complement strand
TAGGCCCAGCAGACTCCGGAAACCACTTCGATCCAATAACACCGTTGGGGATGTACATAAACGCCAACCGATTGGCACCCGCAGTCCCATACCTGTATAAATCGGTCGCTGAATGTCCCATTGCTTCAAGCCAAGGCAGCGCGATTGCGGCGCCCAGGCCACGCAAAACAGTTCTACGATTAATGCGTTTCATTCGTTGTCTGCAATTTCTTCCAAGTGTTTCCGAAACAACCCACTCAACACAACTTCAACCATGACGGTGCGAAACCTAAAATCCTGTTCGGCTACCTTTTCCGCGATTTGCCGAATGTCAGGTTGGTCGACAAATTTCAATTGTCGTCCCAGTGCATATTTCATTGTATGCTCGACGAACGCGCGAACAAATCTCGATTTATCGCGAAGCACGACATTCTTAAATCGTTCAGAGCCAACAAATGCGTCGCCTCTTAATTCTCCGGACGAATCCACCTTTTTCCCGTTCGCATACGTGCTACGCCATTTACCGACTGCATCGAACATCTCAAACGCAAATCCAGGCGGATCGATTACATCATGGCAAGTAGCGCAAGCTTCGTTTTCCCGATGCTTGGCTAGCTTTTCTCGGACGCTCAAATCTGTAGACACCTCGCCTGAAGTTGGCTCCAATGGTGGAACATTTGCCGGGGCAGGGGGGGGCGGCGAATTGTAAATCACATCTAAGATCCAAGCTCCCCGATATACAGGACTCGTTCTCGTTGTTGTCGATGTAGATATCAGCATCGCACCCGACGACAAAACACCACCGCGGTGACCATTGGGCCACTTGATGCGAAAAAAATCCTCAAACCGCTCGACAGGCGGGGAGTACCCCAAAACCTCTTCCGGATCGACTGAATACCAATCCATTAATTGGCGATTCAAATAAGCGTAGTCCGAAGCAACGAACTCAGTAATTCTTCGATTTTCAACCATTACTGATTCGAAAAAAAGTAATTGTTCAATCATCATGGAAATAGCAGGCGGTGGTCGCTGGTTACTTTTCACGTAGTACCCAGGATAAAGAGTTTTGTCAGGTAACACCGATGCTACATCTTGAACCTTTAGCCATTGCATTCCGAACTCAGTCGCGAGCGACTTACTTTTAGGATCATCGAGCATCCGATTTACCTGATACCGCAACTGCTTATCGGTTAACAAACGGCGCTCTTTAGCCGCCTGAAATAGTTCATCGTCCGGCATTGAGCCCCATAAAAAATAGGATAGACGATTTGCCATTTTGAAATTTTGCTCTAACTCTAAATCGCGTTTCGCAGAAGAACTTTCTTCAAATCCCTTCCGAGACGACAAAAATTCATGACGGAACAAAAAGTTGGGTGAAATTAGAACTGCAGAGACAGTCGTGATCATCGACGCCGTATAGGATTTGCTCTCCTTAAAATCACTTTCGAACAATTTCAAATAAATCAGCTTCTCTGCTTCGGTGACTCGCCGCCGAAAAGCTCGTGGAAGGAAGGAAGCTAGCTGCTCCCCCGCTCGTTGAATTGATTCGCGTTCGCTTTCTCCCTTGTTAGCACGGAATAGCGATTGCCACAGGTTTGATAACTGGGCAAACTCGATGTTGTTCAGAAGTGAATTCGATATTTCGAGATAGCTTTCCATCAATAACGGAGAAAGGCTCAACGCCGACTGATCGTTGGCAAACCCATGTTCTACTGGTGGGTCGACAGGAAGTGTGGAGACGCCGGGTAAGTCAGAGTAACGTTCCCGCGAATTCCAAAAACAACTCACCGCCAAAACGTGCCGAGGCATTTTGCCGGTCGCTGGCTGATAGTAATCATTGGTTTGGATAATCTTAGAATTATTGTTGAAACAAGATCTCGGAACACGAAATAAATCACGAATGGTGTTTTCATACTCCGCCCGATTTAGCCGTCTAATTTGCCCGCTGATTTGACCATCAGGAGCTTGTTTCGCCACAGCGGTCATTAACCAATCGCTCAGCTTTGCGATTTCGCTGGCCGAGGGCTGAGAATTGCTCTCCGGCGGCATCCGCCCACTTTCTACTTGACGAAGAACATTTCCCCAAAGAGTCAGTCCTCCAACTACATCCTTGGTTGTTGAAAATGTTGAAAGGTCTACTTCACCTTCACCGTCAGCACCGTCGTGACAATCGAGACAATAGTTTTCAAGAAATGGCAGTCCAATTTTATCAAAATCATCTACTTTTGATTGGTTTTGATTGGACACGGGCAACTGGAAAGAGGCGGCTCGCACAGGTGCCGCAAGGGTTGTCCCCCGATCAACACAGTACGAAAACACTCCCAATAGAAGGGCAACCGCCACGAGATAGCTTCGAAGCGTAAACTGTTTTACGAATTTTAAGTTAGTTTTAAAAAACATAGCCCTCTGAAGTTGGTTCAACTCTATCGGTCAGGGCAAGCAATGGTAATCATTCGAACCGCCCTTAGATCTTATGTGGGAAACCGTTTAATTGGTTTTGTTATTTCGGACTGATTTTAAGACAATGCTTCTTAACATCATTGAGGTTGCAACCGTTTCAGCATCAATTTGCTTTAGTTCGCTCTCTACGTCGTACCCAGTTTGAGCATGTGCGAGTATCTCAGAACGACGCCGCTGTAATTTTAAAAACTTATAGTCCTGAGCCAAGATCAGTTTAATAGCCTCGTTTTTCTCTTCAGCCGACAGGGCATGACTGATGGGCTTCAATATTTTTCGGGCTCGCAAGTCTGGTTGGGCTGCCAGAATGATCAAGGTAGAGTTTTTATGTAATTGCCCTTCGGTAAATTCCGGCAATTCCGGCTTATCGCGATCATTTAAGAAATGAACTAATGGCAAAGAGGGGGGATCCGGTTCCACATCAACAAGTTTGAGCAGGGGTTCTGGATTCGGTATATCGGTTGTTCTCTTGGGATCGCGAGGGGTTAAAGCGGGGCCAGAGGATTTGACGGGAGCACTGATCCCCTTCGCAGCGACGCTCTCAGACGATTTTTTGGAAACCGAATGAGCGTCATCTGATGAAATTGGCTGTTTTTTGCAACCAACCAACGCTAATAGGCAGAAAAAGAGAGCGGGCGTAAACAGGTGGAATCGCCTTGGCTGGTTCGAAAAAGACGAAACTGCCCTAGCGTGTCGCATAACTGCAAGTTTTACAAACATACCGCCCCACTAGCAATAATGGCCGATAATGGAGCAATCAGTACGGCCTTTAGCCCATTGCCACTGGCATAACATAATCCCAGGCCGGCTTCAGTTCTAACTGCTGACAGCGTTCCATCACAAATTGCCTAGGCTCTTCACGAGAGAGACACAGGCCCAAAAATTTTCCGCCGCCTAACCAACGGATAGGACTGACGACTCGCTGGGAAAAATTTCCCTTTGAATCAACATAGCGAAAGGTCACAACCAGATCATCGTAGTTTTGAATTGATTTTTGAATTTTCTCTTTCACCGCACATCCTCCGTGTATTGTTTTCACTTCAATATTAGGAGTTTCGCCGCTACCAAGGACACGTAAGGTCAATCAGGCCAAACTTTCTTAGTTTTTTTGGGTTGCCCCTAGCGATTTTAAACAAAGCAGAGATCTACCATGCGTGGGTTCCAACTCTAGGCAACGATTAAATGCGTTGGCCGCCGCCTCCGTCTTCCCCAATCCAAGTTCCGAACGGCCCAGCAAATAAAAGGCCTCTGCAGACGTTGGATTAAATTTAACAGCTAGGTTTGCCTGTTGATTCGCCAGTTCGAATTCCTCCAGCAAAATCCCTTCTTTCGCATAAAGCTCAGCCCCTAGTGCTTGATAAAACAGACTTTTCTCTTTGTTTTTCAACTCACTGCCGTAATAATTCGCAACCCGCTTACAGCAATCCCGAGCGGCTATGTCGCTGTTTATATCTATTCCTTGTTCCCAAGCTTCCAACGCTAACTCATTATCACCTCGCATTTTCCTGACATCACCAAGGGTAAGCAAGATACTGGAATTGGGTCCAAAACGCTCGATTCTTTTTTCAACTAACTCCAGTGCTTCCTTAATTCGACCGACAAAAATATCGAGTTTGATAAAAGAATCGTGAACTGAGAGGTCAAATTCTTCGTCGAGAACTTCCGTAACCTTTTCACGGGCGACGCGATTTTCGTGTTGAGCGACTTTCGCCATTGCCTCTTTGGCCTTCAAATAGAAGCCAAATTTAGAATTATTTGCCATCAGTCGCCCCCGCTGTTCACCAAAAGGCGACTTTATCCGAACCCACTTACTGTCAGCTTCGATACTCTGCTTTCCGGCCCCCAATACATCGTCGCGTTTTAATTCAATTTGTGATCTTAGAACGAAAGTTTGAACAGTTCCCTTTTCTGCACGAACTACCTCAGTGAGTAAAGTCTCAGCTTCTTTGAGTTCGCCGCGGCGATAGAGGATTTTCGCCAACTGAAATTTCGCCAGCGGAATTTTCACAGCCTTGCGAAAGGCAATCTCTGCATTATCGGGGTCATTGTTACGTAGGTGATTCCGTCCGATGAAATACATGGCATCAGCAGATTTCGGGTGTCCCAAATCAATCGCTCTTTGAAATTCAGCGTTGCCCTGAACGACTCGGCCGACTCTCGAAAGACAAAACGCGTTATCAAATGCTACCATTGCTGAATCAGGCATGAGTTCAGCGGCTCTCGCGAACGTAGCCGTAGCTTCGGCATAAAAGCCGGCTGCCATATAGGCCTGCCCCAGCCAATGCCAATCCTCGGGTGTTTTAGTGGTATCGCGAAAATACGTAAGGTCTTCTTCAGTAAAGGAATCAACCACCTCCAAATTTGGTTTCGGTGGAGTTAGCTGATATGCCTTTTGGTAGGTTAGATAACCAAATACGACGATTTCAATCGCAATGACTAAAACTGTAAAAATGACTTCTCGACGCATCTACTTCGCCTCCGCTGGATTTAGAAATGCATCGACACTGCCGAACTTCGCGAAAGGCCGGCGAAAGTGGAAACTACCAGTCACAATGTCCGGGGTTCCGTCGTTGTTGATGTCTCCACAGGTTACACAAGAGAGTTGAATTGGGTCGCTTGCAACCTGCCAAGTCTTAAAATTCTGTTTACCATCGTTTTCAAGCCAAACAACACTGGCCGCATTCTCTTGCGACCAATCGTTAAAGATAGAAACTGCCGCTACGTCGATGTCGCCGTCTCCATCAAAATCAGCGGGGGCAACCCCATAAATCCCACCTACGGAGGCAATTTGATGTGATTCAAAATTCCAATCCCCCTTATTCTCAAGCCATTTTACACCGTGCCACGGTTGTGCGGCATTGTTGATGAGTTCCAAATTGTCACCAAGAGCGATAAGAAAGTCCTGGTCGCCATCTTGGTCTAAATCCGTGGCCACCATTCCGGCGGTTCCCAGGTCAAAGTTGGACGACGAAAATATCCAATGCCTCTTTGCATTGACGAACCCGTCTCCGGGATTCTCAAAAGCAATGACTTCTTCCTCTTCCTGAGAGACTAACGCCGCAAAATCCAAATCACCGTCGTCGTCAAAATCGCCGACCGGCACGTGTATCGCTCCGGAAATATTCATCAGCTCGTGATCGATGAAATTGAGGTCACCATCGTTCTCGAGATACAATATTTGCCCTTGTAGAAGACCGCCAAATACCGCGACAACTAAATCCAAATCACCGTCGCTGTCAAAATCACCGTACTGAGCGTCAGTAACTCTTCTCACGTTTTTAAGAATGTCGATGGTTTCAAATACACCGTCGTTGTTTTTTAACAAACAAACCCTCCCAACCAAATCATTGGTTGGTTGAATCCCGCCAATGCAGCTGACTAGATAGTCGATATCGCCGTCACCATCAAAGTCAACTGGATTAACGCCGCCCGGCCCCGGCAATAACCGATCTTGATTAATGATCGTTTCCTGCCAACCCCCATCCGGCTTGTGACTCAAACGCTTCACGAGGCCGGTCCGACAGTCGGCGGCCACCACGTCCAACCAATCACTGTCTGCTGATGGCAACAGTTTAAGGTTCGCAAAAAGTTGCCCAAACTCAGGATCAGGCAGCAGAGATTCCCGAGTAAATTTTATCTCGGAGGGATCAAAACTCGCTTGTAGCCTTTCGACATCAACCGGTTTCCCGCGAGCCTGAATGTCGTCATTGAAAAAGTAAAAGCCAACCGGAATGACGAGCATCAGGACCACCAATACGGCGGTCAGAATTTGATTTTGCTCTTTGCCAGAATTCACAACTGAGTCCAGTTTCTATTGAGATGTTAAGGTTCCACTATTTAATCCGCTTGCCCTGAAACATGTTAACATCGCACGCGCTCCGAACGTAGGCAATCCATCATGATTTTTCACCGCCACCAACATTGCCACGTGTATCTCAACAGGGAATTTTTCAATCCTCGGGCGGATCGTTACCAATTAATTAAGCCTGGCCTATTTGCCCTAGCTATTACTAAACAGAGTCTTTGAATTACGCGATTCAGTCCTCACCGGTTCAAAAGACGTGGAATACCGTGATTTTGGCCAAGAAAGCATTAGATCGGATACCTCTAAGTTACAAGCATTTACTGGTTCAATCTGGTCGCTTTGGCTATTTGTGTGAACTCGTAATCCGTAACGTGCGAATTAGCCCACCAAAGGACGAAGGTTTTTCATGCATTAAAGCGGGCAGCGTATTTCTCGAAAATCAAAAAAAAACTCACCACTGAATTTAGAAAAATCTTTCCTACAGAATCCACAGTGCGGCATTAGGCGTCTGAAGCGTTGCGAAATCGCGGAAGCTCGATCGTCTGGGGTTTTAGGGAACGCCATGACGCGAGTATGCCCATCCCGGCTTGAAGAAGGTCACCGCGCGATTCAGCCGCCAATTTGATACATCGCTCGTTCAGGCCGGACAAACCGACCGGTGTCAGAGCCGTGACCAAGCTTTTTATGTCGGATGCCTAAGCGAATTTGTTCTTCAATTTGCGCGTCGGAAGCGTTCGATCGGATTAGTTCCTTTAGGTCCCATTCCTCAGTGGAGAAGAGACAGTTTCGCAATTTTCCTTCAGCAGTGATTCTCATGCGATCGCACGATTGACAGAACGGCTCTGTAACTGAATCGATAAATCCAATCGAGGCGGCTCCATCGGATAATTGAAAATCAGTTGCCGGCTGGCTCGCGTGTCCGCGGCGAACCGGTATTAGTGAACCAAACTTGGTCTCAATAATTGATCGCAACATAGCACCGGTTAAAACTTGCTGGTCCTGCCATGCCTGATCTCCATCGAGAGGCATAAACTCAATGAACCTCAAATGAAGACTTTGTTGCTGCGCCCAGGAAACCAAAGGAATGACTTCGGTTTCAGATATACCTTTTACCGAAACGGCATTAATGCGAATGTTGTCGAACCCAGCTTCAACGGCAGCGTCTATCCCGGCAAGAACCTTATCCAGCGCATCTCTGCGGGTAATCTCCTTAAATTTTTCAGGATCGATCGAATCGAGGCTGACGTTGATCCGATCTAAACCGCTCGATTTGAGCTTTTGAGCCTGGTCGCCAAGGAGGATCCCATTGGTGGTCAATGCGACCTCGTCGATACCGGGAGTTGATTTTAACAACTTAACTAAATTCCAGAGTTCCGACCTAACCAACGGTTCACCTCCGGTAAGTCGCACGCGGCTAACCCCCTGATGAGCGAGAATTTGGACGACCCGATGTATTTCTTCAAAATTAAGAATACTATCCTGCGGTAGAAACTTTACATTTTCCGGCATGCAGTAGAAACAGCGAATGTTACAACGATCAGTCACGCTAATGCGCAGGCTGCGGTGAACTCTGCCATGTGTATCCACAATCGGAGCATTCGGTAGATAAGTTTTTTCATCCTGATTTTGAATCATGGCTCAAGCACCTCCTTGAGCGGAATTGAAATCCTGTGGTGTTGGTTTCGGCGCTCCACTAGGGTGAACCCATTCCGTCTTTCCATCAGCCCAGAATTCCTTTTTCCAGATGGGAACTTGAATCTTCAGTTCGTCGACCAGCCATGCAGCAGCCTCAAAACTTTCCAGTCTGTGCCCAGAACTGACGGCAACCGCGATACTTGATTCACCAAGCCCTACCACACCGATTCTGTGGACGACGGAGCAATGTTCTATGTTCCACTTGGCTTCAACTGAGTCAACAAGTTGTTGAATCTTCTCTAGAGCCATCGATTCATAACATTCATATTCTAGTTGTACCGTCTCTTTTTCTCCGGTGAACTGCCTCGTCGTGCCCACGAACAAAACGCTCGCACCGGCCTGCTGGGATTTAACGGATTCCAAGACTTTTGAAGTATCAATTGCCTTAGGTGTAATAAAAATCATCTAATCAAAATCCCTGCTGCCAACTGCCAAACATTCCACGATGCACCCTGTTTGAGGCCTGATGCTCACGGCTCCAACATCGTCTAACCACCACTTACCGGTGGGATTAATGCAATTTCGTCATTTTCTCGCACGACACTTTCGTCCGTTGCAAATTCGCGATTTAGCGAAACAGCGGAGCGTAAGATGAGTTCACTCATCTTTGGATAAGCATTCGAGATTTCTTGTTTCATGTCTTTAACAAGAATACCATCCGCGACTTCTAGACCAATCTCACCGGTGTCACTTAGCTCGCGAGCCGCTGCAAATAATTTAATTTGAATTTTCATGATATGACCAAATCACCGCTACGCCGACTGAGTAAGTTGTCTAGTTCTGGCATGAGACCGTAGGCCAATGCAAGAATTTTGATTGGATGAACCGTCGGCTTGGTTGTCCCCTGTTCCATTTGAATTTTGCAGGTACTGCATTCAGTCGTTCCCGCAATGATGTGCGTGCTGCGCATCGCATTAATTAATGCAAATCCCATTTTCAAACTATTTAAGTAGTTTTTCTTCTTCAACCCATAAGTTCCTGCCATGCCGCTACAGCCTTTTTCAAGTAATTCTACCTGAAGGCCTGGTATCAACTTGAGCAATTTCATCGAAGGCACTTCGACCCCTAAAGCCCGTTGGTGGCAAGGTAGATGATAGCCAATCGAGGCATTGATTGGTTTAAAATCCAGTTCAAGGTCTCCTGATGAGTGTAAATCAAGTAGGAACGATGCGGCGTCTTTGGTGTTCTCAGCAACCAAGATGGCATCTTGATCATCCAATAAATTTAAGTACTCATGTTTTAAGGCCAAAGCGGCGGACGGTTCGGTCGTTACTATTTGATAACCCTGCCGAACCCATTCAGCTAACAATTCAACATTTTTCTGTGCCAGCTTTTTTGCTCTAACGACAGCGCCATCTGAGATTAACGACATCCCAGAAACATTTTGGCCGCCAGGAACGACAACATCGATTCCATTATGTTTTAGAACCTTTACGAATGCCTTTCCTAATTCAACGTCATTCCAGTTCACAAAAGCGTCTACGAAGAACACGATCTTTCGAGATTGTTGCGTTGACGGACGATTCAATTTCTGTCGATTTGCCCACCGAGTAAAACTCGTGCGAGAAAACGACGGCAATTTCCGGCCCTGTGCAATACCAATTGCTTTTTCAAGAATCCACCGGGAAGTCCTATTTTGAAGTAGACGATTAGTTACCGTTGGCATCTGACCGGCAATTTCGTAGAGCCAGTCAAGACGCATTAGTAGCCAATCCGAGAGCTTCAATCCGTTAGCCGCAAAATATTGCGCTTTAGCTTCTACCATCAATTTGGGGATATCGACACCAGCGGGGCATTCAAAACGACACTGGTGACAATTGATGCAAAGATCAGCCGTCTGCTTAAATTCGTCCGTCGCCATCGAGTTTTCATCGAGATTGCCGGTGAGTACTCCACGCATTAAATTAGCTTTGGCGCGTGGAGAACTCTCTTCCCGTGGCGAAAGCCGGAATACAGGACACATTCGCTCGGTAGGTGCGCTGGAACGGCAGCGTCCGCAACCATTGCAATTACGCGCAGCTAACGCGATCTGGGGTAACTGCCAATTCAATTCTGGCTGGAGAATTGGTAGCGCGACCGTTTTCGAACGCTTGATCATTTTTGGCTTTGTGATCCAACCTCTCGATTCCTCTTTTTCTTGATTCGAATTTTTATCGTCGGGGGAATCGCTCGTCCTAAGTTCGCTTTCTTCTGTTGATAGTCCTAGAAAAGACGAACTAACGCTAACGGGACGAATATTATCACCCAATCCAGAAAACGGGTGCCCGACTATCTTTCCAGGGTTTAGGATATTCCCAGGGTCAAATATTCGTTTTACATCCGAGAAAACATTGTACAGCAAACCATACTGACGCCTCAGGAACCAAGTTCTACTTAGGCCATCTCCATGCATTCCACTAATCGTGCCCTTGTTCTCCAATACTTGTTCGAAAAGTTGATTAGCTAAGCGATGCATTTTCGCTATTTCACTACTATCCGAAAGACTCATAAACGGGCGAATGTGGATCGTCCCCTGCGGAGCGTGGCAAAAGATCGAGGCAGTGACCTCGTTATCATTCAAGATCTTATGCACTGAGGAAAGAAAAGCCGGTATCTTTGAAGGGTGGATTGCAATGTCCTCGACAAATGGAAGTGCCCGCTTATCTCCTCTCAATCGGTAGAGGGTTGGCACGACTCGTCGAACAATTCGCCACAACAGGTCTCGTTGGTTTTGCTGGGTTGCTAACATCACTTCATAGGCAAGTTTTTTGCGACGCTGAATTCGAGTGACGAGATGATCCAGTTTGGATCTTAATTGCGTTTCATCGGAAGCCTGATACTCAACCAAAAGCATGGCCTCTGCGTCGGCTGGCAGCAAACGCTGAAATTCGCTATTGGTTTCACGTGCCAATGACAAAAGTCGCCGATCGAGTAGATCGCAAGCGGAGACGCCCATTTTGTTGATTTCAACGGCAGCCGATGCGGCCGAATCGAGGCGGTGAAAAAAGAGCAGGGCGACCCCGCGATGACGCGGAATTGGTTCTGTTTTGAGCGTAGCTTCCGTTATGATGCCAAGCGTTCCCTCGCTGCCGACCAATAAACGAGTCAAATCCGTATGGCCATGCTGTTGGACATCGAAAAGATTATATCCCGCTTGATTTTGCATGGACTGCGGACAATTGTCGGCAATTAAATCTTCGTTGGAGGTGATAACTCGCCGAACCCTGCCGGCTAATAATTGGGCTCGAAGGCTTGGAAATGTTTTCGAAATAGAGGCATTTTCCTGCGAATCAAATTCAACCACCTCCCCCGTGGATAGCACCATTTGCAATCGCATTATGGTATCGCGTGGAGCGCCATATCTAACCCAGTGACTCCCAGAGGTGTTCATTGCCAGGGTGCCGCCAACGGTTGTCACATTTCGCGTCGCAGGATCGGGGCCAAATAATTGACCATGTGCCTTGAGATGGCGGTTCAAATCACCAATTACAACACCCGGTTGAACCGTTACTGTGTCTTTTCCAACCGAGAGAATCTGTCGCATCGAGTAGGAAAAATCGAGAATCAAGCCCTGCCCGACACAGGCTCCGGCGACATTACTTCCTGCTCCACGAGGAATTAGTGATATCTGATTTTCAGCTGCATACTGCACGCAGGCAACGACATCAGCAGTACTGGCTGGCCTCACGACGCCCAGTGGTGGAATTTCATAGATACTTGCGTCACTAGCATACATCTGAAGAAAAGTTGCATCGCAATGCACCTCTCCTTCAATTAAACCACTTAGATCAGCTTGTATTCTGGCGCG
Source organism: Planctomycetaceae bacterium (assembly GCA_024225195.1). GTDB lineage: Bacteria > Planctomycetota > Planctomycetia > Pirellulales > Pirellulaceae > Mariniblastus. The sequence goes on along the minus strand of JAAEMV010000841.1, from coordinate 4,758 downwards.
TTCAGGATCCATTAACGTTGATCACTTGACTAGCTAATAAAAAAATCGACTTACCACTCGCGAACATTTCCGTTCCATGTAGCGGTCCGATTATCACTGAGATTTTGAAGCAAGCTTGGTCGGATTGCCGTATGATAACCGTTTGTTTATTTTATCCGATCGCCTTCCTAAGCAACGGGGGGAAGGTGAATTTGTGTCAGAAACATCAATAAATAGTTCATAAAACCAGTCATTTACACAAAGTTTGGGAATCGATCATGAAACAGCTGCTTCTGATGCGTCACGCAAAGTCCTCGTGGGCGGAAGGTGGCATGCCTGATTTCGAACGCCCTCTCAACAAACGTGGGAAACGGGTAGCGCCAAAAATGGCTAATTTTTTAATCGAACAGCAATCCACTCCAGAAATGATAATTTCGTCCCCCGCAGCACGCGCGGCCGCAACCGCCAATTTAATAAGCGAAACCATTGGCGGAGCCGAACCGGTCCCAATTCGATTTGAACCGCAGTTTTACCATGCTCCCGCGCAAGAATACTTGAAAGCGATGGCGACTGCAGATATCGCTACCGTCTCGCGATTGATGTTTGTCGGCCATAATCCGGGATTAGAGGATTTAGTTGAATCGCTCACGGGGAATTGGGAAATTTTATCCACAGCGGCAGTCGTGCAATTGCAGTTCGAGGCTGACTGTTGGAAAGAAATTAGCCCCAATTTTGAGTGTCAAATGTTGAATATCTGGAGGCCGAAAGAAATCGGGATCGATTAAAACATCGATTGAGAAGGATTAGCCTAAATCTAAATCCCTAAACTCCTGCCGGTAGTCATGCTGGAGATCTTCATGATACGTTTCAATCAGTTTTTGTATTTTCTTGATTTGGCCTGCGTACATATTGTATGTTACCCTTCGGTCTCGAAACGGCGTTTCGCTGCTGATTAACTCGCGGCAAAAGAAAACTCGAACGGTGAGTTCCGTCTCTTTCGACCCCGAAAATCTCAAGCATTTATCCATGACGCGAATGGTCTTTCTAAGTGTTTTTTTGTGCATATTCGGAGTCGCCCGAAATTGTTCTTCTATTTCTTCGCACAAATATCCCGCGTAGGCAGTTTCGTTTTCAGAAAGGAAAAGCACGTAAGTTAAAAGTTCTTTGTTGTCCTTTTTGAATCGGGCTAAACGCAACACGATTTCGAGTAATTCACCCTGGTCGAGCTTTACCAGCTGCTTTTTAATTTCTGCGATCGAAGCTGCTTTCATACAATTTCCCTCGATTGAATTTGAGATTGCTGAAAAACTACTATTTTAAATTTTTGAGTTTTGCAATTTCATCCACTGAAACAACATACCCGCGGCAATTTTTAGTACCACACTCGCATTTTATCGCAAATTCAGCGGGCCAGTTATAGTCAATGGTCAGTTCCTCGCCCGGTGAGATGTTCCGCAGTGCGGACAAATACAGCCCGCCGCAACTCTTTTCATCCACCGATTCTGGGTCACCTTTCCAGTCAGAAGCGGTCATCCAGTCGAATTCACAATTATGATCGCAGCTGTGATTCAAAAATCGAAAGGGTGCGATCGGTTCCAGCTGATAACCCTCGGCTGCCTGGAACGTGTATTCGGTTTCCGGTCGTTCATTTTGAAACAGGTCTCCCTTGATTTGACCGATCACCGCGGACGCAGGAAAAGCAATTTTTGCAAACACGCCACTTCCGGCGATTCCTTCGCCCACTCTCACCGCTTCACATTCCGACTGCATATTAAAAACCAGTTATCCGTTAAATTTATTTCGAATGTGTTTACAACGCGTTATTGCGGGCGAAGCTGTGCGGAAACCGGTTAATCTCATTTTCTAATCTAATCATTGCTTACGCCTTTGCCCGATTCTGCTTCAAAAACCTGAACTCTAAAGCTAACAAGCCAACCTCTATTTAAAAACCGGTGCGGAATAGACTTGTCTGATTTTGTACTTCGCAAAAGTTTCAGGTCGCAGGCGAATTTGAATTGCCTTTCCATTTCTGATTGCATGTACGTTGATCGAATTTTCTTGATATTTTGCAATTCTTGCGTTTAGGGCGGCTAACGATGCAACCTTGTCGTCCCCCACCGCAGTGATAATATCGCCCACTCTCAATATATTTGTATTTGCGCCCTGCACGTTTTGGACAGAATTTTCGACGATTAATACTGCAGATAGTTCGGCGAGGTAGCGCTTTGAGTTAAATGAGCCATCGTCCCCATTCTTTTCAAACCGAGTCGGATCGCTTCCCTCACGGATTGCCTTCCGCTTAAGAACCTCTTTTACGGCTTGATAGCAATTGATCAATCCATAACCCGTGCTTGGATCGAATCCAGGAGGCCCGATGTCGGTTGCTGTGTTAGTAATTATTTCCCGAATTCGCCAAGGATGAATTTCTTTGTCCGCGGACCGCATCAATGCGATCGCACCGCAGAACATTGGCCCTGCAAAAGAATTTCCATTGATAGCCGATTCACGTACCGTTCCATCAGCAAAAAAAACCGGCAACTGGTGATTAAACGCGCAAACCTCTGGTTTTTTAACTTTCCCATCGTGATAGTGTTCGGTCTGCCACAGCACAGGACCCTGACTGGAAAAACTCGTTTTTGAAAGATCTCGGTGAACACCAGCAGCGGCGAATACTACCTGAGGAATATCTTCGGGTGTTCGCATCTGGAGAGGTGTCTTCACTGTCTTTGCGAAATTCCCAGCACCGGAAACGAAACAAAGCCCACAAATCGTTCCATGTTCAAGTATTTTTCGCCAATGACTACGGTATTCATCTAAGCCGGGAATGGAAAAACTCATGCTGTAGGTGTCAGCTCCGTTTTCAATCGCCCATTCAACGCTTGATTCAATTTCGCCGCGGGCTATGACCCCTGCCCACTCTCCCAAGGGCGCTAACCCGAATTCGTATCGAAATTCAGGCGATCCTCTACCGCAGACAATTGCCGCGCACATGACTCCGTGCAAATCTCGAGGGGAAAGGCTTTCAGGGCGAACACAAAGTTGCATATTACCTTGATTAAAATTGAATCCAACGATTGGCGACTGCGATTTTGCCATTTGCGGAGATTTTGCAAAGTGAAAATCGTGAATTACGTTTAGAGTACCCCGCCCGGTAATTCCAAGCTTTTTCCAGACTTGGTCTGCCTTAAGCGCCCGGGTATACCATGGATGCAACCAGCGTTCTGGATCGAAGGCCAATTCAAGAGAATTCTTTTCCGAGCGAGAAATTGGTGCAGCGGTTTTTGTGGGTTTGGATTTTCGAACAATAAATATCTTGCTTACGCCAGGAATTTCTTTCACCCTTTGAATGTCAGAAACTCGAGTTGTTGCACTAAACCCATTTACAATCCAATGCTGACGAATGTCGGATAGAATCCCTGACGCTTTTAGCTGATCAAGCGTCTTTTTCGCCCTAAAAAACGAGGCATCCGATTCGCGTTTCAATTCATCTATACAACGCGAGCGTAAAACTGACCTCGGAATTGCGTCAAATTCAGACGCTCTTCTAAGATATGCCTTCCCGTCGCCGAGCAGTTGTCGATCAAACCATACTTTTACAGTTATTTCTGCTTCTCTTCCAACTCGACGCATTGATGTGGGAATGTCTGAAACCCATAGTTCATTATCTAAATTCTCGAACCTAACGAGAGCTGGTTTGGGATTGTCTTGGCCAAGAGTAATTACGCAATGCAGGGACGCAAATATTGCGACGAAGGTCGGTAATCCCAGTTTGTAATAGAAGGGTCGCATACATGTTCCTTGTTTATTGGAGCCGTTGAACCATCTAATTGCCTAGTGGAATGAGCGGCTATTTCTTTTCGTCGTGAACATGTTCCCATGCCGCTTACTCAGAAACCAGTTATCACCTAAGAAAATTATTGAATGCGGAGAGCAATCGAAACCAAACATCAATTGGAGTGAGCAATAAAAAAAGCCCGTTCACGTTTTCACGTGAACGGGCTCATAATAAATCCGGCGGTACCTACTTTCGCACTTGCAGTACTATCATCGGCTCAAAGCGCTTAACTACTGTGTTCGGGATGGGAACAGGTGTGACCACTTTAATATGTTCGCCGGAAGAGACCACATCGGCTTATTCACCCGATGTGGCCTGATCCTGACAAAGATCATGTCTTTTTGGTTGTGTTTATAGATGGCTAGTGTCGTGGGTCAATGTTGACCCAGATTTGCATGACGATGGCGGCTGCCAACCCATGCGGGCCACGTTGACCCAATGACGCCTTAAATAGCGTCGGCAGGAAATTCCTACCTTCAAATGACCTAAACTGGTATCAGTTTTGGTTGGTGTTAAACCCAACCGAAAATGAGAGACCTGGATATATGTGGTCAAGCTTTCGTCCGTTAGTACCATTTAGCTGAATACATTACTGCACTTACACATATGGCCTATCAACCTGGTAGTCTTCCAGGGGACTCTCGTAGCAAGCTACAACGAAACCTAATCTTGGAGAGAGCTTCACGCTTAGATGCTTTCAGCGTTTATCTTTTCCGAATATAGCTATCCAGCCGTGCCACTAGCGTGACAACTGGAACACCAGAGATTCGTCCTTCCAAATCCTCTCGTACTAAAGAAGAACCTCCTCAAGTTTCGTGCGCCCACAGCAGATAGGGACCGACCTGTCTCACGACGGTCTGAACCCAGCTCACGTACCACTTTCATTGGCGAACAGCCAAACCCTTGGGAGCTTCTTCACCCCCAGGATGTGATGAGCCGACATC
>JAAEMV010000840.1 GCA_024225195.1 Planctomycetaceae bacterium | reverse complement strand
ATCCTGGCTGTCTCAGCAAATCAACTTCCTTAGTGACTGAGTACTACTTAGGCACCTTAGCAGCTGGTCTGGGTTGTTTCCCTCTCGACCGCGGAGCTTATCCCCCACGGACTGACTCCCGAGATAATTGTAACGGTATTCGGAGTTTGGTTCGGCAGGGTACCCCGGTAAGGGCCCCAAACCAATTCAGTATCTCTACCCCCGTCACATAGTTCCTCGAGGCTATCCCTAAAGATATTTCGGAGAGAACGAGCTATCTCCTGGTTTGATTAGACTTTCACTCCTCCCCACAAGTCATCCCCTCAGTTTTCAACCTAAGTGGGTTCGGTCCTCCACGCAGTATAACCCGCGCTTCAACCTGCTCATGGGTAGATCACCTGGGTTCGCGTCTGCCGCATACGACAATGTTCGCGCTATTAACACTCGGTTTCCCTCGGGCTCCGGACCGTAAGTCCTTAACCAAGCCGCATACGACAACTCGCCGGATCATTATGCAAAAGGCACGCTGTCACACTGAACAAATCATAGTGCTCCAACCGCTTGTAGGTATATGGTTTCAGGTTCTTTCCCTCCCCTAAACGGGGTTCTTTTCATCTTTCACTCGCGCTACTGAGTTCACTATCGGTCATTAGAGAGTATTTAGCCTTACGGGATGGTCCCCGTTGATTCAAACCAGGTTTCACGTGACTGGTCCTACTCAGGTGCTCTACGAGAGACTTGCAGTTTTCAGGTACGGGATTGTCACCCTCTATGATCGACCGTTCCAAGTCGTTCCCCTAACCGAAGTTTTCTAACTCTCATGTGCAAAGTCCTACAACCCCACCGGGGAAACCCCAGTGGTTTGGGCTGTTCCGCTTTCGCTCGCCGCTACTGACGGAATCGATTTTTCTTTCTCTTCCTCGAGTTACTTAGATGTTTCAGTTCACTCGGTTCGCTGCAATGTACCTATGTATTCAGTACACGCTGGTTCAGGGATCTTGGGATCAACGCTTGTTTGTCAACTACCCCAAGCTTTTCGCAGACTTTCACGCCCTTCATAGCCTTCTAATGCCAAGACATCCCCCATATACCCTTAATAGCTTGACCACAAATATCCAACCCTCCCTGACAAACAAGTTTGCCGAAGGTGAATCGAAATCTGTGTCTCAAACATAGATCCAGATTAACGATAATCGCTTCATTTTCGGTTCTTTTGACAAGCCAGCCAAACAATTAACTTTCGTTGATTGATTCAACTGACTCGACGCTACTTAAGAGTGGTGTATCGAATAACTAGCTTTACGTCACACTTTCAGTCTGCCCCCGCTAAGAAACAAACCTGCAGATGTGACACCAATTATTCAGATGCCATCTACTTCACAACCAAATTGTCAAAGATCATTCAGCCGAAAACTTGTCCGGCCATAAACTCTCAAATTGAGAGCGGTTCGTTTTGAACTACAACGTCAAACCGAACCGGTACCAACTTGCTGCTCTTGGGGAATCGAAGATTCTACTTAATTGTCGGTTGCTGTCAACCGCAGCTGAATCTTGATTTTAAGAAAGGCCAAATTAAACGGGGCACGATTCCTAATCGACTAAGTCGACTGCCATACCCATGGCTACTTCCGGCATCACCGTGTCAGTGATGGAGCAAAGTATACGCAGTATCGGTAAACGCTCAAGGCCAGTTTGGGTTATTTTTGAAAAAAAAAGCAAACACGTTTAAAACACGGTTTTTTCCACGCGAATTTTACCAACAGGAATCGCACTCCATTGCAGCCTTGCAACTATCAGTCGAAAAACTAATCAATCCTTCCGTTTTACAAACTCAATTTTGATCCGCCGCACGCAATATCTCTTCCGACTAAAATTCCGAAACGCCGTTAACCATGTTGTTCACACATTACGATGCAACCAACCATTTACACAGCGTCGGCGCCCAGCTCATTTAGGAAAGCTTCAACCGCTTCTACCAGGCCCGCATCTTGAGACGGTTGCACCGTTCGCATGT
>JAAEMV010000839.1 GCA_024225195.1 Planctomycetaceae bacterium | reverse complement strand
TGGCGTGGTCGCAATCGAGTAATTTAAAAACAACGGCGAGGTTGAATCAATTGGTCTTTTTTCAAGTTAGAAGAGTTCCTGTGCTTCTCAAATTTAACTGGTTTGCGGCACTGTGTATTGTCGCACTTAGCCAGATTCTCGGATGCGGTTCTGGTCAAGTTCCCACTCACGCTATTGACGGCATTGTTCAGTTTGAGGATGGCTCTCCACTCATGTTTGGGAACATTGAGTTTTACAACGCCGAACACAAGATTAATGCTCGCGGAAAAATCAACCGTGATGGAACTTTTACGGTTGGTACGTACAGCGACAATGACGGAGCAGTAGCAGGTGAACAGCAAATTGCTATCCTGCAAATTTCCGGAAATTACCTGACTGAAAAACTGAATGATCAAATCAATCATGATCACGGGCATCTGATCGACCAAGCCCATGGCGATTACCGAACTTCGGGTTTAGCGTTCTCCGTCGAGCCAGGTGTCAATCGAATTGAATTGACGGTTCGAAAACGACGCCAGCAGACTGCTGAGGGGATGCCCGAGCACTAGATTCATGGTGCGTTGCTGGCATAGTAATTAGCGGCTGTGGTCGACCTCCTCACGCCTTTGATTTCAGGGCAAAACGTCTTTCAAAAGAGACACGTAATCAAGACGTTCGCAAGCGGTTTCGCACCTCTCTTTGTTGGACTGGCGAATCTTATCCCGAGGGAATTGGTTCGTCGGGGAATAATGCGAACGTTTAGATTGAAAAATTTGACAATTTCTAAACCTAACGTTCAAATTTGAGACGTTGTCACCGCAGCGAAAACTACAACGCTTGCGAAGTGACGATGGACCGTCAACTTCTCACCTATTTTCTTCGCAGGTTCGGTGGCATGATCAAATCTTTGAAGTTTCTCATTGCCGGCAGTCTCTTTTTCGTTGGGGCATACGGTTCGGCTCAGGAGGCGGATGTCGCTTTGGCTCGATTCAATGAGGCCGACTCCGACGCCAATGGCTCGTTGTCTTTATTGGAGTTTAAAGGTTATGTAGAGGCTAAGCTGCCCACCTTTGAGCAGTTCGATCTGCTCGTTGAGC
>JAAEMV010000838.1 GCA_024225195.1 Planctomycetaceae bacterium | reverse complement strand
TTTATTCAGAGTCATTGTCTCAGCGGTAACAAAAGCAGGAGATAAGCTGCAATCATACTGAATGCCAAACGTTGTGAGGTTGGGTCCTGATTAGCGATTTGGTGCTAAATTGCCTGATTGGAAGTGGGTTTGTTTTCTGCTCTTTTTACCTTTGGCCTGAGGATCGGAGGCTCGTTGACTTAATCGTTGCACCCTTATTTTTGCCCCTTTTTTTTCTCTCGGATGTCAATTCTTGGAACGGTCTCCCCTCAAAGGGGCGGGAAGGTTAGGATGTAACGCTGGCTTTGAATAACAGAGTTTGATTTACCTTAGTGAGAGTCATGATGAATCATTTTTGCATGCGGTCTTTTTTGGGTGGTGTTGTAGCACTGTTATTACTTTTGAATGCTGATGCGAGTCACGCACAATTGTTTGAAGTGAAGCCGGATGTTGTTGCGAAAATTGAAAAAGCTATTCCCAAGGAATTAATGGCGAAGCCAAAGAAGCCTCGAAAGGTATTGGTTTTTTCTAAGACAAGTGGCTTTCGCCATGGTTCGATTCCTGTTGGTGCTAAATCAATCGTAATGCTGGGAGAGAAAACTGGGGCGTTTGAGGCGGTGCATAGCGAAGATGATTCGATGTTTGAACCGGAATCGTTAAAGCAATTTGATGCAGTAATCATGTTGAACACGACCGGGAAATTGTTTCTTCCCAAACCAATGCCTAAGGATCCAACGGAAAAAGCAAAAGCGCTCGAGCGGGAGAAACGCCTCAAGAAAAGCTTGGTCGATTTTGTGAGTGGAGGTAAGGGACTGGCTGGAACGCATTCGGCAACGGACACCTACAAAAACTGGAAAGAATACAATGACATGATGGGGGGAGCATTCGATGGTCACCCTTGGCACGAGCCTGTTCCCATTCGTTTGCTCGATACGAGCCACCCTCTGAATAAAGTATTCAAGGGCGAGGGGTTCACCATCACTGACGAAATTTATCAGTTCAGGGCCGATACTGCCAAACCATCGGATCGTCGGTTGCTGCTGACACTCGATCCAGGATTCAAGAAGTTAAATAAAGGTAAACGGAAGGATGGTAATTACCCAATTAGCTGGATCGACAAGTATGGAGAGGGGCGGATCTTTTATTGTTCGCTCGGGCATCGTGACGAGATTTACTATAACCCAATGATTTTGGAACACTACCTCGCAGGATTTCAGTATGCGATTGGCGACCTTGAAGCGGACGCGACTCCTTTAGAGCCTTCGAAATCCGAGGTCGATATCACCGGGAAGTGGGATGTTTCGGTTGAAATGCAGCAGGGTGGAAATGAAGTTGTTTGGGAATTCAAAGAAACAGATGCGGGCCTTTCTGGAGTGTCGATTTCCAATGGCGAGAGTCGAGAACTCACCAATTTGAGTCTGAAAGGAAAAGAGTTACATTTCGACATCACCGTCGATTATGAGGGGATGTCTCTCACAATCGAAGTCGCAGCTGAATTTGAGAGTGATCAAGCAGAGGGTTCGCTAAATATCTACAACGACGCGGGGGATGAAATTGCCAATGGCACGCTCTCAGCAGTAAAATCTAAATAGCGGAATCGGCTTTCCTTTGCGAAAGCTGATGAGTTGCCGCTTGTTAATCACTCAACAAGATCGATCTAAAACTGGGATGGTAAATAGGTCACACAATCGCGAAGAATCGGGGTCGAAGGTCCAGTCTGGAAATCTGCGATTGCCGCTCGACTGGACCTTGAGTCTGGTAATGTTGGCAGTGGCATTGCTGCTCTGTTTTCGCTGGGATGTGGCAATCAATTTTGATCTTAAGATTTATCTCGAGATTTGTTTTTATCTTATTGTCGTCGCTGTAGCGGCCACGCTTGTTCTCGTTCTTGGGCGTGAATTAGTCAATGCAATTGGCAAAAAATCGCTCGTCTCTGAAACGCAAGATACTCGACTTGAAGTCTATTCCTGCATTGCCCGAAGCTTGTTCTTGTTTTTTTTGTGTTCGTGGATCTACACGCATATTAAGACGGGGGTTTTGCTTGCAGGTGGCGACGGAAATGATCTTTGGTTGAGGGAAGTTGATCGCTGGATTCTTGGAGATGATGGCTGGTTGATTGCGAGACGATTGCTTTCAGATGCTTCGTCGGAGTTTTTTAGTTTTATTTATTTTGCTTTTGCGCCATCGCTGTTGCTTTCAATCCTCTACCTCGCCTGTGCCGGGAATGTGGTCCGCGCCCGAAAGCTGACGACTGCAATTTTAGTCGGGTATTTCATTGGGGTGTTGAGCTATTTTTTACTGCCAGCCTACGGCCCGGCATTTATTTTTGAGTCTGCGACGTGTGAGGATCTATCACCAGTGACGCATGAAGCTCAGGTGAAATTGCTAAAAACGACCAACGAGTTGAGGCAGAGTCCGGCGACCGCCGTGGTTCTTCCGTGGATGTATATCGCCGCTTTTCCATCGCTTCATTTTTCACATGTAATTATTCTTGCCTGGTATTTTCGGTTCTCAAAGCTGACTCTCGCTATCTCTTCCCTTTTTGTTTTGCTGACTGGAATTAGCACTGTTTATTTTGCCTGGCATTATGGAGTGGATTTGCTCGGGGGGATTGCGGTAGCTTGTTTGGCGATCCTGTTAACGGAGAAATTTTCAGTGATCTCAATTCCTGCCTTCGGGTGGCGTAAACAATAGCTGGTAGAAACTCGGGGCGATCGCGATGACAGTTTTTAAATGGGTGACCCTTGCAGTTGTGTTGTGGGTTGTCTTCGTCTCGTGTTCGCTGAATTTGAGTGCTTCAGAGGCACAAACAGTTTATGTGGCTTTAACGGGCGACGACTCAAATGATGGTTCTTCGAAGTCTCCCGTGCAGACCATTCGTCGAGCTCAGGCAATTGTGCGGCAAATGATTGCCGATGGTCTTTCAGGGGATGTAGAGGTTCTAATTGCAGAAGGTGTTTATGAATTAAAGGAGACGCTTGAGTTTGGGCTTAAAGACTCACCTCCCGGTAAACTGCAAGTTGTTTATCAGGCTGCTCCCAATGCGAGAGTCGTCGTCAGTGGTGGATTCAAATTAGATAACTGGAAGATAAACAGCAACGGTTACTGGGAAACATCCTGGCGGAGGCGCAGTCAGGACACGACGACTTTGGGCGGCGCAGGAGGAATGCTGACGCCCCGTCAAATGTTTATCAATGGGAATCGGGGAATTCGGGCGAGGTATCCCGATTCCGGATACTTTCGCGTTCGGAAAGCGTTTGGAGATTTTCGAACGGAGTTTGAATTCAATCCTGACGAATTGACTCACGTCGGCTCCACTCATGGAATGGAGCTCGCTCTCTTGCATGACTGGTCGATGTCGCGAGTACAAGTAAGGGAAATCGATTCAAAGAAGTCGACGGTAAAGCTTGCGGAGAAAATTGGCGGCCCTCATGATTTTTTTCGCATCAATGGGTTCGAAGAAGACCCGCGATTTTTTCTTGAGAATAGTGATTCTTTCTTGAGCGTTCCTAATGAGTTTGTGTTTGATGGAGAGAAAAAGAGAGTGCAGCTCGTGCTGGCAGCTGACGAAAATCCTAACCAGATGACAATAACGGTGCCAAGGTTGGGCACGTTGGTGCGAGTCGTCGGGTCCGAGGCGAGGCCGGTATCAGGAGTAAAGTTTAAGGGCATTTGTTTTTCGAATAGTACCTGTCCACTTCCGCCCGGTGGATATGGTGGGGTTCAGGCGAGCTATTTTGAGAATCGGCTGATCTCTACTCACCGCCGAAAGCTCGATACTGAAACGGAATCGAGTCACCTGCGATTGCCGGCTGCCGTCGAGTTAAGCTTTGCGGAAGATTGTGGGTTTTCAAATTCAACGTTTACCCAACTGGGTGGTGGAGCGATTTACTTTGGGAGGCAGGTAAATAATTGCTTTGTGAAATCGTCACAGATTAAAGATGTTGGGGGTTGCGGTGTGATGGTGGGTGAAACGGTAACGCGAAAAGATCGACTAGGCCAATCAGCTTCTTGTGACGGAAATCTGATTGAGGGCAACCAGATTTCGCGATGTGGTCAAGTGCTATTTGGAAGTGTTGGGGTCTGGGTTGGGATCGCGCAACAGACACAGGTGCTGGGCAACGAGATTTACAATTTACCTTACTCCGGGGTCTCGGTGGGCTGGCAATGGAATGACCAACCGTCGGGCTGTAGGCAAAATAGGATCTGCAATAATCATATCCACGACATCATGCTTGAGCTCTCTGATGGGGGTGGGATTTATACTCTAGGCCGGCAACCGGGAACGGTTCTTTTGGGTAATCGTATTTCTGATATCCCATCCAATCATGGTCGAGCCGAAAGTAATGGAATCTTTATGGACCAGGGAAGTTCGGAGATTTTGGTTAAGGGCAATGTGATTTCAGGCGTTAAATGTAGTCCCATTCGGTTTCATTTGGCCGGTCAATGTACGCTGAAAGACAATCAGTGCTCTTACCGTCCGGGCGTTGAGCCACTGAAATTTAATAATACTCCCAAAGATAATATTAAGTTAATTGACAACTCGTTCCATAACGACGGGCTTCCGGAGGCCTCCCCAAGCACTCGTCAGTAAATTGGATTGAATCGATAGGGATAAGAACCAACGTCTGAAGTTTCGGATAAGAAGCCTAGCCATTTGCCGGGTCGCAATCGAGGTGTTGTTTTTTTGCAAGCGGGTGTGCTCAACGTTTGGCAAAAATTTGTTCTGCGCGTTGAAATAGAATCCAGGAGGTGACAATGTATTTGTCTTCGGTTTCCGGCACGGAGCCTTTGTGCGTATGGGTAAACCCGGCGGGTGCGATTACCATCGTCCCTTTTTTGGGTCTGACTTTCGTGTCTTGATAATAGAATTCAGTTTCGCCACCGCGTTCCACATCGTTCAGGAAATACATAAACAGAAGAACTCGGTGCAATGTTTCGCAATTGTTCTCCCGGGGATAAATTTCGGAATGCCAATGATGGTAGCCTCCCCTTCCCTGAGGATATTTCTGTAGATTAAGAAATCCGGGCCGATACAAATTCAAGATGATTCCGGTGAGTTGATCTTCGGGGATGAGAGCCACGTTGTCGGGAGCAACTTCGATGATGTCTCCATTTTGTAATCGAATCGTGGGGGCGAGTGCCCCGCAGACCAAGTGTGGGTACTGCGTGACGTAGCGGGTCAAATATTTCAATGTCGTGTTGAACAATTGTTGATTGACTTCATTCCATTCTTGATATTCTGAAATGCAGCAATCGACACTATCCTTTTTCTCGACGTTGACTCCTGCTCCGATCTTTCCTGCAACGTGACTTTGAGGCGATGATTCAAACTTGTTGATAATTTGATCGCAAAATTCTGAAGATAATGCATCGTCGAATGTCGAGATGAAGTTTCCGGGCGTATTCGTCATCGTAGATTCCTAAAAAAACACCGGGCAGAAATTGCCCGGTGTTGGTTTTATCAGAATAGAAAAGGAGTTGCTTCAGCAATCTTTGGTTTAAACTAAATTCCCCAAGTGCTTGAGTGGTTGAAATTGCCGAGTTCAGCAAAGAACTTGTCAGCAGCAGAGAGTTGATCCTTGTTTTCGGAGTCTTGTTCTCTGGAGGTTAAAATATCACCAAGGTCTAAGGATGCACCTGGTAATTGGTAAGTCGCAGTCTCAACGGCGCTAGCTGTTGTGATTGTGGAATTCCATCTTTGAGAAATGGTATCTTCCAGTCGCATGAATGCTGAATTGGAATCGCCTGAATACCCCGTTGTTTGCTGGGTGTTCGTGTAAAAGGCGTCGAGTCCTGCTCCGGCCAGTTGCTGTGCGTAGGTCGGATTGCCGAGTCCAGACATGGAGCCATTGGCTGAGCCCGCCATAAAGGATGGAGTATTGGCGACTAAGACGCCCGCCTCCATCGCGAGTACACCTGCGACTTCAGTCGTGTGGTTTAGTTCCGAATCTTTGGACTGTTCTTCCTCGACCCAAACTGTGACGCTGGTGCTTGTTTGAGATCGATGCCTCAGTGTTGCAGCGTCTCCGCCATCGCGCGTTTGCATATCAGATAAGATTACCGGTGCGGTAGAGCCATCAATATCTCCAAAACTGACGGTCGAATTTTGATGAGTCACCGTATTGCCGGTTGTGACTGCGTTGAGTGTCGTGTCCCCGGAAACTGCGGTTCCCTGATCAATGGCGATGTAACCGACTGTCTCCGTTGCGTGGACACCATCGGCAACTTCTTCTTCGTTGAATTGAATCTTGAAATTCGAATTGGTGATAGCCCGGACTCTCTCGACGACAGCCGCACCATCGTTATTGGTCATTGTTTGAGCGAGTACCAATGGGGTTCCCGAGAAACTGTCACCAAATGAAATTGTTCGAGTCGATTCGTTGGTGAGCGTTGTCGTTCCGGCGACGAGCTGGGTTCCATCGGTCAGCGTATGCGTTCCAGTTTCGACGACTAGATAACCCATGTTCTCTGTGGTGTGTCTTCCATCGCGGTAATCCCATTCCTGGAATCGAATTTGAAAGCTGTTGGAGGTGACGTTTCGCACACGCACAATTCCTTGGTGCCCACCGTCGCGAGTTGAGCCACCGGCAACTACCACTGGGTTGTTAAAGCTGACTGGCAGATTAATGGTTTTCCACACATGGGTCACGTCGATCGCGGTGCCCGAGAACCCAATTTCCGATGTGCCTCCACCGACTTCGTTGACCGTGATCTGAACGGTTGCCGAATCGGTCAGATCTCCATCGGTGACCGTATAGGTAAACGAATCACTTCCAAAGAATCCGGCCCCTGGAGCGTAGGTGATGGTTCCGTCGCCATTGTCCGTGACGACGCCGTTGGTCGGTTGGGTGAACGAGTCAATGGTGAGCGAATCTCCGTCGATGTCGGAATCATTGCCAACGAGATCGACAATAACGGGAACATCCTCGTCAGTGGATCCGCTGTCGTTGTTGGCAACAGGGTTGTCGTTTACCGCGTTAATTGTGACAAAAACGGTTGCCGTATCGGTATTCCCATTCCCGTCGTTGATCGTGTAATTGAATGAATCAGAGCCATTGAAATCAGCGTCGGGTGTGTAAACCAAAACATCATTGTTTTGAGTCACGGTGCCGTTGGAAGCTTGTCCAAAAGAATCGATTGCGAGCGTATCGCCATTCGGGTCATCATCGTTTCCGAGAACTGGGACATTCACTTGGGCATCTTCATCAACGATAACGTTGTCGTTGTTCGCCACAGGTGGATCGTCGTCGATGACTTCATTGACTGTAACGGAAACGTTCGCTGAATCGGTTAGGCTTCCATCGGTGATGGTATAGCTGAAGGTGTCGACTCCAAAGAAACCGCTGGCCGGAGTGTAGGTGGCCGTTCCGTTCCCGTTGTTGACGACGATACCGTTGGCAGGTTGGTTTATAGAATTAACGGTTAAGGCATCGCCGTCGATGTCAGTGTCATTTGAAATCAAGTTAATTATAACGGCATTGTCTTCGTTGGTGACCGAAGTGTCATCATTAGCGACTGGATTATCGTTGACCGCGTCTATCGTGATCGAGACAGTCGCCGTGTCCGTGTTTCCATTTCCATCGTTAATGGTGTAATTGAATGAGTCACTTCCATTGAAGTTAGCATCCGGCGTGTAGGTTAAAATGCCGTTGTTGGCAGAAACTGATCCATTCGACGGGCTCGTAAAGGATTGAACTGAAAGCGTGTCATTGTCTGGGTCGGAATCGTTTTGGAGGACGTTTACAGCGACAAAGGAATCTTCATCGACAGTTGCGGTGTCGTTGACAGCGACGGGTGGCGAATTGGTAGAGCTGGTGATTGCTGTCATCGCAAGCCCCAAGTCAAGCACACCATTGGTCACAAGATCGAGGTGCTCAGCCCGCGTGTTATTGAGAATGGCGTCTTTAATTTCGAGGTAAGACATTTCAGGCCGTTCGGCCCAGAGTAACGCGGCAGCACCGGCAACATGCGGGGAAGCCATCGAGGTTCCCGATAGGTAAACGTAACCATTGTTAGTGTAGGTGCTGGCTATGGTGGTTCCTGGTGCGGCAATTTGCACCGATTCGTCACCCCAGTGCGAGTAGGAAGCGAATGCTCCACCTTCATCGATTGCACCGACAGTAATTACATTGTCATGCACTTTACTGTACTCAGCTGGCCAGGAGTTGAAGCTGCCATCCATATCAGACGCTGGGGTTCCAGATCGCGAGTTGCCAGCGGCGACTACATAAAGGACTCCCGCATCTTTAGCGCGGCCGATCGCGGCAGACATCACGCTACTGCCTCCGACATTTGTACCGGCATAGCCATAACTGTTGTTGGTGATCTTTGCTCCGTTGTCTGTTGCGTAATCAATGGCTCGGGCTACATCAGCGTTGCTTCCCCCGCCGATAACTTTTAGCGACATTAAGCTCGCGTCCCAGCCCACACCTGCGACACCAATTGAATTATTTCCCTGAGCCCCAATGGTTCCAGCAACATGAGTTCCATGTCCGTTGTCGTCCATGGGATCGCTGTCATCATTGTCGAAGTCATAGCCGTAGAAATCATCGACGTAGCCGTTGTTGTCGTCGTCAATTCCGTTGCCTGCGATTTCACCGCTGTTGGTCCAAATGTTTGGCTGGAGGTCCGGGTGATCATACTGAACGCCACTGTCGATGACGCCGACAATGATTGAAGAACTGTCCGTCCGCGTATTCCAAGCGGATTCGGCGTTGATGTTGGGTGGTCCCCACTGGTACCCGTAATATTGGTCATTGGGAACTGCAGTGGACTCCATAAGGTAGTTGGGTTCGGCGAATTCGACAGCGTCAAGCGAGTTGTAGTAATCAATCAAATCGGGAATGCTTTGACCGGCGGTGACTGGGATCTCAAACAGCTGGCCGTCAGCACGAAATCCTTCTCCAAGGGATGCAGAGAGGATTGCATTGTGGTTCATCAATTCGACATGGTTGATCTTTTGGAGTTCGTCGACAGAGACATCATCTTGGAAGCGAACCAAAATTTCACTGCTCGAATAGTCCGTCGGTGCGAGTTGGCTAAAATCGACGGTGTAAGTCGCCAGCAAATTTCTGCGTTCTAAAATCTCATAGGCATCACCAACTGATAGTTTTGAATTGCCCTGCTTACGTCGGTTCAGTCGTTTGCCTAGCTTCATGTTTGCTGCTCCAAAGTTTCAAGTGTGTTGGTAAAAACCTTCCCCAGTGGTTCTCTGAATTTGGCGTTAATTTTTTGAGTGTCAAGAAAAACACAAAACAAATTTGCCGGCGGCGGCAAAGCAGTGGGAGGAATGCCTGTAAACAGCCTACAAAAGGAAACCCCCAAACAGAGGGGGTGGTTCGTTTTGGTGCCGTTCTATTGGCTTTTCCGCCCTTAAATCAAGATTGTCGATTTACCAACGTCGACACTTGGTAATCAGGTTTAAAGCGGTGAACGAATTATTTTGGGAGACCTTGTTTTCGACCGTCCGGGCCATGTTGAGATCCCAATGACCAGACAGTTGGTCTCCACCCGTGTCGTTTAGTCGGCTTCGTTCGATCTAGCTGTGTTTGACCTAGCTGTGTTTGATCTAGCTTGGGCTGAGTGGTTCAGCCCCTGATTTCAAGTCATTCGGTCAGAGAGCCTGAGATAATTGGTTGCGGTCTTTTCGATTGGAACTAGTTAAGCGAGGATGCACATGATCGTGTTGGTGGTCGTGTTTTAAAGGGAGTGTTATTTTGGTCGAGAATCAATCGCTGGTCGGCCAGTTCATTGACGCAGTTAAAAACAATCGCGATGAAGCTCGTCGGTTACTTCAAGTGCATCCGATGCTGTTTACCACGCCGGT
>JAAEMV010000837.1 GCA_024225195.1 Planctomycetaceae bacterium | reverse complement strand
GTCATTGATAACGGCTTGAAGCTCAACCGTTTGAAATTCCGATATCGCATTACCGGTGATGCACCTTGGAAACCCATTCGCGCCTTTGACGATGGCAAGAAGGTTTACATCCAGTTTCCTTCCGGTCTGAAGCAAGGCGAAGCACCTCCCTTGTTTGTCATCTCGTCAGATGGTCAACCGGCATTGGTCAACTACCGGGTGCATGACACTTATTATATTGTAGATCGACTGTTTGCCGCTGCCGAACTACGCCTTGGCTCCAAGCCACAGCGTATTGTTCGCATAACACGCACCGATGCCAAAACTCGAGCGGTCAGAAAAGTCCGGAGGGTGTCCGATGAGCGTTGATCAAACTGGCACAGAGAAAAGAAAAAAGCTTAGACCCGAAACTCTGGAGCTTCGGGCCAAACCAAAGTCGGTCACAAGAATCAATCGCAAAGTGCTTATGGGTGGTAGCGCACTTGTATTGTTATTTATTGCGGGCGCTGTTCTCATTGCACTTGATCCGCCGGACTGGAAATCCGGCAAACAAAACGAACGTTACCAAATCAAGCGCAAATCCAAACCGGATGGATTGGATAAACTGCCATCATCCTATGATCGAATACCCAAACTCGGATCCCCGAATTCAGGCGATATTGGTAAATCACTGGCTCGTCTGGAAAGTGAATTAGGGATCAAGTCACAGGTAGCAAATCCCATTCCTTCATACCAGCCCGATCCTGAAGCTGATTTTCTAAGAGCAGAACGCATTCGTCTCGCCCGATTAAAATCGCAGGCACAGGAATCCGGTGT
>JAAEMV010000836.1 GCA_024225195.1 Planctomycetaceae bacterium | reverse complement strand
TTACCAGTAAACAAATTGCAGGTGGAATCGGGGAAAAACCAAAACACTTTGAAAACACTTTAAACAATCAGGCCAAAATCGACTTTGCCACATTTCCATGTACATCCGTCAACCGATAATCCCGACCTTGAAATCGATAGGTTAATGCTTCATGGTTGATCCCCAATGTATGCAGTAACGTCGCATTGAGGTCGTGGACATGCATTGGATCGCGAGTAATGTTGTAACACCAGTCGTCTGTCTCTCCGTAACGGAATCCCTGTTTGATTCCTCCACCAGCCATCCAAATTGAGAAACACCGCGGGTGATGGTCGCGTCCAAAATTACTCTCGTTGCCACCTTGGCGATAAACCGTCCTTCCAAACTCTCCGCCCCAAATTACCAATGTATCTTCTAGCATTCCTCGGGCTTTAAGATCCATAATCAATGCCGCCGACCCCTGATCAACCTCTTTCGCAATCTTTCGATGGCGTGAAGGGAGGCCGGAGTGATGATCCCAGCCGCGATGATAGATTTGAATAAAGCGGACACCTTTTTCAGCCAGTCGTCTCGCCAACAAACAATTGGCAGCATGCGTCCCAGGAAGCTTCGCTTCGTCACCGTACAACTTAAAAGTTGACTCGGGTTCACTGGAAATATCTGTCAAATCCGGAACGGATGTTTGCATGCGATAGGCCATCTCGTAGGCCGCGACTCGTGTATCAATTTCAGGATCACCTACTTGCTGCTTGTGCAGCGCATTTAAACGAGCAAGATCGTCTAACATCTTACGCTGCTGAGCAAGTGTTTCTCCCGTCGGATCCTTCAAATACAAAACTGGATTACCCTCACTCCTCAACTTCACTCCCTGATGGTTACTCGGCAAGAATGCTGATCCCCATAAACGAGAGTAGTTTGGCTGAGCCTGAGGATCACTGTTTTTATCAAGCAGAACAACGTAGGCAGGCAAGTTCTCGCTTTCTGTTCCCAAGCCGTAACTCGTCCAGGCACCGATTGAGGGACGTCCCGGCTGCTGATGTCCCGTTTGAAAAAAAGTAATCGCAGGATCGTGATTGATCGCTTCGGTGTACATCGAATTAATGATGCAAATTTCATCAGCGATTTTGTGATGATGCGGCAGTAGATCACTGATCCACTGGCCACTTTTTCCGTGTTGCCGAAAAGGGGCAATCGATTGGGCTGCAGGAAATTTTGTTTGTCCAGACGTCATTCCCGTTAGCCGCTGACCATTTCGAATCGAATCCGGCAGCTCTTGCCCGTTGAGCTTACTAAGCGTTGGTTTGTGATCAAAGGTATCGATTTGCGATGGTGCCCCCGACTGGCAAAGATAGATCACTCGTTTCGCCGTGGGTGGGAAATGCACTGGACCAGGTTTTCCCGGACCATATCCCGGACCATTTGAAGTCGCCAATGATTTTTGCCGGTCATCTAACGCTAGTGCAGACTTTCCCGCACGCATCAACGAATAAAAAGCGGCCATCCCAATTCCAACTCGAGACGAAGCTCCGAGAAACTGGCGACGGTTTTGGCGTTGGCAATAATCCTCAAATGGATGCATCGGCTTTAACCTTTCGTCAAAAATTCACTT
>JAAEMV010000835.1 GCA_024225195.1 Planctomycetaceae bacterium | reverse complement strand
CGCTAATCGATTTAATATTTTAATTCCAGTAGGAATAGCAATAATAGATGTTGAAAAAGTAAGGTAAGATCTAGTATCTAAATCAAAACCAACCATAATGTTGCGATAAACTTTCTCCGCTGTTACGGAGTGAGCCTTCGCCGAACTTTTGGAAAGATCGTCGAAATCAACCCTTCTTGAAATCCTCTGCCCATACTTCCGAATTCTCTCCGGACTAATTAGGCGATCGATAAGATCATCAGCTCCATGCTTTTCCTCTTCGAAGTTATGCTTGTCAAGGAAGCGGTCCACCATCTCAACATTGCTCTCTTTCTGGGCGTTAGGACTGCCAGAGCGCAAGCCAGTATCTATTAATCGTTGAGCGTCTTTGTAAAGACCAACCTTGTTTTGAACAGATCTGTCATAGACAATTTCTGCAATTCCCATGGAGGAAAAGCTCATCATCCTTGAGCCGCCACCACCAAGGGGCTCAACCTCGAAAGTGTGGTCCATCAAATTGGAGTAGACACTCGCCCAAGCTCCTCCTGAAGATCCGGCAGTTAGGAAAAGAAAACGGCCGATTGCTTGATAGAGCTGATCAGGCGTTGTGATGGTTGCTCCGTTTTCGTTTGTTCCAGTTGCAAGTAATACGAGATTGAACAAATCACCATCAGGATATTGGATACGCTCCCTATTCAAATCGTAGTGAGTTGGAAGCTCTCTCTGCTTCCCATTTTGAAACCAAGTTAACTCCCGAAGACAGCCGTAGGTGTTGGTTAACACATTTGCTGTGCCAACTAAACTAGTAAATACATCTCCAGTTACAAAGACTGAATTGAGCATATCGTTACCCTCTGTATCAAGCTGGGCACGCACAATATTGGCAATATCAAACCACATCCCCGCTCCTGTACCACCGGCCAAAGAGCCAACAATCCATACCGTAGTACGCGTGTTAATGGCGCCATCTTCGCTAGACAGACTGGCAGCTTTCGCTTGTTTGATTGCTGTGCCAATGCGGTTCTTCACCTTTTTTATCTCGGTCGAAAGCTTGGCTCTTCCATGCAATCGGTTCGCATTAGCACCCAGCGCGCCACGGGGCCAAAGGCTACATCCGTTAGGCCACCAATCCGCATTTTGCGCAAGTTTTTTTGCGCCCTTACCATCAATGTGGTGCCACTCTGTAGATGAAAACTGAACATCTAAGCCTGTAGATGTTTGCACAGGTGCAACCTTCTCATCGGTATCAAAAGCGATGAAAGCAAGTTCTGGGAATGCGTCGAGCCCCCTCCCCTCCTTCTCCGGAGGAATCGATTCCAGGATTGATCTTTTGATTTCAAGGAGGGCCTTTTGTCCAGAGCCTCCAAGGCCAATAAAAACATTTCTTGAGTAAGCCATTTTGATTCAGTTCTTTTTATTCCCTAAGAAACTCGTCGTCTTCGAAGGGGAAATCGTCTTCATTATCGTCTTCGAATGGCAAGTTATCCGCGCCATCGAGTTCCCCAGCAGGGGAGTTAATCTCATCAATCGTAACTTCGAAGCCGTCTGAGATCAGGCGGTCTCCGCTTGAGAGCGGACCGCCTTGAAACGCTTCTCCCTTTTTCGAAAAGGATCGCTTAATGGTAATTTCATCCTTCAGTGAGGCAGACGTATAGCCCCCCTCTTCAGCCTGAATGGTAATGGCCACTGGAAACTCTGGGAAAATTGAGTCATCCGCTTCGCCACCGATTACAACCGCGTCCTTGCCGCCAATGGGTTCCTCTTCATCGAAAGTGTCCGGACTGGACATTGTCAAGAAGGCGGCACTGGGGAAACAAGCAGACACTCGTCTCCGACCGGCTTGCCACTTGCTCCAGGCCTCCGAGGGACCACAGCCGTACTTTCGCATTAACAAGAGCAGGAACCCACTGAAGATAACTAAAGCGAAAATCAACAGCCACATCGCATAGTTGAGAATGCGTGAGATAATCGAAGGTGGAACTTCAGGAATTGTTACGTTGAAAAAATAGGTTTTTGCTCCAACACGCGGTCCGTCTTCGCCAGCAATCTCCAAAT
>JAAEMV010000834.1 GCA_024225195.1 Planctomycetaceae bacterium | reverse complement strand
TCGGTCACTTAACGAGTCCCTAGGTGTCCCGTCTAGAAACGTTCAACATCTAAATACAACTCAATCAATTTTCTGCAATTGAAAACATCGAGCAATGCTCGTTTCGCTCGTTAATCGCCGAAGGATCAGGCTGAACCGCCAACTCCCACTTCAAGTCGAAAAAACAAGTGCAACCAGTAGAGGGCACAATAAAACAAATTCAAATATTCATTATCTCGAATCGTTTTTTTTGACTCTGCCTGAAACCCTCGCCCAATCTATAACCTTAAATTACCGGTTCAAAATAGCTCCTTTCTGGAAGCCTCAAATGACTCTTGGAAAAACATCAACCGAAACCTAATTCTATATTGTGGATCATCTGATTCAATTCGCCCAACGATCGGGCTGAATCCAATTTAGCGGTTCCGAATTTTTTGCCGCTAGTTATAATGAGAAACTCCTTAATTTCATCCTGCCCAAACTGCATCTAGCGTAAGCAACTTGACCCGATCGGAAACGAATTGAACAACATTCGTCGGAGGCACAGAGGCCTCAACTACCAACCTCTTGAACCACGTCGTCTACTAGCGACTCTTTTTTCTGAAACATTTGACGCATTTGACGGGTCCGGGTTCGCAAACTCACCTTCAACAGGTCAACTCGACTCGAACTACTGGCGAGCCACTGGACTGAGTCAAGGTGACGGAACCTTTGGCGGCGACTATACCTCCAGTGATTTTGCGGGGGGAGAATCTACGGGTGGTATTTCATCTGGTGGGATCTATTCGTTCGACGTTGGCAGCAATCGAACACTTGGCGTCCAACCTACCGGTAGCGACATGACGCCAGGCTCGATCGGACTGAAACTTACGAACACGACTGGAACTGCGGTAGACCAGTGGACGATTAGCTACGATCTATGGGTTAACAATAACGAACAACGGAGCAACTCTGTTAAACTCAGTTATTCCCTTGACGACTCCAACTACGTATCACTTTCTGATTCAGATTACGCAACTCCCTTAGCATCAGACTCTGCGGGTTGGACGCTCAATCCACTTGAATCAACTTTTAGCGTCTCTGTCCCGAACGGCTCAGACATCTTTTTCAAATGGACGATAGCCGACAGCTCCGGTAGCGGCAGTCGGGATGAACTTGGTTTCGATGAGATTGTGGTCAGCAGCGATACGACTGGTGGAGCAGGCGGCGGAGGGGTAGGCGACGTCCAAACGCAGGAACTACGCATCGTCAGCTACAACACCGCCAACTCACCGCAAAATTCGAGTGATCAAAATCAATTCTCAACCATTTTTTCGGCGATCGGTTTGGAAACCATGTCCGGCGTAACGCGGGAAATTGATTTATTAGTCATTCAGGAAACAGATCCCTCGTCCCTCTCGCTGCTTGAGTCGGCAATGGATTCTCTTTATTCACAAAACTACACCCGGTCTATCGGAATCAATTCCAGCGGCGACTATTTCGGTTTCCTCTATAATACCGAGACGCTTTCGCTCTTAGAAACCGAAAACGTGGGTGGCAACTACACTCGCGATCCT
Source organism: Planctomycetaceae bacterium (assembly GCA_024225195.1). Classification (GTDB taxonomy): domain Bacteria; phylum Planctomycetota; class Planctomycetia; order Pirellulales; family Pirellulaceae; genus Mariniblastus. The sequence continues at coordinate 5,772 of JAAEMV010000834.1, read as the reverse complement.
TACCGCGGGCTGTTTCGTCCCATCGCCGCAGCGACTAACTCTGCAGATTTCCACGTCTTCAATGTTCACCTGAATGCCTCAAACGCATCCATTCGGCAAACCGAGGCAAATGGAATTCGCTCAGAACTGGATGCTTTAGGTACCGATGAAAATTACTTCGTGATCGGCGACCTCAACATCGATAGAAGCACTGAGTCCTCTTACCAAATCCTCACTGGTTCCGGTTCGGGCCAAGTTTTCGACCCAATCAATTCTCCGGGGAACTGGCATAACAATTCCTCCTACAAATCCATCCACACTCAAAACCCTGCCGGACCAATGGATGATCGCTTTGATTTCCAATTGGTTAACGACGACGTTTTGGCTGCTGGAGGTCTCGAATACATTCCAGGTACTTACCGAGCCTTTGGAAACGACGGTTCGCATACTTTTGACCAAGCCATCACAACTGGGAGTGGGGCTTCAAATTCAGTCCTCTCCGCACTCGCCAACGCCAGTGATCATTTGCCGGTCGTGGTGGACTACCGGTACCAGGTACCTTCCATAGCATCTGCTGGGATCTTTTATGAGGGTTCCAGTTTCGATACAGCAAGCGACCTAGACAGCACCTCGGGAAAAACTCCGTTGCTTCCGGGTGAAACTGCGACCTTCGAAAACTACCATAGTTACTCAAAAGGAATCAACGGAATGGTTCTAGAAGTCAATGAGCTTCCGACCGTTCCAAATTCCAGTAACCTGGATCAATTTTTTGAATTTAAAATTGGCAACAGCAACGACGTGACCAGTTGGTCCACCGCTCCTTCGCCAACCGCGATAACCTATCAATCCAATCCAACCCCCGGCGGGTCAGACCTTATCTTCTTAACCTGGGCAGACGAAGCGATTAAGAACGTTTGGCTGGAAGTCACCTTCCTGTCCAATGCGACAACTGGATTCGCTGACCCATCGGTGTTTTATTTTGGCAATGTCATCGGCGAGACCGGAAATGATTCCGGCAATGCAATTGTTAACCTAGCAGACGTCGCAGGCACTCGGCAAAACCAAACAGGCTTTGGATCTACTGACATCAATAACCAGTTTGACTTTAACCGAGACAGTAAAGTTAATCTGATTGACATCGCAATCGCGAGGCAGAATCAATCTGGGTTTAGTCCAGTGAAACTAATCACGCCCAGTGCGTCCAGCGGATTTATGGGCTTTGGATCAGGAGCTCAGTCCAGCCTTGCTTCAACTACCAATTTTACTCCTGATTTGGGCGAAACAGTCGGTCTCCAGCGAATGATGGATTATCATTCGCTACCCAAGTTATTTGACAGCAAGCGGGCTGAGTTAAGTTTAGCGGTGCGAGACTCCGTTATCGAAGGTTTCACTACCATCGAATTGATTGACGAAAATCAGACAATCAAACCTACGAATAAAAACGAGACAATCACCTCACCAATCGAGCAATATCTCTTCGCCACAGACAGGGAATTCGGCTTGCAAGACGATATATTCCAGCAAGTCATTGGAGAGTGATTAAAACTGCAGTTAGTGCAAAGAGGTACGTACCGCTTGACAAATGGGCTAGGTTTTGGACCGACTCAGTCCGATCCGACCAAGCGACCGCGATCTTGAACGCAATTGATCCTTAGGAGACGCTGGAACTAAGTTTTCCGTAACAGGTGCATGCCGTTACGCCCTCGATAAGTTAACAGTAGGGAATTCACCGCCGCTCCCGCCGTGAAAACCGATTCGAAAAAATGCTCTTCACCTGGCCAGGGAAAAGCAAAAAACAAATCGAAATCATCAAGATCCAATCCTATTTCTTGGTAAACCTCGCTCTCGCTCGTGTCCACGTGCTCTACATCCCGCGAAATTTCAACGATTTCCGAAACATCATGCGGCACAAAACTTCCGCAGTAAAATTGGGCTGACAGATCCAGTTCGGCGGACAAGCGGTTAGCTTGATCAACCAAAGTCGACTCAATTTCGATCCCTACCGACTCCATTCCCCGCAAAGCGGCTAACATCGCGGCCACTCCAAACCCACTGCCAAGTTCGCAAAAACGAACACCGGTCAGCAAATGATTTTGCTCAATCCAACTCAAAGCCTGATCCAAAAGATGAAAGTCACACGGCACAAAATTCTCAATCACGAGATCATCTGCCAACATGAACTCCTCTATCCTCTCGTTCGACAAATCAATCAACCGACTCGCCGACGCCGAATGGGAGAGGTTCTTTATTTCATCGGGAATGTTGATCGACTGCAAAGACATGATTCAAAACTTCGGCTTCAGAGAAAAGAAACTCGACGCAACTCAAGTTAGATGAAGCGATTTCAGTTTGCCCGAATGCGAAGACCATCTTCGCTAAATGCGAACATCTTCTGTTCATCGAGCGTGACGACGTCTTTTACCTGCGCAAGTGTGATCGATTTTCCACTCGAATTCGCCTTCTGAACCAGCTCTTCAACATTCGCCCACCGCTCGGGATCTAACTTCAACCCAATCGCTTCTGGGTGATGGCGTAATACGAAACTCAAATATTTACTAACATTTGTAAGGCGTCTATTCATGGCGTCATCTTAACCCAAATCGAAACTTTCGTCTCGCCCCCTCAAAGTGAAAACAAAAACATGTAAAAGTTTATTCAAATCATGGTTTCTCTTATCGCGCAAATATGAAGGATTTACTGTTTTGCTTTCTCAACGCTCCTTGACGCTGGGAGTGGGCAATCGCCTAAGACAGAGAAATATCCTATTGTGCGGCTCCACAAAAACGTATAATCGATCCCGCTCAATGTATTGCTATCCAAGTAGCCTTTCACGGAACTGAATCATGTTCAACCTATATTCGAGACGCCGATCAATTCAACTGTTTTTGCCACTACTATTCATCTGCAATTTCTCTTCCGCCGCACTGTGCGAAGAACCCCTCGTTGTATTCCTAGTTCGTCACGCAGAAAAGGTAGACAACAGTCAAAACCCGCCTCTGTCAGCAGTTGGTAAAGCACGGGCGAAAACTCTCGCAAACGTTCTCAAGGATGCGAAAATTCAAACTATCCATAGCACCGACTATCTACGGACCAAAAAGACTGCAGCACCGATAGGGGCTAAACTTGGTCTTAAAACACGCCTATATGATGCGGGCGACCTACCAGACTTTGTCCAAAACCTGAAAGGGCAGGGCGGGCGGCATTTAGTTGTCGGCCATAGCAATACAACGCCGAAGCTCGTTGAATTGCTCGGCGGAGATCCAGGCTCAATCATCAATGACAAAGAATATGACCGACTCTACATTCTCAATCTGAGGAAAAATGGCGACACGAATACAATCCTAATCCGCTTTGGCGAGCCCTCAGAAACAGCAACGCGAAATTAAGAATGACCTAACAACGATCGAACGAATCCCCATATCTCGTGCTCGCCACGAGCGATCCTAAACAAGCTAGGCCAATATCAAACACCGGTAGGCAAAAACTATCGAAACAGGGGGGAAATCAATTCCTTGAACCATGCGCAAAGCTATTTCAAGCGAGTTTTCTTTGCTTGGTTAATTATCGCTTTTGATTGTTTAAAAAGCGCACTGCGATTTCGAGCGACAGCGATTTTCAAGTCCGCCTTGGACCAATTGAGTTTTGTGCTGACTTGCAACAAAATCTGCTGTTCTTGGCGTGTAATGCGACCGTCAATCAATGCGGCTCGAATTAACTGATCCATGAATTGCCTTCTTAATTCAGGTGATTGTGGTACTTGAATTGGATCCGTACTGGCCGCAGCGGTCGCCAGAATCTGTTTGAGTCGGTCTCCTTTCACTCCCCTCCGCTTCGCCATACTGACAATAAACTTTCGTTCACGAGGATGCAATTCGCCATCAGACATTACCATTTTCGCCATCGCCGCGAGAAGTGCTGGATCACTCGCCAATCGTTCCGCCTCAAGGCGGCTTTGACTGTCCTGCATCGCTGCCGCAACGGAATCGTAATACTGCACGTCTTCCAATACCCAATCGCGGTTTCCATCATTGAGCGGAGTATGGCAAAATCCACAGACTGCCGTTTTCCCTATGTCAATCGCAGCTCCGCAATTTAAACAACCAAACGAAGAAAACGCCTGTTCAGAATTAGTTCGAGCACTGGTATGCCGTTTGAGAATGAGCACATGAGAATAAATTCGCTTCTGACCAAGAGTCTTGGGTTTCCGTTTAGCCCCCACACCAAGCGCCGCGGACCAGCGAACGAGTACATGAATCCGATCAAAGGAATCATCACCTAAACCCGGCTCGCATTTTACGATTTCAACAACACCAACTGCAGGACCTTTCCAAAAATTACCGGATGTCAAGTTCCATTTCTTCGGGACCGTCTTTGCCTGACTTTCCAAAATCGGCGCGGCATAACCGAAATCACCAAAATAGACCGCCATCAGACATCGCCAGAATATTACCGACGCACGATCCTCAATGTGTTGAAAATTTAAACCAGGGTCTCGTTCAGCAATGACTTGCCACCCACTCACCTCGTGCGTCGCCGAGGGCACTACCCATTCTTCGTCCTGAGTAATCTCGGCAAGAACCCAATCGTACTTACCCGAATTTACAATTGAATCGCACCGTTGGCATTGCGCTCGATCGACAATGTTGACGGGAGCACCACAATTCGGACATTTACCCTCCAACAACGAGGCTTCTGGGTTAGTTTGGACGCCTGGACGCCGAGAAAATGACCAAATTTCTGTAAATTTGATAGGCGTTAAACCACTCTCACCTGAGACTCTTTTTCCACTATCTAAGTCTTCGTTATAACTAATAGCAGACGCGGCAATTCGGATATGAATCGTGTCGAAATGCTGATCACTCGTCACATAAACGACTTCCTGATGAAGAACGTTCACGTTCTTTAAACGATTACGGATGTTCTCCGCCTTCTGCATCGCAATATAAAGATCAAACCGTTCGTAAACACCGTCTGAAATAAACGCGCGGCACATTCCCAGATTCTGTTCGCTCCAACCGCTCTGTGTCGTTAAAAAGGCGTTGGCAGTCCGGCTTAAAAAGACGTTAATGTCAAAGCCAGGGTCACGTTCGTTGATTCGCCCAAGTGACCGCTGCAGTAACTCTGCCTCTTGAACCTTCCGTCCTCTGCGAATTGTCCGCGTCACTCGAGCGGTTTGCTCCGCCAAAGCTGCAATGCCAACAAAGACAATAAAACAGATCACAATGATTACCAATACCGGTGTCGGCACATTACGACCACGACCAAACCCTCCTCCACCGAACCCTCCTCCACCAAACCCTCCTCCACCAAACCCTCCGCCACCAAACCCTCCGCCACCGAACCCTCCGCCGCCACCGAACCCTCCTCCGCCGCCGAACCCTCCGCCGCCACCTGCTTGGCAGAACAAACCCCCAAACCAGTCAAAATCGACACAGCAGAGGAGACTAGTAAATATTTCAAGCATGAATGAATTCATAAATACGCCTAGGAATATGGCACCGCAAACAACTTGTTTGTTGAACCTTGATTTGCACCAGCATGATCTCAACTCTGACGAATGCCCAATCCTTCACAAACCCGGAATTGCAATACTAAAGAAAAACCAATCGAAGACTTCTTTTCAATTTCTACCCTTCACCACTGTCGTACTTTAAAAAATTTATCGAATGCAAATTTCTAAACAATTGCAAACCCAACCCACAAATCGGTGTCCAAACACTCAACGTCGTTGAATGAAAGAGCCCAGTGCAAGCACCGATCCACAAACGGCTCAAAGTTAGAAAGTCTCACATT
>JAAEMV010000833.1 GCA_024225195.1 Planctomycetaceae bacterium | reverse complement strand
CTGCGGAGCGAAGAGCAAAACCTATTTTCCACCGGGTCTTCTACCGCCCGGACCACCGCGACCTGACGGACGATTCGAACGCTCCATCGCTTGCAGCGAGTTCCGATCCTCAACCGGAATTTCTGTTTTCCACACCTTACCCTCTCTCCTGCCCGTGCGAACATGAGACGAATGGTTTTTAGTGACTTTCCCCGCGGCATTAGCGTACTTGGTTAAGGCCTTTTCAATTACACTCGCTTTTGTTGATGGGCTAAAGTATTTGATCAATTTCCCATCCAAGCCGTATTCACCGGGTTCAATCAAAAGAATGCCAGGCTGTCCGGAGTAACCTTGGACTGACTCGAGCATCGATGCATCGGTTGTCGTTGAGTAAACAAACTTCCCGGCTAATTCTGTCGAATACGCCATAGGAGCGAGTACGCTCTGCATAAAGTCTGCGGGATTGTTCTCATCGGCCACGCAGACTACCGAGGGTAAGCCGTCGCAAGAGCTAACGTTTAAACCCAAACGCACATCTTTTAATTGAGGAAGAATCGGATTCGTGATTTCTGGCGAAGCTTCGTACTGCTTGGCAATTTTATTCATCTCGGCAGCAAGGCTACTGGGGGATCGAAAGGCAAAATCGGGACTTCGCCCCGGGCGACAAAGATTTTCTTTAGTGTCAGGAGTCATTAACACGAAAACTGTGTTCTCTAGATCACCGGTCCTGCCAACATAAACAGTACGCAAAAACTCTGCCTCAGCTTCGTCCTCATAGGTCGCGAGTCGTATGCACACGAAATTTCGAGAGGCTTCGATAACTTGGTCGTCAGACAGGAAACTCCTGTCCATATTTTGCTTGCCTGGTCACCACATTCCGGGGACTCCCGCACACTGCGGAGCAGCGGACAATAACATGATGGGACGATTCGTCGCCTTAGCATCGGCTAGGCCGTCGGTGAGAACACCATGCCAAGCAATTCCGCTCGGAATTGCTGATTTTCCCTGAGCGTAGCAAAGGTTGCCGGCAATCATCGCAGTCAAACAAATTATCAATCGCATCCCGATGGATGTCCGATACAAAATCGTTGGAGAGGGTTTCATAACGGTCTCTTAAAACGTGAAGTTTAAATTTCTTACCTAAGATGATCACGCAAAAAATTGCTTCTGCAGACTTAACTTTTAGAACATTTTCAAAATATCCGTGAGAAACTTAGAAGGAGAATGAAGCCCAGTGGCACTTTCACACCACCCAGTTTCGATAAACGAGCGGATTCAATTGAGCATCATCAAGGGTTTTTCAGTGGGTGTTTTTGCGAAATTACCCCATGTCAAAACTAACGAGCAGTTCACGGTTCTCACCGAAAAGACAAAAATTTTCTAGCCGATCAACCATTATGGGGGCTTAAAGGCAATTGCGATTCCATTGCTGATTTGATCGTTTGCTTATTTTTTCCGAAGTGTATATCACTAAACCTCAGTTTTTCCCGTGCTGACTTCACCAGCGGCTGGGAAATCGAGGAACGGATCCGTATCGATAAGGATAGTATTTTGACCACACCGAAACCGTTTGCCGCGGAGAATACTCTATACAGCCCTGAATACGAGCATGACAGCTGTGGTGTTGGGTTTGTCGCACAAATCGATGGAGTCGCCTCAAGACAGATCGTAGTCGATGCGTGCGGAATCCTATCGAGGATGGAGCACCGTGGAGCGTGTGGATGCGAGCCAGAAACGGGTGACGGTGCAGGGATTCTGACAGGAATACCGTCGAAATTGGTTCGGAGGCTGGCAAAACAGATCGGGTTTTCTACCGACTTCCCGTTTATTGGCGTTGGCAATGTCTTTCTTCCCAACGACGAAGAAGAACGGGAAAAATGCAAACTGATCTTTGCTCAAAACACAAACCGCTTCGGTCAGAAATTGATCGCTTGGCGTGAAGTCCCCATCGATGTTGAAGGCTCAGGGATTGGTCCCACTGCCGTTCGCAGCATGCCAAAAATTTTGCAAGTATTCATCGGGGCCGAGGCTGGTATTAGTCAGGCAGATTTTGAACGACGTCTTTACCAAATTCGGAAATCAACGACAAAATCCGTCCGCTCCAGCGGCATGTATTCATCCGATTTGTTCTACGTATGTTCGCTTTCCTCGCGGATCATCGTTTACAAGGGGATGTTATCTACGGCTCAGTTGCCTCAGTTTTACGTAGATCTTCAGGATGAAGATTACCACAGCCATCTTGCAATGGTTCACTCCCGGTTTTCGACCAACACCCTGCCCAACTGGTCTCGCGCCCAACCTCTACGTTGGATGGCCCATAACGGTGAAATTAATACGTTGCGCGGCAATAGAAATTGGATTGCTGCCCGACAAGGGCTAATGGCAAGCGATGTGTTTAACGCACCGCTGAAAACAGTGATGCCAGTCACAGAACAGGGCTGCAGCGATTCAGGAGAATTTGACAATGCAATGGAGTTGCTAATGATGGCTGGGCGAGATTTGCCCGAGGTTGTCATGATGATGATTCCTGAGGCATGGCGAAACCATCAAACCATGCCCGAAGACAAACGGGCGTTCTATGAATACCACTCATGTCTTCAAGAACCCTGGGACGGCCCAAGCTCGATCTCATTTACTGACGGTCGCATGATTGGTGCCGTTCTCGATCGAAATGGCCTCCGCCCGAGTCGCTATTATGTGACAGATGACAATCGGGTTGTCATGGCCAGCGAAGTAGGTGTTTTAGAAATTGATCCTGCGAAGATAATTAAGAAGGGCCGTTTAGAGCCTGGAAAAATGTTTCTTGTCGATTTCGAAAACAAGCGAATCGTTTCTGATGATGAGTTAAAAACTGAAATTTCCAATCGACGTCCCTACGCTCAGTGGATGAAAAATCAGCGGATCACTTTTGATCAGTTGGAGCAAACTGAAACCGTTGCACCACTCTCACGAGCAGAACGGCTTTCTCAAATGAAAGCTTTTGGCTACACAACTGAGACCATGAAGTATATGTTACTGCCATTGGTCAAGGTAAAAAAAGATCCAATCCTTTCAATGGGCAACGATGCGGCACTGGCCTGTTTAAGTGACAAACCGAGGTTGCTGTATGACTATTTCGCGCAACTTTTTGCGCAGGTTACCAATCCACCGATCGATTCCATCCGCGAAGAGATCGTCATGTCGGTCGAGTGTTATATCGGCCCGGAAGGCAATTTGCTGGAGACAACGGAAAAACAGTGTAACCGGTTGTTGCTGGATAACCCGATTCTTGATTTTCAGCAAATGGCTGGGATCAAAAACATGGACTATCGGGGTTGGAAATCCCGCACTATCGATATCACGTTCGATAAAGAAGAAGGTCCAGACGGATTCTATGCAGCATTAAGACGGATATGCAAAGAAGCGGAGTCCGCAATTTCGGATGGGTGCGCGATCCTAATTCTCTCCGATCGTCAAATTGGTCCAAAACGCGTTCCACTTAGCGCGCTGTTGGCGACAAGTACAGTCCACCATTACTTGGTTGACAAGCAACTGCGGACGCGGATTGGAATCGCAGTAGAAACTGGCGAGGCCAGAGAAGTTCACCATCATTGCCTGTTAACCGGGTTCGGTGCAGATGCAATTCATCCCTATTTAGCTCTTGAAGCCATTATCGATCACCATACGTCTTCGCCTGATTCAGATTTAACTCCTGAGCAGTGCATCACTTCGTATCGGACTGGTGTGCATAAGGGAATGCTAAAGGTCCTTGCTAAAATGGGCATTTCCACGCTCGCGAGTTATAAGGGGGCAAGGATCTTTGAAGCGATTGGACTAAACTCAGATGTGATTAAACGGTCGTTCCCCGGTACAGCTAGTCGAATTGAAGGAGTTGGATTTGACGTGCTGTCGAGCGAGGCGCTGCGGCGGCATGAACTTGGCTACCCAATCCAAAAACCTAATTCAGTCTTGCCAGTCCTCGAATTGAAAACAGAGGGCACAGTTCATTGGCGGCAAGATGGAGAGAAACATGCTTGGACGCCATTAAACATTGCGAATATCCAGCAGGCCGCCCGCGCGGGTGATCCGGACGCCTACAAACGATTTTCGACCGCCATCAATCAGCAAACTGCCCGTGAATGTCATCTTCGTGGCCTCCTGAAATTTCGCTCAAGAACATCGATTCCCATCCAGCAGGTAGAATCGGCCAAAGAAATTGTCAAACGGTTTTGCACCGGTGCTATGAGCTACGGCTCCATCTCAGGCGAGGCGCATGAGACGTTAGCCATCGCCATGAATCGCTTGGAAGGGAAAAGTAACACCGGCGAAGGTGGCGAAAATTATGACCGGTTCGAGGCTGACGAAAACGGAGATCTGCGGCGGTCAGCAATTAAACAAGTCGCTTCGGGCAGGTTTGGCGTAACTGCTTACTACCTCAGCAACGCCGATGAGATTCAAATCAAGATGGCACAGGGAGCGAAACCAGGAGAAGGTGGTGAACTCCCGGGCCATAAGGTTAATCAAACGATAGCGGACACTCGACGTTCCACGCCGGGTGTCACGTTGATTAGCCCACCTCCCCATCACGATATTTATTCAATCGAAGATTTAGCGCAGCTGATCTTTGATTTAAAGAATGCCAATCCCTCAGCTAGAATTAGCGTGAAACTCGTTTCGGAGGTTGGTGTAGGTACCATTGCCGCAGGCGTTGCCAAAGCCCATGCGGATAACATTCTTATCTCAGGCTCCGGAGGTGGAACCGGTGCCTCGCCATTGACCAGCATTAAACACGCCGGAATGCCCTGGGAACTCGGCATTGCTGAAACTCACCAGACCCTTGTGATGAACGACCTCCGCAGTCGAACCCGATTGCAAACTGACGGTCAACTCAAAACTGGTCGAGATGTGGTGATCGCCACTCTCCTTGGTGCTGAGGAATATGGATTTGCAACTGCTCCATTGATCACAATGGGCTGTATCATGATGCGAAAATGTCATCTGAATACTTGTCCCGTTGGGATTGCAACCCAAGACACCGAACTTCGAAAAAAGTTCAAAGGAAAACCTGAACACGTGGTTAATTACCTGTTCATGGTAGCTGAAGAAGCACGTCAAATCATGGCGGAACTTGGGTTTCGATCGATCAACGAGATGGTTGGACGAGTGGACGCACTCGACGTGGATCATGCGGTTGAACATTGGAAAGCCAAAGGAATTGACCTTTCGAAACTACTCGCTCCCGCAGTTGGATTTCACGACGGAGTCCAAGTGTATTGCACGGTCGACCAAGACCACGCACTGGATGATGTGCTTGACTGGAAAATTCTGGAGCAGGCAAAAAATTCAATCCAAACTCGCCAACGGGTAGAGATAGAATCGGACATTAAGAACACAGACCGATCGGTTGGAGCCATTTTAAGCCACCATGTCGTAAAGACACACGGACCAGACGGCCTTCCTGATAATACTATTTGCGTCAACTTCAAAGGTTCCGCGGGGCAGAGTTTAGGCGCGTTTCTATCGGGGGGAGTGTCTCTTCAAGTCGAAGGCGATGCAAACGACTACGTTGGAAAAGGAATGTCCGGCGGTCGCGTCGTTGTCCGCCCGCCAAAATCCGCAACGTTTGCAGCCGAAGAAAATATCATCATTGGTAACGTCGCCCTTTATGGCGCGACCGCTGGCGAGGCCTATTTCCGAGGAGTCGCGGCTGAACGATTTGCCGTTCGAAATTCGGGTGCGGTCACTGTGGTCGAGGGCGTTGGCGACCACGGTTGTGAATACATGACAGGAGGCAGAGTTGTCATCCTTGGCGCAACCGGGCGGAATTTCGCCGCAGGCATGTCCGGCGGAATTGCCTATCTCTACGACCCGAATGACAATCTTTTAAACAACCTGAATCTAGAACTGGTTGAAATAGACTCGGTTCACAATCAGGCT
>JAAEMV010000832.1 GCA_024225195.1 Planctomycetaceae bacterium | reverse complement strand
GTGATAACCGTTTGCCGCATCCAACCCGCCTCGGGCGGCACAATTTCTAACCGGCCCGTTCGTAGTGTCCGCATCAATGCACGCCAAGCTCCCGGCTCCGATACAACATCGTTCACATCCAGGATCAGATAGCCCTGGTCGGCCTGCAACAAAGCACCTGCACGGACTCCGCGATAGTCAGAAATCGCCATTCCGCCAGGGCCGAGGTCCGACTCAACCGTTCCCAATAAATTTATCAAACTGGGTGTGTTTTCTTCGATGACCGGACGCGATTCATCAGGATCATGGGAAAGCACAACATTGACGCCGTATAACTCTTTGAGATTCGGACCGTCCTCATCACTAGCATGAAGATGATTTTCAATTACATCCCCAACGACGTCTTCGAGAAACGCTTTCACTGCCGCATCTTGATATTTTTCCTGAATTGGAACCGTGTAATTCCCTAACAACTCCGCCGCATATTTCTCAGTCAAACTAATGACTTTTTGCGACGCCAAACGAATGATCGAATTCACCTCGCGACTGGTCTCAACGAGCTTTTTCTGATAGCCGGGAAAGGCATCTTCGAATTGCTTTAACTGCTCTTCGCTAGCTTCTTTCTTAGCGACCTTGGCTCGCAATGCTTCAGGAGAAACAGGCTCGCCGTCGACAACCGGCATGATCATCGTCTGAGTAGCGGGGCCCTGTTGAACCGAAACCAATGCCATGCCATTGCTTTCAATCTCTTTCTCCAATGGCTCAGTGACCAATTTAATAGAGGCTTGAACTTCGTCTTGGACTACCTGTCGACGAGAAGCATGTGGCTCTGATTCGATTGCTTTGGGCAAACCATCTTCAACAAACTCCGCCAACTTCTCCATCGATTTCCGAAAAGCACCTGCCTGTCCGGGTGGCAAAGTGATCAACCGAGGGCGTTCTAATTTTCGAAAATTATGGACATAGCAAAAATCTCGTTTCGCCGGCGTGACGGGCGCGAACCCCTCTAGCATTTGCCGCACCATCGTAATTCGCCCAGTCCCCCTGGCACCACGAACGTAAACATTTTGGCCGTGCGCAAGACATTGAATTCCAAACTTCAATGCCTCAAAAGCCGTTGGCTGGCCGACGACTCCTTGAACCGGATCGATCTCCGTTGTCGTCTCGAATGGCAAAACATCTAAGTTACATTTCCAGCGGAGCAACTCTGGAGGAACTTCTTTTTCTAAAGCAGACATGTGATTGAGTATTTATTAGAAGATAGGAATGATTCGATTAGAACATCATTCTAAGTCCCAAAGTGCCTTTACGACACCTAGGAAGACGCACAATACCGGTACGCTTTAAAAATTCTAATGCACCGCGAAAGCCGAGACACAGGAACAGCCGAATATCGGATAAAAAGAGAGACTGCCCGATTTTCACTCCGTTAAAATCGTGGGCAAGTTGTTGGCAATTTCCGCAAAAATATTTACCAAATCTGAACCATCATTCGCATGGTAATGACGTCCTTTTCCCGCACCGGCAACCTCCTGCATCGAATCCTGGTCAGCTCCCGGAGTAAAAGTGACGGCATGAATTGTGACGTCATTTGATTCAAGGATCGTCCGCGCTGCCTCAAGTGGATGCACGCCGCTGTTGTTCTCACCGTCGGTTAAAACCACAATCGTTTTCACGGCAAACAACCGGGCATTCTCACCACTGACAATCGGCTCGACACTCGTCAGCATTCCATTACCGATACCAGTCCCTCCGTTGGGTCGAATCGCCCAAACCTTCTCTAAAACAGGGGTGTAATTATTTGTCAGCGGACATTCCAGTTTGGGGGAACCGCTGAAAGTCACCAACGATAAAAATTCTTCTTGATCTGTTTCATTCAGGACGTCGACAAACGCCTGCACGCCCTGAGAAAGATAATCCCAGCGACTGTTTCGTGGCGCCTCCGGAGAATTTTGCCAATCGTGACAATATTGTGCCATCGCAGACGTCAACTCCCCTCCCTCCGAACTGGAATACGAGTCTCCCAGAGTGTGCTCAGAATTCCAAAACTTTTCAAGTTGGTAAATCACATTGTCGCTAAACTCTTGCGAGTACAAACTTGCTTTTGCGTTGCTCAATTCCGCACTGGAAATCAGCCTCTTTTCATAACTCGCACCACCCACGGTGCGTGTATCGAGCAAGTCTCGAACTTGCCATTTCGAATCCGCATCTTCGGGGCGGTGATAGCCTTTATCTTTCCAAGAGATTTTTTTACTCTTCCCTTTTTTCTTTTTTTCCCAGTAGTGATACAGAGTATATCCGGATACTTCGATTGTCTCCGTTTTCTGGTACAACAAATCGAGCATCGCGTGCAACTGGATTTGGTCTCTAAAATAAAGCATCGAGCCTGAACGATCCAAGACAAGGGCGATGTCTCGGTCAACCTGTGTCGCAATCGATCGGCGTACGGGGGCATAACTAGACGCCTCTGGCCCGCCAAAAAACATCGAAACATTGACTTTCCCGACGACTCCGAGACTCGACGCACGCTCTTCACCACTATCAACAATGGACTTATCGATAGGTGAAAAACGGTAAGCTCCTTTACCTTGGTTATCTCGGATCGAACTTCCAAAAACGACGTTGACATCCCCGCCATCTTCGAGAACCGACAAATATTTACCGTCAACCTGATTAGCACGGATTGTTTTTTCAACCTGCTCAATGGCTAAGTCAGTTGACTGGTGAATGCTCAACGCGCGACCGCCCGCATGAGAAGCAGCGTCAGTTGCAATTTTCAATTGAGTCGTAACTAATTGCATGTGCGCTAAATTTACTGCAAACCCAATCAAGATAACAATTAAGGTTAAGAGAATGGCAAAAAATGGAACCACCGCGCCAGCTCTTGAGTTAGCCAAGTTGATTCGGTTTGTGAAATTCATTGCCACGACTCACTCTTCTCTGGATTACTTAATCTCACTCAGTGAACTATTGGATCCGGCAACTTAATTAGTTAATTTCTGTGCCATCAAAGTAGCCTCGGTACCGCTCTGTACGAACTGAAATTTCTGAACAAATTTGCTGATCACCCCACACCCAACAGGGAAGAAAAATCGCATTGTCTCGAAGGTCGATTTCGATTCGCGCCCTTACGCTGGGCGTGTCAAATTGAAGCTCATTCACAACCTTCCCATCACTACCTCGAGAACCGTCAGCTCCATTTATTGTTATCTTGGCGCTCACATTACCGACTCTGGAAAGAATGGCGTTGGCGCGATCGATTCCGTCCTGAACCGTTGCTCCTTCCGCGATCACATGACGTGCCGCTTCATAACAAGCATTTTGTGAGATATTTCGAAGCAGACACATTCGGGATACTTCAACGCAGCCAACAATCAAACATATGAAAATCGGTGCAACGATCGCGAACTCGAGCGACGAAACACCTCGACGATTCTCCCTAAACCGGGAACGATTGAGAAAAGAATTTAAAAATCGCATAAACATCACTGTCACTCATCAAATTCCCGAACCATCGTTACCGAGGCCGTAATTTTTCGATTGAATAGAGTATCAAAAACAAATATCGAATTGCCTGCAGTTGGCGCTATAATCTCGATTGTGATCGGATCCAGCGCGCTCAACTGATTGAAATCGGCAGGTAACACTCGCACTCCAAATCCACTTTCGTCGGGGATAAAAACCTGCCGATCATCTAAGGCTTCCAACACACGATCAATCACATCATCTGCTTTTGCGTAGCGGCGAGTTCCAACCCGTGCCCCCTCAAAGGCGCAGACCGTAATCGACTCTTTCAGGTAGATTGCCGAACAAATTTCGAGCGTGCCCATCATCGCGATTAACAGAATCGGAATGCACAAGGCGGTCTCAACCGCAGCCACACCTTTGGCTCGATGATGATTTGGTCGGTTTTTCATTTGTGATAGGTGGGTATCGATCGGTTCTCTCGATCTTTGGTAGGTTAAAAAAAACATACTTCTCAATGGAAAAGCAATCGAAAGACAACCAACCCATATTGGGGATTTCTATTTCCTTTTCCATGGCTGAGTTGCTCAATTCCTTACAACCTCTAAAACCCACCCCCAGCTTTCCCCAGCAGCGATTCCCTCAATCAATGGTTTCCCCAGCAAAACGGCTTTTGCTCGCGTATTTTTGCTAGCAGACTCAAATAGTCTGGGTGGTTTACCCCGACATTTAACGCGAGAAATCAGGAGATCGAGGGCCACTACAAAACCACCGATAATGAATCAGAGGTGGTCTAATAATGCGCTTAGATTTGGGTAAACATGCTTTCTTTCAAACCTCCCTGCCAGTTTAGGTACGGGATATTGATAGGCTGCTTAGCTCTTGCAAGTATCGCTTGCGAGTCGAATCTTTTTGCGCAGACAAACAAGTCAGCTGCCGTAAAATCGGCCAGCTCACACGCAAGTACTATTAAAAATCGAATTTGGGAGGAGCTGCATCGCAGCACCCGCTACTCCCTGAAAAAGGTTGAAAGCAAGCCAAATTCTCCACGGCGATCGGCTACAGTTGAAGAACGCATCCAGCAGGAATTGCTTAGGCGACAAAGCAGCCAATCGAGGCCTCAAACGATTGAGACTCCAGTAGCCTCTTTGCCAGCCCTGAAAAAGGCGACCTCAACGAAGCGCCTTTCCTCGGCAAATAAGAAAGCGATCTCACGCCAGATTGCCAGTCAAATTCGGCCCGAATTACCCACTTCAGTTAAAACGGCAAACAACACCCTGGCAACTTCCAAAGCAACTAATTTTGCTAACAACGCTAGTGGGCAAGACTCCCCGAACTCTCTGATTCTCAATCCTCCCGACACAGCAACGGACGAAATCCAAGATCTCGATTCGTTCGTCAAATACGCGCTTGCCAACCACCCAGCTTTGGCTGTTTCCGAGGCCGAAATACAAGCGACAAAATACAAAGCATTGCAAGCCGGACTTTCCCCCAACCCTCAACTTGGTCTTTATATTGATGAATTAGGCAACGAAAATGACCCCGGTTTATGGGGAGCCTACATTCAGAAGAAACATATTCGCGGCAACAAAAGAGCGATTGCCCGAAAGGTTCAGAACCGCGAAGTCGACGTTCGTGAAATCAAAAACGATGCCCTCACACTCAGCATAACCACCGAGATAAAACGAGCGTTCTATCAAGTCTTAATCGCACAGGAAAAACTTGAATTGGCAAACCAGCTTGCCGCGGCACAGCAACAGGCGGTCAGCCAATCACGCCAACTGTTCGATGCGGGGGAAACTCCAAAAACGGATCTCCTACAAACAGAACTTCAGGCCCAACGAGCATTAGTTTTGGTAGGTGAAGCTCGCGTCATTCACAAAAACAGTTGGCGTCAATTGGCAGCTTCCATTGGTTCACCTAATCTCGAACAGCGAACTGTCTTAGGAACGTTTGAACCGCTCGCGCAACCGCTCGCGTTTGATTACTGGCAACATAAAGTCTTAGAGAACAGTCCAGCATTGTTAGCGGCGGAAGCCGAAGTCGAGCGAGTAAGAACAACGATCGATCAGGAAGTTGCCCGTTCCGTCCCGGATTATCAGACCCAGATCTCACTAGGCCGCGACTCAAACTCAAACCACTTTTTTACAGGTGTCCAACTTCAGGTGCCCTTGCAGATCTACGATCGCAACCAAGGCAGCATCGCTGCAGCCAAATCGAATTTGGTGGCCGCGCAAAACAGAGTCCGGCAAATCCAACTCCGACTGACGAAACAACTAGCGATGGAATTTCAGAAATATGAATTGTCACTTGTGAAAATCGATCTCTATCAATCTGAGCTAATTCCCAATGCCGAGAAAACACTGGACCTGATAAAAACGGGTTACCCGGCCGAAGTCAGCTTTTTGAAACTCGTTTCAGCTCAACAAACCCTCATCGACCTGACAATTAATTATCTAAATGCCATTGAGGAACTTTGGAAGACGCGATTGAGAATTGAAGGTTTACTTCAAGATAACAGTCTTTATCCTTGACCAATCCAACTTCGACCGTTGAACGTTTCTCTAGCGGCATTTACTCACTTACCGCCGCGATTCACCAAAGTTGAACTGAATCCTCATCAAGACACAGTTCCGCGTTATAATTTGTTCGATCTATCCTTCAGGAATCCAGAACTCTACCGAAAAACAATTGCATCGCATCCGGTCAATTTTTCACAGACTCTTACCATGAACCCGCAAAGAACCAACATTTGGCCGACACTCGCGTTGTGCACCATCCTGCTCGGGATCGGAGGAACGACTGGATTTCTGCTACGCCCCATTATTCTCCCACCCGGCTCCGCAGAGTCACAGGAAGCCGCCGCCGAAGAGACCTCGGTTCATGGCAGCACGTCGATTGTTGAAATCCTTGAATCAACCATGGAAAACATGGATCTCAAGACCGGCAAATTTGAAGTTCGTGATTACGCTCAAAAGATCCGGATACCCGCAAAAATTGTCGAGCGAATCCCGCAAAATCGGAGACGAGTTACCTCTCCAATTGGCGGCCACGTCACGAAAGTTTTAATTGCTGAAGGGCAGGCGATTAAACCGGGCGACAAATTATTTGAATTCCGAATCACCGATGAATCTTTGGCTGAGTCTCAAATTGGCCTGTTAGAACTTTTGAAACAAATTGATGTAGGCCAGCAAAAGATCGATCGACTTAAACCCCTCGTGGATTCCGGAGTCGTCGCTCGAAAACGATTGCTCGACCTCGAGCTTGAGCAGAGCACGCTCGAACAGCAATTAGACACAAGCAAACAAGAGCTCGCCCAACTCGGGATGAGGCCGGACGGCATTGAAAACCTGATTAACCAAAAACAACTAATGCAGACGATTGAGATTTTCGCTCCCGACCTTCCAGAGAGTGCCAGCGACTTAACTCAACACGAAGATCAGCAATATTACACGGTCGAATCCATTCAAGCTCTCGAAGGAACTAACCAAGCCTTTGGGTCAAGCCTTTGCGAATTGACGTACCATGACGATCTACTGATTGAAGGGCTTGCTTACGAATCAGACATCGACAAAATCTCGAACGCGAATGAAGCTGGCTGGAGCTTTACGGCTCAATTTGGCGAAGGAGAGGCCATGGAATCCCGTGACAATTTAAAGCTTTTTAAAATTGACAATCATGTCGACAGCCAATCGCAGACCTATCCCATCTTTGTCGAGATCAAAAACGAAATTGTTAGCAGAACGACCGACGACAACGATCGCAACTACGTCAACTGGAAATTTAAACCTGGCCAACGAGCTCACCTGGAATTCCCCATTGAAACATGGAAAGACCAGGTCGTGGTTCCTCTCGGCGCTATTGCCCGTGAAGGGCCCGAAACATTTGTATTCTTAAAGATCAGCCACACCCATGAGGGCCCCGACGGGACAACTCATGAATTCCAAAAAGTCCCCGTCAAAGTTTTGCATACGGACAAGTACTATGCGGTGCTCGCGCAAAGCATCCAGCTCGATCCTCTCGAAAACTACGCACTCGACCAAGCCTATAAATTAAACCTAGCACTCAAACAAGCAGCGGGCGGGAGCGGAGGAGCTCACGCCGGACATGACCACCCACATTGACCCGTAGCACAACAACACCCAAGTTAGCCCTGATTGGCTGCAGGGCCATTCCAATTATTTATCCGAGTAAAGCTACCTCAAAATCTTGCAATTCAGTTTGGATTGCGGTTTTGATGCACCGCAAAAGAAACGATTAATTCTTTGCTAAACGCCATCATCCAACTTGCGCTGCGTCGGCGGGCCTTTGTCTTGTGCCTTGCAATGGCTGCCATGATCACCGGATTGATGGCCATTGAAAAACTTCCCGTCGATGTTCTCCCTGACCTCACACGTCCCCGGGTGACCATCATCACGGAGTGCCCAGGAATGGCTCCCGAAGAAGTAGAACGGCAGGTTACCATTCCGCTTGAGTCTGCCGTGAGCGGAGCCTCCGGCATTATTGCTGTGCGAAGCAAATCAGACGTTGGATTATCCGTAATCAATGTTGAATTTGACTGGGGGACTGACATTTACCGGTCTCGACAGATTGTCACCGAAAGAATCTCGCTGGCGGAATTCGATTTACCACGCGGAGTGCAACCGCGACTCGGACCTCTCTCGTCCCTGCTTGGCCAAATCATGTTGGTCGGCATGTGGAGCGACACCAACTCCACCGAGCCAATGGAAATCCGCACGCTCGCAGATTGGATCGTAAAAAAACGACTGCAGCAAATTAAAGGCATCTCCGAAGTGATCACGATCGGTGGAGGGCGAAAACAATACCATGTCTTAGTCGAACTCCACGAGCTGCATAAATATGAAGTCACGCTCGCGGATATTCAAACCGCATTGGAATCTAGCAACCTCAACGTAAACGGGGGGTACGTAGATCGAAACTCACAGGAGTTTCTGGTGCGCGGGATTGGCAGGGTTGATTCCGTTGAACAACTTAAACAAATTGTTGTCCGGGCCGATAGCAAACGGGCTGTGCTACTGGAAAACGTAGCGCAAATTCAACCCGTAGCCCAAGCCAAGCGGGGTGATTCTTCTATCAATGGGAAACCAGGAGTTGTCCTGACAATCCTGAAACAGCCACTCACCGATACCCGCAGGCTATCTGAAGACGTTGTTGCCGCGCTCGATGAACTACGTCCCGGACTCCCAAAAGACATCAAACTCGAGGTCACCTATCAACAACGCGAGTTTATCGACCAAAGTGTTTGGAACGTTGTCGATGCATTGAGAGATGGTTCGATCCTCGTTGTGCTCATCCTGTTTCTCTTTCTCTTCAACGCTCGAACCACGATTATTACGCTAACGGCTATTCCGGTTTCGATCGTCATCACCGCTCTGGTTTTCCGCTACTTCAATTTATCGATAAACGTCATGACTTTGGGCGGGATCGCAATTGCACTTGGCGAACTCGTGGATGATGCAATCGTAGATGTAGAAAACATCTACCGACGACTCCGTGAAAATTCGAGATTAGAAGATCCTCGTCCGCGGATTAAGGTTGTCTTCGAAGCCAGCCTCGAAGTTCGTAATTCCATCATCATTAGCACACTGCTGGTAATCCTTGTCTTTGCCCCTCTATTTGCACTGAGCGGAATCTCTGGCCGAATGTTCATTCCGCTGGGCATATCCTATATCGTCTCAATTATCGCATCGACTCTTGTTTCCCTGACTTTGACCCCCGTGCTCTCCTATTATCTGCTCAACTCAAAAAGCATGGCGAAGACTAAGTCGAGCGATAGTCCCGTCGTGAGAGGATTGAAGATACTCTTCACACCACTCATCATTCTCAGCATGAAACGCATTCCGTTTTCATTGATGCTGATCTCAACTTTCATGGCAATTGGAGTATCCGGCCTGTTAGCATATCGCATGGGACAAGAGTGGATTCCGAAATTTGACGAAGGCTCAGCCCAACTAAACCTCTTTGCTGCCCCGGGTACATCACTCGAAACCTCTCTTGAGATTAGCGGAAACGCAAATCGTCAATTACGACAATTTCTTCACAGCGAAGAGAATCCAGATGGCTTCATTCGGTATTTTACTGCCCGCTCTGGTCGTGCCGAAAATGATGAACACGTGATGGGTGTGAATACCACAGAGTACACCATTTCTTTGGTGAAAAATCATGGCAAAACCCGTAGCGAAATAATCGAAACTCTCGAACAGGCTGCCAACCTCGTTCCTGAAGTAGAAAACGAAACCGACCAACCAATCCGGCATCTGATCAGTCATTTGATCTCGGGATCAACCGCTGAAATAGCCATCAAACTATTTGGAGACGATCTCGATACACTTGTTCGCAAAGGAAGTGAAATCCGAGATACCATCAGCACGGTTCCCGGAATCAAACCTCCAAAACTGGAACAACAACAAATCATCCCACAACTCCGGATCAAAATTGATTATGCACAACTAGCTGCCTACAAATTAACGGCATCGCAAGTATTTGATCTTGTTGAAACCGCCATGCTCGGAAAAGTAGTTTCGCAATTAATCGAAGGCGAACGTAAATTTGAGATTGTGATGCGGTTCCCCGATGAATACCGCGAGAATTTTGAATCGCTCGAACGAATTCCAATTGAGCTACCTGACGGAGGAGTCATCCCACTCTCCAGCGTTGCCAATATTTATGAGTACGGGGGACCTAACACAATCAACCGGGAGGATGCTCGCAGAAGAATTGTCGTACGCGTTTTCACTGAAGACACCGATTTAGCCACCGCCCTGGCGGCGATTCGAGCGAAAATTGATGAAAACATCGAACTACCCGAAGGGTATTTCATTAGCTATGGCGGGCAGTTTGAAGCCCAACAAGCTGCAACTCGACAAATTCTAATCTTAAGCTTAGCCTCTCTCGTCGTTGTTTTCGTTTTACTTTACTCCGCGTTCTCCTCTTTCAACATTGCGCTTCAAATCTTAATTGCCTTGCCAATCGCTTTCATCGGAGGAGTGATAGCGCTGGTACTTACCGGCCAAGTGTTCACGACCGCCGCCATGGTCGGCTTCATTTCACTCGGCGGCATTGCTGCCAGGAATGGCTTATTACTGGTTTCGACATACTTAACCGCGGAAAGACCAGTTGACTGCAACGCTCAAGAGAGCGACCTCGCCCATCCCTCCGGCCAAGATTCCGAGACTGCAATCACCTCAGAAACAATCCTCAAAGGAAGTCTCGACCGACTCACCCCGGTACTAATGACAACGCTGACAACCGGGATAGGATTGCTCCCTTTAATTGTCGCTGGTAATTTACCTGGTCGAGAAATTCTCTATCCAGTTGCCACCGTAATTGTGGGTGGCCTGATCACATCCACTGCTTGCGAATTCCTCATTCGCCCGGGCTTGTTCTTCTTTTTTGGTCCAACCCAAACCCGCACCGAAACGGGCGATGGCTTCCAGCAACCCTAGCGTGCCAGTCAATTTAATTGCACGCGGGTATAGGGAGACGAAAGGTAGGTCGGCCATGCTTTCTCACCAAATTTGATCGTCTTCCGGTGGTTGCTAAAAAAATCAATTCGAGTTGCGTTGGGTTGGAGCGGAATGACGGTCGTCCAACAACCTTCCGCCTGATCGAAATCCATCTCCATAGACTGCTGATCCGGTATTAACTCTGACAAATAACGCGGACTGCCGTCAGAGCCACGATCAAAAATCCACCAAACCCTTCCCGTCTCTTCCCCAGCTCCGTCGGGAAATCGAACGCTGACTTTTAACGATCCATTATCTCGTTGATACTCCACGCTTGGTGGCTCGAGTAGCGGCTCGACCCCCTCTAAAAAGTGATTTAACAAGAACACCAATTTATTATTTTCATCCCGCTCGGCAGTTGGATGAGGACGTTTCTTTCCATGCCCCGTATTGGCCTTAAGGTAAACCGGTATCTGCGAATGATGCCTACCCCCCCATGCTAAATCGAAGGCCACGAAATCATGGGTGCCAGGGTGAAACAGTAAATCGACGCCGCGCTTTTGAAGTGAACTCCAATTCCGGGAAATAAAAACCTGATCCGAAATCGCTTTTGCAAAACTTTCCAAATCGTCCCATGAACGTCCATTCGCCAAAGCCCGCCGATTAAAATTCGGACCAAAATGACCACCAAGGAAAGGATGACTGAGTTTCCCACATTCTTGCTCAAGCGATTTCCATGCCTGTGAATCACACAGACGCAAAGGAGAATCCCAGATGGGAGAAACACTTCCCATGACTGCCGTCATTCGATCATCACTGATGATGGCCATCGAGGGAGTCGCACCGTTTTTAGACCCGCCCGACATTGCAACCTTACCTACCTCGAAATAGTCAGACTCGGAATGAGCCAATGTGATGGCCCTCATGAGACTTGCTGGCCAAGCCCAATATTGAACCTTATCATGCGGATTGAGCGACTTTAAGAACCGAGCCTCTGATTGTCGGGCCAGATTCGCCTGTCCCAACTGGGAAAGTTCTTGAACAACGGTACACACCAAACCGATACCATTCTCGAGCAATCGTTGTTCCATTTCACTGGGACGCCTGTCTCGTTTTAACCTTGAGACCTGATTTCCTCCTGTCAAATGAAACCCAACCGCTTTTTCTGTTGCCGGAACTACCAGCCGGACCGGTACGCGATAATTTTGACCGGGCCAAAATTCTCCGACATTAATCGTTACCAATTTCTGGCGAGTGGGAACCTTTCCAGGAACAACATGCCATGGCTGTTGCACATCCACCTCCAATGTGGATGAGTCTTTGATCGCTGCCATGTCAAAAAGCTCACCTCTTTGACCGCTCTGCTGAGCCGACGCAACAGGCGATAGCAAACAACAACACAACAACCATAGATATTTCTGATTTGAAAAATTAAGCATTTTGAAACGCATCAAATTATCCTTCACGAAAAACCAAACATCTAGATCACTGCAAGTCCTGATTTCCAGGTGTGCAGCAAACATTTCCTAACAGCTTTTTTCAAGTACTTCAAATCTTAACTTAAATGACAGCCCCGAACTTTCAGCCCAAAAATTGCACACAGCAAGCGTCGATGGAGACTGTTCAGATCAAGTTCAGCAAAGTGAAATACGGCGTTGGCAATTGTGAACCCTCAGATTCGTTGCTAGGATAGCTTCAACTTGATTTGGTGACCGCTGCACTTTTGCACGCGGTTAAAGGGAATTCAGTGTAAATCTGGAACGGCCCCGCCGCTGTAACCCGCGCGAAATCATCTCACTCTAAAAGCCATTGTTGTTACTCAACGAGAAGGCGAGATGAATTTGCGGGAAGTCAGAATACCTGCCATTTCAATAATCCGAATTTGTTCTGCGCGGGACGAACAAACCGAATATTATTTTCAGACGCATGTATCATTTACATCACACGAAAAAGGTGCGCGCCAAACGCGGTTTCACCCTGGTCGAATTATTGGTGGTTATCTCCATCATCGGCATTATGATTGGCATGCTCTTGCCTGCAGTGCAAAGCGTGAGGAATGCGGCTCGACGAATTGCCTGCTGTAATAACCTTCATCAAATTTCGATTGCGCTTCAAAACTATCATGCCGCGCATCAAGCGTTTCCTATCGGCGGCATTGAATGGCGAACCAGGAATGACCCCACGCGTCGCCAACTTGCCTGGAGCGCTTTCTTGCTGCCATTCCTAGAACAAGAAAATGTTTGGCAGCAACTCGACCTCAATACAGCTTTTGACAGCCCGGAAAATGCTGATGCGGCCGCTACCGTCATCGACGTCTTTGTTTGCCCCAGTAGCCTGCGAGGACATCAAACCGTAAATGCGCGAGGCCCCTGCGATTACGGAGGGATTTACGGCGAACGTATCACCTCGCCCAACAACCCCCCGAAAGGAACAATGCTTCACGATGTCGCTATTGCGCTTCGCGACGTTACCGATGGTTCGTCTAACACGCTTATCGTTGCCGAAGACTCCGGATGGTCAGATGGACAATGGATCAATGGGAGAAACATCTTTGATCAAGCATTTCCAATCAATCAGGCTCCCAGTTTTGAAAACGACATTCGCAGCGAGCACTCTCAGGGAGCGAATGCTGCCCGGTGCGACGGCAGTGTTGGCTTTCTTTCCGAAGGCATTGACCTTCGCGTGCTTGCGGCACTTTGCACTAGAGCAGGGGGCGAAACAGACACGACAAGCAACTAGCAAATCGCCAACACTTGGCATTTTTAAAAACCCAGTTTAGCGAATTACCCAAAACTCTAATCAATCATTTCTCTTAACATCCCTGACGATCCAACAATGAATTTACGCTACCTATTTTTAATCGCATCCCTTCTCTGGACCACTGGTACCTATGCCCAGACGACTGTCCTTGACTTCGAATCGCTTCCGGTTCCAGCGGGGCAATTTTTCAATGGCGACACGAATGCTTCGAGCCCCTACCGCGACAATTTCTCGATCACTGGCACACGGGACAACTTTGGTGAAACCGAGTTCCTCCAACTTTGGGAAGCGAGCGATGTTGAATTTTTCAACGGTTACACACCTGGATTTAGCTCTTGGAATGGATTTAGCTGGTCCAAAGTCGCCGATACGACAACACCGGGTTTCGCAAACCAATACGCGTCTTTTTCAGGCGGAGGAAGCGACGGGGCAGGGGGGACGATTACCGGAACGAATTACGCAGTCGGTTTTGGAAATCAGAGCTTTTTCAATTTACCTGAAGCAGCCCAACTCCAATCGGTCGATATCACGAACACGACCTACGCCGGAATTTCGATGCGAGACGGAGACTCATTCGCTAAAAAATTTGGAGGTGATTCGGGAAATGACGAGGACTTTTTCAAAGTGACGCTGACAGGCTTCGAAGACGTCAATCTTGGCGGCAACAGCACCGGAGCGATCGATGTATTCCTGGCCGACTATCGATTTAGTGACAACTCCGAAGACTATATTCTTGATTCATGGAATCAGTTTGACTTAACCAATCTTGGATCAGCTCGCTCAGTTGGACTTTCTTTTACCACCACCGACAACGGTGCCTTTGGCGCAAACACCCCATTATTTGTGGCGATTGATAATTTGAGCTATTCCATCAACTCTGTCCCCGAACCTGCAGCTCCATTATTACTATCGATGTGGGCCTTGGCCCTCATTGCCCGCCGGTCAAGGCATTAAGCAAGTTTCACTCCAACTGAACTCAACCGATTTACAACTCAGCACTCGATTGACAGACCGCAGAATTGCTGCGATTCCAAAGCCAAAGGATCAACAAACCCGTCGCTGCGACTGGCATCCCCTCGCCAATAATCCAGTAGAGAGGCATTGGAGCGGACAAGTCAATTCCCAACATCGTCAAACCAAGAACGATATGCAGGAATCCGAACAATCGAACTAAGGGCCAGTAGCGAACCAGGTTGAAGGAAACGAAAAACATCAAAGCCCCATGCACTGCGTAGAGCAATGATGTTGACCTTGCTAAGTAAAATGCGATCGCAGCATTGGGGAACTCGCCAAGACCAAGCTGTTGATGCAAATAGTTAATCACTGCAGCTGGAAAAAATATTGGCACCGCAGCCAACAACAATCCAGCCCCAGTCACTGCGAGAATCGCCCTCAACAAACGAAATGAAACAGATTGTTGCAGTGGATTCATTTTCTGATTCTCAAAAAAGCATTACTTATTGAACGGTTGCGCCGGAAAGAACTGGCCAACGGATGGAGCGTCGATCGCGATCCACGAATTTTCATTCCGTCGAACACTATCGCAACCACCACGAACTTCATTAACGGCACCTAACACGAGAATACCATTTAGAAACAACTCGCCAACCCTGACATCGTACGTTAAGATCGATTCATGAACGAATTCACTCCCCCTCCTAGATCGGCACAAGGTGCCTACGGTATTGCCGGCGAATACGTGACTTCCGAGGCGATTTACCAGCAAGAGTACGACTCTATTTTTTCTCGCCGCTGGCTCTGCGCTGGCCGGCTGGAAGAACTCGATCCAAATAGCAATTGCCTACCCATTTCGCTTGAAAAACAGAGTCTATTCCTGACTCGTGATGAGGCCGGAACGGTACGAGCCTTTCGTAATTTCTGCCGGCATCGCGGGAGTCAATTAGTAACCGAAGCAAACTGCAGTTCCATGGGAAAACGGATTCAGTGCCCCTATCACGCCTGGACCTACTCCCGCTCGGGTGACCTAACGTCAGCCCCTAACATGGCGGAAAATGATAACTTTGATGCAAAATCTCACGGACTTCTCGAGGTTAGCTGCGAAGTATATGGCGGTTTTATCTGGATCAACTTCAACCCAAAGGAATCGGTTTCGCAATGGCTTCAACCCGTCGCCCAACATTTCCTGGATTGGCAAATTAGCGATCTCCGCATCAAGCATGAACTGATCTACGATGTTGAAGCTAATTGGAAATTGATCTTTCAAAACTATAGCGAGTGTTACCACTGCCCAATTGTCCATCCAATGCTCAATCGACTGACGCCTTACCAAGGTTCATCCAATGAATTGGACGAAGGCCCAATTTTAGGCGGCCCGATGGGACTTGCCGAAGCGAGTCAAACGATGTCCTGTGATGGAAAATACGCCGGACCGCCGATCGCGAATCTAAATCCCGATCAATTGCGTTCGGTTTACTACTTCACTATCTGCCCCACGATGTTTCTAAGTTTGCACCCAGACTATGTTTTGATTCATCGAATTGAGCGAATTGACACTGGGAATAGTAAAGTGATCTGCCAGTTTCTATTCCCGGCTGAGTCAAGCAATCAACAGAAACTGGCTCCCGATCAGGCCATTGAATTCTGGGATATAACGAACCGACAGGACTGGGAGGTTTGCGAATTAGCTCAAAAGGGCATGTCAGACCCAGCCTACCAACCTGGCCCCTACTCTCATTTAGAAAGTGTTGTTGCGGCCTTTGACCGAAACTATCTCTCAGAGCTGGCCGCCGAACCCGCCTGACAGAACGAAACAACCCCGAGCATCTACGCTCGCAGGTTTGAGCCGTTGTTAAAGAATCAATTCACACAAACACTACGTGTCGCTATCGCTTGCCCCACTTTTTGGGCTCCGCTTTGGCCGAAAGCGCTTTGCGGTCGATTAACATCTCTACCGAGGTCTTGCCCAGCAAATCAGTCAGCCGACTGGTCAACTGTTCACTGATCTCCACTTTTCTATTGGAATTCATTTCCACCCGCATCCCATCTTCAAGGATGATTTCAAATTTCAACTGCCGATTGCCAGGATAGCCCCGAATGATTTCGTAGACTGTCTTTAACCCATCGACACCATGAGCTTGCTGGTCAACCATAACTTTGATCCCGTGAGTCAAATTCTCATCGAGTTGGTCAATTGGAATCACTTTATCGACAATCATATTAGCTTCGTCACCGCCTCGGTAATCGAGTCGCCCCTGTAGAACGACAATGGCATCTGACACAACTGCATCACCATGCTTGGCAAAATCTTGCGGCCACAGGATACATCGAATTGCACCTTCGACATCTTCCAGATCAAACATGGCATATTTGGTAGGCGAATTCGCATCTCGTGGATTTTTAACGTGCGATTGCTTGACCGCTGAAATCATGCCACCAAGACTAACGCGGTCGCGGTCTTTTGTTCCCTCAAGCCCAGAGGTTTTGTGAGAGCAGTAACGTGCCAACTGAGCTTCAAACTGAGCCAACGGATGGCTCGTCAAGTAAAACCCAAGGACTTCCTTTTCTGCAGTCAGCAACGCCCGCTCTTCCCACTCATCCATTTCTGGAAATACGATCTCTGCGTCCTCTGCCTCGTCCTCATCATCGCCGCCAAAAAGATTCTTTTGACCACTTTTCTTATCCGCCATCATCGCTGCACCGGCCTGCAATGCCCGATCGGTGACCGCCGACAATTGAGACCGCTTCACCTCAAAACAATCCATCGCTCCCGCTTTAATAAGCGTTTCGATGGACGATCGATTACATTTTGACGACTCAATCCGCTCACAAAAATCAAAAATATCTTTAAACGGTCCATTCGCTTCCCGCTCCTCAGCAATCGCCGCCGCCGCTGAACCTCCACATCCCTTTACCGCAGACATCGCGAAATGAATCTTGCCATTGGCGACAGTAAACTCGACTCCCGATTGATTAATACAAGGCGGCACGACCTCCACTCCCATCCGGTCACAATCCTCCATGTGCTCAACGAGCGAATCTTTACTGGTGAAATTGCGTCCAGGAATATCTCCTGTTAACAGTGCCGCCATGAATTCAACAGGGTAGTGCGTTTTCAGAAAAGCCGTCTGCCAGGCAATCGCAGCATAAGCTGTTGAATGGCTCTTATTGAAACCATAGCCAGCGAACTTCAGGATCATATCCCACATCTCTTGAGCGTCTTTTTTAGACAGCCCTTGCTCCACCGCTCCAGACATATAAGCATCGTGATTCGATGCAATGATTTTTTCTTTCTTCTTACTAATGGCTTTAATGCAAGTGTACGCAGAAGCCAGCGGAATCTTGCCAAGACGATTCAAAATCTGCATCACCTGTTCCTGATAAACCATCACCCCGTTGGTCTCTTCAAGAATTTCTTTTAGGACGTCCAGCTTATACTCAGCCTCCCGACGGCCATGCTTTACATCGATGTACTGCTGAACCATTCCTCCCTCCAACGGCCCCGGTCGGTATAGCGCATTGGTCGCGATAATATCCCGGAAATGGTCTGGCTTCATCTTCGAAAGCAAATCACGAATTCCACCACTCTCCAATTGGAAAACACCTTTGGTATCGCCCGACTGAAGCAACTCAAACGTCGGCTGATCGTCGAGTGGGAACTCCAGTGGGTCGACCGTTTTCCCAGTAGTTTGCTTAATCAGTTTTACGGTATTGCTGAGAATTGTCAGCGTTCGCAAACCGAGGAAGTCCATTTTCAACAGGCCAGCTGCCTCAACGTCATTCATAGACCATTGAGTGATGACATCCTCTTTACCGGCAACTCTGCCGAGAGGAACAAAGTCTGTTAAAGGTCCGTCACTGATCACTACGGCAGCCGCGTGCGTTCCAATATTCCGAGCCAAACCTTCCAGCTTAAGTGCAAACTCGAGCAACTCCGCGATTTCAGGGTCGCCTTCGTAAACACCCTTCAACTCGTCGCTTGAATCGATCGCTTGCTGCAGTGAGATTCCGAGTTGATCCGGAACCATCGACGTAATTTGGTTTACCCGCGTCAATGGAATACCAAGCACGCGACCCACGTCTTTAATCGCCGCTCTGGCTTTCAGAGTTCCAAATGTACCAATCTGAGCTACACTTTCTTCTCCGTACTTTTCTTTCACGTACCGAATGATTTCGCCGCGACGCTCCTTACAGAAATCGATATCGATATCCGGCGCCTCCAATCGATTTTCATCGAGAAAACGCTCGAACAACAGACTGTACTTAATCGGACAGACATGACTTAAATAAAGGGCGTAACAAACAATCGCACCAACACCACTACCACGAGCAGTAGACGGGATGTCCCGCTTCCGAGCCTGTTCAACGAAATCCCAGCAAATCAAAAAGTAGTTTGCGAATCCGAGTTTATTAATGACCCCTAACTCTCGATTCAATCGAGCCATTACCACTTCGGCAAGCTCGCCACCGGGCTTCATTTCTTCATTACCCTCGTAACGATCCATGAGCCCTTTGAGACAAAGATCTCTTAGCTCATCCTCCGGTGAACGATCCTGCGGTAAATCAAAGACTGGGAAAAAACGTTCGCCAAGTTCAAGCTGAATATCAACAGTATCAGCAATTTGCTGGCTTCTCGCGACAGCATCCTCCAGCCCCGGAAAATTTCGATACATCTCTTCAGGAGGGCGGAGATAAAACTGATCACCCTCCATTTTCATGCGCTGACTATCCGTGCGGAACTTACCCATATTGATACAGAGCATTACATCTTGAGCCTCAGCATCTTCCCGATCAACGTAGTGACAGTCGCTCGTCGCCACCAACGGCAAGCCGACTTGCTGAGCGATCTCAACCGCCCCTTGAAGCTGTGGTTTCTGGATATCTACGTTGTTGTTCATGATCTCCAGGAAGTACCGATCACCAAAAACTCCATGAAACCACTGAGCAACA
The DNA here is from genome assembly GCA_024225195.1 of Planctomycetaceae bacterium. Taxonomy (GTDB): domain Bacteria; phylum Planctomycetota; class Planctomycetia; order Pirellulales; family Pirellulaceae; genus Mariniblastus. Next base: position 3,792 of record JAAEMV010000832.1, on the reverse strand, counting down.
TTCTTTGCCTCTGCAAGACTCTCCTCAGCTCCGTTCCCTGAACCGCGCAAAATTGCCCGGCTAAATTCACTCGACACACACCCGCTCAAGCAAATAATTCCTTCGTTGTACTCTTCAAGTAACTCTTTATCGATTCGAGGCTTAAAATAGAATCCGTCGAGACTCGCATGGGAGGCCATTTTGACTAAGTTCTTAAATCCCGTTGCGTTTTGACACAACAAGGTCAAGTGGTAACTGGAGTCTTTCCCTTTACCACCCGATTTGCTCTTTCGACTACCGGGAGCGATATAGGCCTCATACCCAATGATTGGATTGATGTCCTTCGATTTGCAGGCACGATAAAACTCCAATGCACCATGCATGTTCCCGTGGTCAGTCAATGCCAGCGCATTCATTCCATGATCCGCGGTTCGTTGAACCAGTTTCGGAATCGAACTGGCACCGTCGAGCAAACTATAGTGGCTGTGGCAATGAAGATGAACAAACGGACGGTCAGACATAAAACGAACCAGCCTCAGTTAAATTGAAGTTTGGATAATGATTGAAGTTTGGATAATGATTGAACTTCGGGTAATGGAACGACCATGGGAACGACAATTCAAAATCGATCCCATGGAAATTATTCCCAATCACGGGGTTCAAGCCCCGACACTAGCCGTTCAAAAGCCCAGGTCAGATGGTAACAAATCATCCGATTTTGACTATTGATCTTTTCGACCAGCGACGCGAAAGCACGGTTAAAACCGAATTCTTACGACCGCCAACGGCGATTCCTCCCCTAACCAAGGGATTTATCGGAACCATGGATTGTAACGGTTTTACGCGAATATGCGAAAACCACCTATTTGTCCTACTTACATGAAATCTTGACCTATGATTCCAACGGGGAACCTTTTGGACAGTAGCAATCCACGTTCCGGGAACCTATTTGATTTACTCGACTCCACTTTAGTGGGCACGCCATGCCAACCTCGACAAAAGACAATACAAACTCAAAGAAACACAATGATGTTGCCGTCATCCTTGAGCACATCGAACTGCTCGTTGAGTTGCACGAAGAGCAAAGTGGCACTGATGTAACGGCGGAACAAGAGACTCTGCGAAGAAAACAGGAAAGCGGATTTAGAGAATTAGAAAGTTTGATCAACTTAAAATTCAAAGCGCTCGAAAGTAAACTTGATTCGCTCTCAAAATCATTCAACGACCAATCAAAAGTCCTTGAAACTAGCGGCGTCTACGATCTTAAATCAGCTGACTGGTTATTTCAGGAAGACAAGAAACAGGAACTCGAAACCAATTTGGCTTCCGTCACTGAGCAAATCACCGAAAAAACTGAATATATCATTGGCTCTTTTGAGACTCGATTTGAAAACGTTCTTCAAGACATGGGGGAGAAGTTTTCAAAATTGATTGAGCAAGCCGAGCCGGGAGAACAAGACTCGGTCGAAGAAGATGACAACACTTCGCAGTGGGAAAAGCAAAAAGAAGCCATGCTCTCAAAATATGGCATCGACTCCGATTATCGCGAAACAGACGGTACAACTCCTTCCCCGATTACAAAACCAACTAGCCCAACTGAAGTCCAGAAAAAATCAACGAGTCAACCGGCATCACGAACTACGGTCGAGCATGAAGACTCCGCCGATATCGATGCACTAAAATCTGAACTCAACGAAAAACTCCGAGAAGCCGAAATCGAGCTTTCCATTGGCAGAGCCAAAATTAGCCAACAACAGGCTGAAATTGCTTCTCGCCAAGTCGAATTAGAGCGCCGAAGCGAAGCGCTTGAATCGAAACTCGCAGCCTTTCCCGATGGGCCTGCTCGCAAAACTGGTTTCCTCGACCGATTAACTCGGCACCTTCGCAGAGACTAAGACGAACTCGCGTCGATTTGAATTGCAAAGTCGGTTTTCGTTGATTGACACCGAGTTACCTGCATTCTCCGCCGAAGAACAGCTATCAAGCCTACCGCTAGCACGAGCAGCAGTCGCGCTGGACCAGTTCGAAAATTCTCTCCAAACTCTAGATACACGGGGAGAACTTCATTTGGGGTTGTCCCTCGACCTTTCTTTTTGGTATTCCAACTTCGCCAAAAACGTCCTGTCTCTGTGCGCCAGAATCGAACTGACGTTCAAACCAGATTCAATGCGGCGTTGGCCAACAAATTAACGGCATGGAAGCCGACGAGTGTTTTGAACGAACGGATTTACCTGATCCGCCAATCAAAATTGGTGCTCGGTGCGACATGCCAATATTTCCCAAATCGAGTCTGCTATTTCAGCAGATTCACGATGGAAACAACAACATGTCCGAATCTGAAACCACACCGGAAATTGGCCCTCGGTTTACCAAGGCAACCATTATCCGAATTTCGGCGGTGGCGTTTTTCGTCACCCTGGGGTCGGTCGCCGTTATTCAATCAATGAAATACGTATCATCTGGTTCGAACGAAGACCCCAGCCAACTAGTATCGGATGCTGAAAGTCCAATCTCAGATAGCGAAGCTCTCAACGAGGAGACGAATCCCAGCGAACCTCCTTCCGCGTTTAACGAGCCCGCGAAGTCGGCCGCGAGTAAGAACACTTTTGGCACACCCAAAAACGTCGCCCCCCCAACCGGAAAACCAATTTCACCCGGCCTGGTCAAAACAACACCGCCGCCAATGTCGTCGTTCAAGCCAGCGTCACCTCCCCTCCGCACGAGCGCGACCCCTTTTAACGCTCCTGCAAAGGGAGTCTCAGTTGATACGAAAAAACCACCAAGCAACTCTGGCTCCGGGTTCAATGGGATTCCTTTGGTAAAAGCCACACCTCAAGCCAGCCCGCCCGAACGCTACGCATCCAAGGGAGCCCCGCTTCCGTTCTCAAATCCGAGCCGCGGTTTTAAACTGTCGAATACGCCAGATCAAAATTTGGCGGCCACAAAATCTGCGCCGAAGCAAACTGATACAAAAAAACCTGATCCATTTAAAATCAAAACTCCCCCCCAACAGGGAAGTGACATCCTCGAGGCTAAAGCAAAGCCACCGGCATCGACCAGTAATTCAGCCTCACGTTTACTCGACCAAGTCACCGCCGCAGCACCTTCGACGCGCCCCACCCCCCCACCTTTGGCCGGTGGGTTTGCGAAACCAGCACCAGCTAACAAACCAGTTGGCCAACCAACTGCGAAGTCTTTTGCCCCGCCGGCCAATCAGCCTTCTCAACAAAAACTGACGAACTCGCAAACACCCCAAACAACTACGAATGATCCCGCGCTTCCCAATATTGGATCCTTCAATAATCGCCCCCGACCAACCAAGAATCCTGCTGCAATCACGAACAGCAGCCAAGCCAAACCAGCGCCGACAAAACTTAGCACGAATCTGAACAACAAGTTCCCGGGATCAGAAGCACCTAAAGTACCAGCCGCCTTTGCCTCGCAACCCTCTTTGGGCAAAACGCCAACACCAAACACTCAGCCGTTTGGATCGCCTCAAAGGAAACCGGGAACTGGGCAACTAGGAACTGGCCAACTGGGACAGCCGCCAGGACTGACATCACAAACAAACCCAATCCGTGCTCAAACGCCAAAGGCTTTTGCACCAAACCCCACCTCTTCCAACCCTCTCCCGAAGTCCAAACGTTCATCGCTCACCGGAATGCCATCTGCCTCTGCAGCAACTTCAGTGCAGCGACTAACACGAGACACTCCCGGAGATCGGCAGCTTGAAGGTATTCAAGCGCCATCCTTAACGATTGGGGAACTATCACCCGTTGAAATCCAGCTTAACCAGCAGGCATCTTTTGAAAT
>JAAEMV010000831.1 GCA_024225195.1 Planctomycetaceae bacterium | reverse complement strand
TGCTGGTCTTCCAAGTAAAACAAACGTTTGTTGTACGGGTTGGAAACATTGCCCATGTCGTCAAGAGAGGTGATCCCTAAATCTTGCCTCAACGTTAACCACCTCTTTTCGGCCACGCCTTTTTCGTCAGTTAGCTGCGCTGCCAATTTTTCGACCAGAGCAATCGTCTGCTCGCCAATATTTTGAGAATCTTCAAGAATCACTTTTTCATAGGCGTCTACGACACTCGCAAGAATGACAGGTAGTTCTTCCGGAAAAGGACCTTCGCAAGAAATCAAAAGCGTCTCGTCAGTCAAGGCATTAACATTGATCAATTCCTGCAGCAAACCGGCTGGATTTGGATTGTCTTGGAATGTTTTTAGCGACTCCAGTTTTCCCGCTTCAACCGCACTACCAAGCACGAGTTGACTCGCAAGCAAACTAGAATGTTTTGACAATGAGTCCTGATTGATTTGTATATTCCCATCAACCATTGAAGGCGGAGCCTGAGTTGAAATCATGAGCTCGGTGTTGGATGAATACATCCGCTCGGCTTTCGAGTAATACAAGTAGCCGAGTCCAGCTCCAATCAAGCAGAATAGAGTAATTAAATATTTACGCCTTTGGATCGGACCCCAAATGTCAAACCCTTGCTGAGCAGGAGCAAGCATTGCGGGAATGGCGCCGGTCTGCCCAAGTGTGCCCGGGGATGTTTGAATAGTCGCCAAACCAGTTGGCTGATTAGCAGGTGTAGGATTTATTGACATCGAAAATTCACAAATGAATAAAGTCAGATTGGTCGCAATTTCTCACTGGCCGTCTTACCAAAAACAACGTAAGCAGGCCGCGGTAAGATGAGTAGATAATGAGGAGCGTAACTGATTGTAATTCAGACACCGGTTAATAACAGTCGCGAATTTCCAAAGACGATAAAATTGGCGTTCCCCGCCGCACTTTCGTGAACAACAACTCATCAAACCCCTCACAACCTGTACAGCCGGCAAGTTCTACCATGCCGCCTATCCAGAAAGACGAATTCTCGCTCGAAACACCCAGATGTCACATGTAGAGAAACTGCATGCATTTCAGGTGTCGAGCAATCTTGCCTCAGAAATCGGTTCATTTATTTGCTATATCAAGAGCTTCTAACGCCACAAAGCACCATCATTTAGTGGGACTTAAGGGCCCCAAACTACCCGAGATTGGCTCAAGTCACGGACATAAATTACCTGCTTTATCCGACCCAACCTTTCAAACCGCCTTGTGCTGGGGACGCGCTGGGGACGCATGATTTGACCGTTATTTGATTTCTGACTAACATCGATTCATCGAAAATGCGATGGCCGCTTAATTGAGTTAAAAAGCCGTCGCGTTTTCAACAAGCGCTTTGACTCCTCTTCCATTTTTGAATTCGACCCATCCTCACTATCTCGTCTAAACCCAAAGCGAAATTTATGATCGCTGCGGGCGAGGTTGAATTTGAAAAGCACATCCTGATTAGCACCACGAATTATGGCTTCCAACCAAAATAAAATCGCCATTCTTGAATCGGCGAAAGAGTTTGCCCTACCCAATTGGGTATTTCGATATCGCATCGGAATTCTCGTCGCCGCCCACGCGATTATTTTTTCCTGCGGATATTTATTAGCGTTTGCCTTGCGATTGGATTTCACGATCGATGCAAACGTGCGCGACCGCATGATCATGTCGATGCCGATCGTTGTTGCGATTGAGCTGATCTGTTTCCTCCAATTTAAAACACTTCACGGATGGTGGCGTTATGTAACCTTCCGGGATTTGCTCTCATTCGTAAAGCCACTGTTCATCAGCGTTATCATCATCGCTGCATTCAATGAGTTGGTCTTATCACGCATGATTCCGCGTTCTGTTATTATCATTAACTTGATGACCAGCGGAATTATGATGGCGGCCCTTCGATCAAGCTGGCGACTCTTGAAAGAAGGCTTCCTTTCTTCAGTCCGTTCGGCTGAAGGGCAGAGCAGGGCCTTCATGATCAGCACCCATTACGAATCGCTGGTCTTAGCCAACCAAGTCAACAGTCAGCAAAATTCAAACACTAAGATTGTAGGAATTTTATCCTCAGATAAATCGAGAGTCGGATCGAGCCGTGCGGGGATGCCTATTCTTGGTCTAATGCAAGACGCCCCTCGCCTAGCCGCTAATTTTGATGTAACCGAAATTTGGTTAGTCGCTGGTTCGCTTCCGGGGACTGAGCTAGCCGAATTAAAATCACTTTACGATCAATATGGATTGAAGACTAACGTCATTCCATCGGCCGTTGACCGGAATCCTGGCGGTGGCTTTATTCCAGTTCGCCAAATTGAAATTGCAGACCTACTTCAGAGAAGCCCAGTCCAACTGGACACGCAGCGGATCGAAAATGAGATTACGGGTAAAACCGTAATGGTAACCGGAGCCGGTGGGAGCATTGG
>JAAEMV010000830.1 GCA_024225195.1 Planctomycetaceae bacterium | reverse complement strand
CCGGGGGCTTTAGTTTTGTGAGCCGCTCAAAGCGGCCGTTACGGAGCCTTTGGCTCCTTGAATCCCCTAAAGGGGATGACTATAGCAACTTCAGCTGATCGATTCGTTGATCTTCCTGCTCTTGATGCCGGATATATTCTCGAATGACTTGCTCGTCTCGACCTACCGTAGATACAAAGTAACCTCTCGCCCAGAAATGCTGTCCGACGTAGTTCCTTTTTCGACCTACATACGTTCGTGCAATATGGATGGCGCTTTTACCTTTGATAAATCCAACAACTTGCGATACCGCATATTTCGGCGGAATCGATATCATCATATGAACATGATCGGACATGATGTGCCCTTCTTCTATAAAACTTTCTCTTTGCCGGGCCAGGCGATGGAACACCTCCCCAACCTCTTTTCGTATTTGATTAAATAATACCTTCTTCCGAAATTTTGGTATAAATACGATGTGGTACGTACACTCCCAACGAGTGTGATTTAAACTGTTTACTTGTCTCATGGTTTCTCCTTTGCGTGCTGCTTGTCGGCTCACGCT
>JAAEMV010000829.1 GCA_024225195.1 Planctomycetaceae bacterium | reverse complement strand
GGTCAAACATGCCAGTTCAGGCGATGGCAAAGCGGTGACGCGGCAAGTATCTTGCAATATGCATCAGACCTGTCTCCGCAGCTATTTAAGCCTTAGGACAGCGTTGACAGGAAAGTGATCGCTAGGGTACCGACCATCAAACGCGATGCGATCGATGTTAGCGGATTCAATTGAAATGTTTCGTGAGACTGCGATCCAATCGATTCTCGCTCCGTCCGCAGTTCCCTTAAAACCGTTAAAGGTTCCGGATGGTTCGTCGTCGTTCGCGTGCTTAATTGCATAGGAGTCCAAGAGTAGGGACTTCCCGGTAGCGGCTGAATCACCAAACATAGCTTGGTAAGGAGCTGAATTGGCACCAGCGTTGAAGTCTCCCGTTACGATGACTGATGAACCCTTCGGTAACTCGTTTACGAATTTCCTGATCTGGGTTGCGCTTTCTTTGCGGGCATTTGCCCCTCGGTGATCGAAGTGGGTATTGATCACATAAAAGCTGGACTGGTTGGTTTTGTCCCACAGCTTTAACCAGGTGGCCATGCGAGGTAACGAGGAATCCCAGCTTTTGGATCCTGCTTTATCCGGAGTTTCACTTAACCAAAAATGCCCTTCCACTAGTTTGTCGAATCGTTTGGTTAGATAAAATATGCCACATTGTTCGCCTTTTCCGTCGCGTTGTCGACTACGACCAACATACGTGTATTGAGGAAGGTTTTTACCAATGTATTTTGCCTGGAATTCATAGGTCTCCTGGGTTCCGACAAAATCGGGTGCGAATTCGGTGATGGCTTGGACAACTGTTTCTTTGCGTTTCTCCCAATGATTGTCACCATCTTTCGCAACCCCTAGTCGGATGTTGAAACTCATCGCACGAACCGGATCGCTTTGCACCTCAGTCGTTTGGCCAAGTACCAATGCGGGGGTGATGATCAAGAAGGCGAGCAAGGTTGCAGTCAGGAGCGGGCGTTTCATCGGGATGATTTCCAATTTGGTAGAGGTTGATTGATGAAAATTCAGCCCAGAGTTTAGCACATTTTGGCAGTGGCTTGTTTGTTCAGGGCGCGTAAAAAAAACGCCGACCAGTCTTGGTCGGCGTTTTCTAAATCTTAACACCTCAGGAGAGTTCAATTGAACCGCTCGTTTGGGGTGTCACAGTTTCAGACCTGAGGTCTGCACTGCACTTGGTTAATACATGTCGTGATCGCCACCGTGTCCGTGTCCCTTCGCTGCTTTTGGTTTCTCAGCAATGAGTGCATCGCTGGTCAGAAGCAGGATGGAAACACTGGCTGCGTTTGAAAGAGCAGTTTTCGTAACCTTAGCAGGATCGATAACACCAGACTTAACAAGGTCCTGGTACTCATCCGTCAGAGCGTTGTAACCGAAGTTAGCTTTTCCGCCGAGTACTTTCTCGCAGACAATTCCGCCGTCTTGACCAGCGTTGGTTGCAATCATGTGCAGTGGTGCACGACAAGCTTTAACCACGATGTTGTAACCGGTCAATTCGTCGTCCGTCATGCCTTCGGCCGGAGAGACCAAACTTGAAGCACGAAGAACAGCAACACCACCACCGGGTAGAATTCCTGATTCAACTGCTGCACGAGTCGCGTGAAGGGCGTCTTCGACGCGAGCTTTCTTTTCCTTCATTTCGCTTTCGGTTGCAGCACCGACGTTGACTTTAGCAACACCGCCGGCGAGTTTCGCGAGTCGCTCTTCGAGTTTTTCGCGATCGTAGTCGCTGGTTGTGTTTTCAATTTCACGACGAATCTGATCAATTCGCCCTTTGATTTCGCCACTTTTTCCAGCACCTTCGATGATGGTCGTTGCGTCTTTTCCGACGATGACCTTCTTAGCGCGTCCAAGCTCAGTCAGTCCAAGCTGGTCGAGCTTCATTCCCAATGCTTCGAAGATTGCATTGCCACCTGTAAGGATTGCAATGTCTTCCATCATGGCTTTACGGCGATCTCCGTAGCCTGGTGCCTTGATTGCACAGCAGTTGAAAGTACCGCGAAGACGATTGATCACGAGTGTTGCGAGTGCTTCGCCTTCAACATCTTCGGCAATGATCAAAAGCGGTTTGCCCTGCTGAACGACCTGCTCGAGCAAAGGAACCAAATCTTTGATGTTGGTGATTTTCTTTTCAAATACCAAAACGTAGGCATCTTCGAGTACGCATTCCATGGCACCTGACTCTGTAACGAAGTACGGAGAAAGGTATCCACGATCGAACTGCATTCCCTCGACCCACTCGACTTCAGTGGAGAGGCTCTTGCCTTCATCGACGGTAATGACGCCGTCTTTACCGACTTTTTCCATGGCCGATGCAAGAAGTTCGCCGATCTCGCTGTCGTTGTTGGCTGCGATCGAAGCGACGTTCGACATTTCATTCTTGTTCTTAATCTTGATCGACATGTCGGTTAACTTGTCGCAAATGTCGTTCACGGCAGTTTCGATGCCCTGTTTCATTTGGATTGGGTTAACACCGGCAGTGACGGCTTTGAGGCCTTCGTTGAAGATTGCTTCAGCCATGACAGTGGCGGTAGTGGTACCGTCGCCGGCCACATCGCTGGTCTTGCTGGCAACTTCGCGAACCATCTGAGCACCCATATTTTCGTAGGTGTCTTCTAATTCGATTTCCTTCGCGACGCTGACGCCGTCTTTGGTTACTGTCGGTGAGCCGAAGCTCTTTTGAAGAATAACGTTTCGGCCTTTCGGGCCAAGTGTCACTTTTACCGCTCGTGCCAGTTTAGAGACACCGCGTCGGATAGCCTCGCGGGCTTCCTGCTCAAAAGCAATCATTTTTGCCATCGTAAAAAACTCCTGATTTCAGGTTAGGTTGTTTTGTTTATTAATTATTTTAGTTGTTGGAATTGAATTCGAATTACTCGATCACTGCAAGAACGTCGTCTTCTCGCATAAGAAGGTACTCGTCGTCTCCCAATTTAATTTCGTCGGGACCGTAAGAGGTAAACAGGACAACGTCTCCAGGTTTTACCTGAAGCGGACTTCGCGTTCCGTCTCGAAGAACACGACCTTCTCCGACAGAAATAACCGTCCCACGCGAGGGCTTGTCCTGTGCAGAACCGGGAAGCACGATGCCTCCGGCGGTTGTTTCTAGAGAAACTTCTCGTTCAACCACGATTCGCTCGCCTAATGGCTGAAGTGTGGTTGATTTAGCTGTCTTTTTCGCCTTTTTCTTCGCAGTCACGGCCATCGATCGAACTCCTGATTTTTCTTTGCAGACCATTTATTGTTACAGGCCGATGTCGGTTCAGTTTGCGGGGACATTTAAGAACCCTTTTCAACTGCACCTTAAGCCTGACATTTTTGCGGAATCAAAAATGAATATCCCCTACTAGGCAACTGGCGCGCCAATTCAAACAAACTGTCGACGAAACTTACGGAAACTGCCCAAGAAAATCGTATTGCTCTGAGAAGCGTCGAAAAAAAATGGGTTTTGTGTGAATTTACTATTCGAGAATAAAAATATCGAAGCCCCAAGGGATTCTGCTGAGCGGGGCTGAGTTAAGCGTAATTAGGCGTTGGCACATTGGTCGAGCGTTTCAGTGAAGCTGTCGTGACAGATTGGCAGAAAACTCTGGTAAGCGATCGTTGGTAATCCGGTCTTCCGCTCGTTTGACGAGGCAACAATAGGAGCAAACTGGGGGATCTTCCTCTTGTAAGCAGCCCAAGATTGGAATGAAATCGTTCAAATTCTCGGGAAACTGGGGGCTGGGAACTAGGCTCAGGGGTGTTTGGCTACCTTATTAAGCTGGTAAAAATTAAACTGTGGGGTTGGTTTCCGGTGAGAATGGGGTCGGGAAAGTCTTGATTTGCGGCTGAGAACACCTTGGAGAGGCTATTTCCGCCCTGAAAAAAAGAAAAAACGAAAAAGTCGAATTTTGGCAGCGCATAATGCAAGGTGCGGTTGCCAAATCTCGTTC
>JAAEMV010000828.1 GCA_024225195.1 Planctomycetaceae bacterium | reverse complement strand
TTGTCGCAACGCTTTAACGTCACCTCTAACGGCTTTTCAATAATGACATGCTTCCCCGCATTCGCGGCAGCGACAGCCGGTTCCATGTGTGCTCCACTGGGCGTACAAATCGTCACAACATCGACTTTTGGATCAGCCAGCATCGCATTCAAATCGGCGTAAGCAACTCCGCCAAATTCACTAGCAAGACGCTCCGCTGACTCAAGCCGATTGTCAAAACAGGCAACAAATTTCGCACCCCGTATTTCTTCAATCGCCCGGGCGTGAAAATTCGATATCATCCCACAGCCAACAATTCCAAAACCTATCGCCATAACTTATCACCCAGTCATCTATATATAATTACTTTTGCAAACTGCAAATGGCAAACCAAAAAAAGCAAACCAAAAAACTTGTCCCCGCTTTTCCTAATCTCCGGCACCTGCCGTGGATGGATCACCAAACAGGACCTGTAGCGTGAACCAGAACATTGTAAATCCGTTTAACATCATATGTAAAACAATACAGGAGCTAATGCTGCCTGTTTTGCGGTAGAGATAACCTAAAACCATTCCAAAGAAAAACAGGGTCACGGGTGCTGCTCCTTGACCGGAATGTGCCAATCCAAACAAAACCGAACTGATTACCATCGGCCAACTGGAACTGGACTGGCGGCTCCAGTCTCCCGTCCGATCTCCCTCCCCGTCGCACTTTAAAAGACTCCCACTATTTTTCTTCAGCAATGAACTGTCCCAGCCACCCACCAAAATACAATCGTAAAAGCTACGACCAATTCGCTGTAACCACCCCTGCAATACCCCTCGGAAGATTATTTCCTCACAAATCGGTGCTACAACAACAGCACTCAACCAGGCCGCTACAATCACCCATAACGTTGGCTTGTCAGCCAGCATTTCCAGTGTGTCGTGTTTGTAAGGACTGAACCGAGTGACGATCGACTGGAACAGGAGGATCAAAGGAATCACCATTACGCTCGCCGCCAACCCCAGCACGATATCATTTGGAAATTTCTTGCTAAGCCCGCCAAAGAGTTCAATCCGACCGTACCGCAAGCGATACACAACTAATGCCAAAAAGATCGCAGTCAAAAGTCCGACTGCGCTCGCGATGGAGTACATGGCTTTCGCATTGCCTTGCAACTGCGAAATTTCACTAATTTCAATTCCCAACCTTTGGCAAACCAACCACGCTGGAACTAAATTCCCCACCGCCATAAAAAAATAAAGCAGGATCACATCGAGAAAACCGAACGGAATGCCCCGCTGATTTTTCGGTTTGACCAATTCATCCCCGGCCGCGACGCGACGCAAGTTAAGCACCCAAAGTACAATCCCTACCAGACCGATAGTGATTGTGGTGATTGTGAATGCAATTTCTAACATTTGCCAAGCCAAGTTGAGCAGTTCTGGGGAACACGTAATTCAGAGTATGCGAAGGCCCAAACTGGGTAATCGTTGATCAAGAAGGTTTCAGCGATGGCACTATTTTAGATAACCGCCGGCAGCTTTTACATAAAGCAAACCAGAGTGCACCGTCGAAATTACCGACAGCCAAACTGAGCCAACAATGGTAATTTCAAGCCACATGGGAAGTGACTCACCTTCTGGAGGAAGTGTAGCAAGCCCAACAAGGCAAGCTCCCACGGCAACACATTGAAAACCCATTTTCAGTTTTCCAGCCATCTTCGCTGAAAAATCACCTCCTGCCCCTTCAATCATCGAACGAAGGACGGTCACTAATAGCTCCCGGCCTACGACAACCACTGCCATCCAACCCGCGATTTTTCCATACCACGGAAAGTCAGCTTCCATTTCAACAGCCAGTAAAATGTAAGCGCCGCAAATTAAAATTTTATCGCAAAACGGATCCAGAACTCGGCCCAACTTGGTCACCATGTCGTACTTCCGAGCGTACCACCCGTCTACCCAGTCAGTCCCCGCGGCAATCACAAACACCACTAGGCCAGCCCAATAAAAGTTTAAAGGCAACAAAATGAAAAACACAACCGCCAAAACCAACCTCGCCGCAGAGATCTTGTTGGGCACATTAAATATTTCGCTATTGGTTACCGTTTGTTCTGAATTATTCATAAATCAACCACATTTGGAATTTCGTTCGCTAACGCCCGCACAAATATAGATTATCGGTTCGCTAGAGGGTTCGCTATCCCCGACGGTGCCAAAACACGACTCGACAACCCACCAATTACCACAGTAAACTCGGATTTCCTAAGGCAACTGCCTTCAACCAATTCACACGTCCCCACTGATAACTGACCATTCCATGAATCTACAAGAATTCAAAACAGCGCTTTCCGACAAACCCGCACACGAACTGGGCATTCAATTTGATTCAGGGATAGTCCTGCCGCCGCATTTTCACATTACCGAAATTGGCAAAGTAACCAAAGATTTTGTCGATTGCGGAGGTACGCGACGGACCACGATTTCTTGCGTGCTGCAGACATTCATCGCAACCGATTTTGATCATCGCCTGAAAACCGATAAACTCAGCACGATCATCGAAAAAGCATCCGCTCTCGAACTCGATGAATCAACGCCGGTAGAAATTGAAATCCAAACCGACACCATTGGCACCTATGCCGTCACAGGGTGTCTTGTTTCTGATGGAAAAGTCACGTTCGAGGTCGCTGCCAAGCAAACCGCCTGCCTCGCACCCGACCAGTGTGGAATCGACAGCGTACCAACCATTGAAATTGCCACTGCCGACCCATCGGTTGAAGAATGCGGTGACACCGGCTGCTGAGGTTAAGCTTGAAACCTCGGTCGAGGTTATTTAACGACAATCCACTCTTAACTGGGGAGACAGTAGCGTTCTGTCTTGTCCCAGTTTTTTTTGCCAAGTGAAAATGCCAGATTCGGAGCAACGCTGTTCGCTGGTGAAGTCCGCTTTCAACGAAAACATCGTTTGGCTACTTCGGATCCCCGACGGCGACTGCGATTAAGTCATAGTTCTGGAACGTGACGATCTCGCACGGAACCAAGGCTCCGGGATAAAGCTCCGCTTCAGTCTGTGTCACGAATACGACAGCGTCGACATCGGGAGCGTCACCAAAACTACGGCCAATCCAGGCACCTGGCTGGTCGGGCACCGGCTGATCAATGATCACATCCATGACTTTGCCGACGCACGATTCATTGTATTCAAACATAATTTGCTGCTGAACTGCCATCAGACGACTGCGACGATCCTCTTTGATCTCATCGGAAAGATGGCCGTCCATTCGTGCCGCCGGCGTGTCCGGTTCGTGAGAGTACGTGAATACTCCCATCCGCTCAAAATGGTGACGCTTGGTGAAATCGATCAATTCTTGAAACTGAGCCTCAGTTTCGCCGGGGAAGCCGGTAATGAAGGTCGTACGCAAGACAAGATTCGGAATCAATTCTCGCATCCGTTGGATCTGTTTCGCAGCCAGATCCGCGGTCACCCGCCTCGACATACGTTTCAGCATAACGTTCTCAGCATGCTGAAGCGGCATATCAATATAAGGAAGTATCTTTTCCGAACGGGCGATGACCTCCAGCAGATTGTCGTCGATGTACATCGGATAAAAATACATCAAACGAATCCAATCAAGTCCTTTGACCTCGTTGAGTTTCGTTAACAACTCAGCCAATCGCGGTTCGCCGTACAGATCGATTCCGTAATAAGTCGTATCCTGCGCAACAATAATTAATTCACGCACACCTTGATCCGCCAATTGCTGTGCTTCAGCAATGACCTCTTCGATGGGTTTCGTTGCGTGCTTGCCACGCATTTTAGGAATTGCACAAAAGGTGCAAAGGCGATCACATCCTTCTGAAATCTTTAAATAGGCAAAATGTTTGGGAGTAATCTGCAGGCGATCCTGATCTGGAAGCGCTCGAATTGGTGCCGGCTGAAACACATTTCGCTGTTCTGCCTGATCGCCGAGTAAGCGATCAGCAATCTTGGTGATTTCTTCGCGGCCAAAAACACCAATCAGTGAATCAATCTCGGGACGATCTTCGAGCAACTGCTCCTTTTGGCGTTCCGCCAGGCACCCCGTGACAATGACTCCTTTCGTCTTGCCCTGCTTCTTCAACGCCAACATTTCGTCAATTGCGCCGAAGGACTCTTTTCGAGCCTGCTCGATGAATCCACAAGTGTTGACGACGACAAAATCACTTTGCTCGGGGTCGGCAATTAGCTCGTAACCATCGAGCTTTAAAAGACCCATCATTCGCTCGCTGTCGAACGTATTTTTTGGGCAACCGAGACTGATGAAGGAGTAGCGTCCCTTGAAGTCGTTGCCTTGGGGTGGGGTTTTATAATCGATAGACAAGGTAATTCTCTTATTGCCAGGTTGGTTCACTTACGCGGAAGCGGAACGATATGTTTTCGCTCGGCTACCGAAGACAAATATTACCTTCTCCGATCAAAAATCGGGAGGTCCAAAACCGGGGTTTCCCACGATATCTCCCATAAATAACGTTCTATCTACGAAAGAAAACCGGTCATTTAGGGATAGAGGGTAGAATCCGAAAACCCAAACCAGTGCTATTCTGATTCGCGCATTTGGCAGTAGCTCTCGTACCGCCGAACGTCTAACTTCCCATCGGCAACCGCCCATTTAACTGCACAATCGTCTTCGTGGGTATGCGTGCAATCGGGAAACCGACACTCGTTAATAAACGGCCTGAGATCCCGAAAAAAACCACCTACCTCTTCGGGTAGCACATCCCAAAGCTGAAATTGCCGTATTCCGGGGGTATCGATCAAATGGCCGCCACAGTTCAACGGGATTAAGACCGCTGACGTCGTCGTATGCCGACCTTTTTGGTTCTCACGGCTGACATCGCCAACTCGCAACTGCAATCCCGGTTCAATCGCATTTAATAAAGACGATTTACCTACGCCGGACTGCCCCGTTACCACGCTGTCCCGGCCTTTCACCCAATGCTTCAATTGCTCAATCCCTGCTCCTGTTACCGTGGAGGTCATCACAACTGGATAGCCCATCTGTGTCCAAACGCCCACCACCGGTTGCAGGTCCGAGATTTCAACCAGATCTACTTTATTGAGAACAATGACTGGCTGGATCCCCGACTTGTCTGCCGAAACGAGGAAACGGTCAACGAGATTAGGCTTTAAAGTCGGCTCGGCAGCACTGGCGACGATAAAGGCTAAATCCACATTTGACGCAATTATTTGTTGCCGTTTTCGACTGGTCCGACTGATTTGGTTCCGTCTCGGCTCTACGCGAACAATCACAGCCTGCCTGTCATCGGATGAGCGATCCGCCACTTGAATGGTGACAAAATCTCCAGAAACGACTACGTGCTGCAAATCCGTGGCAAGTGATTTCAGAATCCCACGAACCGTGCATTGAAATTCAACGCCGGGCTCGGTCTCCACGATGCTCGTTAACCCATGAACACGAACGACCCGCCCCGGAAGGCAGTTTGCTTCGTCTACATCCAATTCGACCTGAAACCCGGATTCATCAACCTCATTGGTTGACCCGGAAATTGTTCGCTTACGGGTCAAACTCCCTTTGCCAGAGACACGCTCACGTGATTTGGACTCATCCAGTGCTTGATCTTGATCTGAAAATTCACGGGTAAAATCGTTTTTGCGAATGCGTGCGTCATGGCGTTTACGGAACTCAGCCCGAACCGTTTTTTTGGATTTCTTCTTTTTGGCCATCGCCTGATTTCCATTCAACCTTGAGGTCGCCCATCGCCCCAAAACACACTAAACGCGGTAAGCGTAGTATTTTATCAGTAAATAGCTCTCGATTCGAGCCAAGGGAATCGGCTAATTGGTAAGAAGCCCTCTAATTACCTCTCTATCGGTGCAATTTTGGCTTTCGCCTCACCTGCCATTTGAAAGACAGCCACCAAACCAACTACGAGCCACTCTGTTCACCTAAGAAAGCAACCACGTAATCGCGATTTGACCCAAAGGACGAAGCGAAACCAATTTGGTAACTGGCGTAATCAACACGAACAGAAATACACAATGGTTTCCAAGTAGAATATTCCCAGTAAGGGGGTTTTTACTCCAACTGTTTGAGCGTTATAAAGTTTAATACAGAAACGGAAACTAAGTGCGTCGTCCTTTGTGAATCAACAAGACCCGCCAGCACTTGATTTTTCGAAGCTGATTTCCCGGACTACCCTGCAAGTTGATGAAATCGATCGTGTCAAAAGTTTTGTACGTAACGAAAGATAAAAAACATCCGCTAGGATTCCCGGACGATGCGGTTGAAGTCACCTACGTCGAGAGTTGTGCAAAAGCCATTGACCTCTTGCGTGAAAATAAATTCGATGGGCTCTACTACCCAACCGATGAAACCAGCCGTGACTCGGTTTCAGATCTGATCCATAGCACCGCGATGATGGAACTGATCCCCGACGGCGTCGCTTTGCTCGATTCCGAAAATCGCATCTTAAAGACAAACAATAGGCTGACCGGCTGGTTTGAAAATTCCAAAATGGTCGGCCTTAATTTTTATGATGCCGTTGGAACGCCGACAATTATCGGGACAGAGCCAAGCCCTCTCGCCTCAGCAAGATCGACTTGCCAATCGACCCGCGCGACATTGTCAGTCAAAGATCGTTATTTCCAATTGACCGTCGTTCCGATCGTCAACGGCCCAAAACAATGCGAACATCTAATTGTCACCCTATCCGACTCGACTGAATCAGTCCTCCAACGGCAAAAGCTAGAGGCACTTCATCAAGCGGGAACTGCATTGGCAGATCTTCGGCCGGAAGAAATTTATGAGATGGACGTCGACCATCGAATTGAATTGTTAAAAGACAATATCCTACATTACACCAAAGACCTACTCGATTTTGACGTCGTCGAAATTCGACTTGTTGATTTCGAAACAGAATTATTGAAGCCGTTGCTCTCAGTCGGAATTGACTCCGACATTGCTCAACAACCGCTTTACGCGCGAGCCACAGACAACGGCGTGACTGGCTTTGTTGCCGCTACCGGCAAGAGCTACATGTGCGAAGACACTACAGATGATCCTCTTTATCTAGACGGTCTGATGGGAGCGAAAAGCTCGCTAACCGTTCCTTTGATCTATCACGATCAAGTCATCGGATCTTTTAATGTTGAAAGCCCTGAAGTTGGCGCCTTTACTGAAAGCGATCTTCAGTTTGTTGAGTCGTTCGCCCGTGACATCGCAGTTGCTTTAAACACACTCGAACTCCTCAATGCTCAACGTACCGATGCCGCATTGCAGAGCGTTTCAGCCATCCACTCGGCGGTGGCACTCCCCATTGATGAGATTCTTAACGACACGGTTCACGCAATAGAAAGTTATATCGGGCACGATCAAGACGTCACCAAACGGCTCCGAACCATTATCTCTCACGCTCGGCAGATCAAACGTGCAATTCAAAAGGTCGGTAAAGACATGGCACCGACTGAAAACATGCCGGCGACTGTCCAACCCCAGCATCGACCATTTCTCGCCGACAGACGAATTCTGGTCATCGATTCGGACGAACAGGTACGCACGTCAGCACACCAACTCCTCGAACGTTACGGTTGTGACGTCGAAACGGCCCACGAAGGCAAAGAGGCCATGCTGATGGTGCGAAACTGCGAACAAGACCAAGGATACGATGCGATCATTGCCGACATTCGTCTGCCTGACATTGGCGGTTATGACTTGTTGATGCAACTCAAAGAAGTCATCGAAACACCGCCACTAATCCTAATGACTGGGTTTGGATACGATCCAGGCCACTCGATTGTCAAAGCTCGACAAGCAGGATTAAAGTCGAACGCCTTGCTCTTTAAACCGTTTCGCCTCGACCAGCTCATCGAGGTTGTCGAAGCGATGATTTCTCCGACTAAATCCGATAATTAGCACATCCGTTGTGGACCTGTGCAATCTGTCAGCTGGCAATGTTTTTTTATCCTACAAAAGCAATATTCGAGTAGATTGCAGTTAACGACTAGCTCATTACTCTCGCTGCTCCAGACTTTTCAACACACCCGACCCTCTGAGGACACCTGACGAACATGGAATGGATCATTCTGATCTTGGGAACCATCGGTCACGTCGGATTATGGTGTGTTGTTTTTAATCGCGTACATGCCACGGCGTTTCCGCGAAAGTTCAGAAAATTTTCTGAAAAAGCCATTCTCGTCATTGTCTTTGCCCCTTTGTTCTGGGCGTTTTACCTGAGGATTCGGATACCTGGCAATACATTTGCCGACGTTATCTCATTACCCTTGATTACCTATTACTATTATGGATCTGTCGGGCTCGGTTGCCTATTTGTTGTGCGCTGGCTTTACCGCAAGTTGTTTTTAAAATTGCCGACCAATGTACTGGCTTCTGAAACCAAGCGACTAAATTTGAAAAGAGAATTGAACGGGCCTCTGCTACATGGAAGGCTTCCCAAACTTCTGGGACTTTTCCCGTTCAATGAAGCTCTATTATTAACTCTGCAACGGATGACAGTCGAACTTGAAATGCCAGCCGAACTCGACGGGCTCAAAATTTGTCAGTTATCAGACTTACATTTTACCGGCGAAGTCGACATTCGCTATTTCGAACGGGTTGTCGAGGAGGCTAATCGGTTCGAACCAGATCTCGTTGTGATTACTGGCGACCTAGTCGATCACGCCAAGTGCATCGAGTGGATTCCAAAAACATTCGGAAAACTAAATGCACCGCTCGGCGTATATTATGTTTTGGGAAATCATGATCGACGAATTCAATCCGAAACCTTCCTAAGAAAAAACATTCATGACTCAGGCTTGATCCAAGCCTCCTCAAGATGGCACGAAATTGAACACAAAGGTGCCACCATTCAAATCACGGGGAACGCCTTACCTTGGTACCGGGATGCTGAGCAACTCCCAGATCAACCCGACAACAAATCGGGATTAAGTATCCTGCTTAGCCATAGCCCAGACCAACTCGCGTGGGCGCGGCAGCGAGATTTCCAATTGATGTTCGCCGGACATACGCACGGAGGACAAATTGCATTTCCAATTATCGGGCCAGTCGTTGCGCCTAGCAAATACGGTGTGGGTTACAGTGCGGGCACTTTCAAATTTGGAAAATTAACAATGCATGTCAGCCGTGGACTATCCGGAGATGAAACGATTCGCTGGGGCAGTCCCCCCGAACTAGGATTATTTACACTGCGTTCGAACCAAAAACACAAAACGCATCCTACACCCTAATTATTTGACTGTTGTGCTACTGACATTGGTGCAGATTCAAAACCGCCCTGGGAACTCAAATTGCTTTTTGAGTGTTGTTCACGCCAGCTTTTTAGTAGGCCTTAATGCTTAAAGTGCAAGCGAATTACCCACATGATTCAATAGAATGAATTCTTCCCCCTGATTCGAGTAAGATTCAGCCGAACCATGAGGCAGCGTGTATTTACCATTCGAAATTTGGATCGGCGAATTTGCCTTTGATGTCGCCTTGTTTCATTCCATTCCCCGCATGTTGCACACGCCAGAATGACAACTTGAATTGCAGACAAGATTGAACAACAGGCGGCGGCATTTAGCACCTACGTAGTTCGGTTGATTTCTGTCAGACTTCGGCAGAAAACCTGTAACAGCCTGTCATTTTCAGATTAGTAATTCTTTGTCCACACGTTGAATCTTGCCGAGCGCAAGACGCCCAAACCGCATCGAAAAGATCATGTAACTATTCAGGCTTGGAGTGTCTCACAATTTCTAATTAAACGCCGGAAATTTTGCAGAGCTGTTCGCAATTGAGCCCTATAAACGTCTCCTCAAGGCCCCATCGCTAACGCAGATAATCCTGAACCGGCAATCAGCGTGTTCCGCGCGAATCCTCCGTGGCGGCAACCAATATAATTAATAGCGACATCGAGTAATGAGAGTGCTATGATGAATCACTGAATGAAACTCTATTCGGGATAAAACAAATTCTTTAAAGGTTCGTGGATGCTGGCTACAGCTATTAAATTGGCGTGCACGCTGTTTTTCTTCTTTTTTCCCACGTTGGGATTTGCGCAGGTAACGGAATACACCACATCCGCTAAGACTCTCGTTTTCCCATCGGATGCGAAAACAATTATTGAAAACTCGTGCGCCGATTGCCACCTGGATGGGAACCAAGAAGGTGGTATT
>JAAEMV010000827.1 GCA_024225195.1 Planctomycetaceae bacterium | reverse complement strand
TGAAGAAGTCAAACTACAGGTGAACAAATTGAAGCCAACTTTCCGAACAATGGACCCCGCCATGGCTGCGGAGATTCTTACGGAATACACCGCCCAAGGAAACTTTACCCTCGTCGCCAATCTTCTGAAAAGCCTCGAGGACCGACAGCAGGCAAAAATCCTTGCCGAATTTAACAATCCAACACTCGTCGCAAAAATCATGGACACATTAATCAACCCAAACCCCGACGGGGCAACCCCCACCAAAAGCATTTTCAGGTAACTCGTTTAATCTACTCAGTTAATTTAAACAATCGATCCGATTACAGCAGCGCACAAGGACCAAGACATGGAAGTCTCAGAAGCAATTGTGATCGGCAGGAACCTGTTTACAACGTCCCTGCTTTTGGTAGCTCCCATTGTCATCGTCAGTCTAGTCGTTGGCGTCTTGATCAGTATTGCCCAAACAGTTACCAGTATTCAAGAACAAACCCTGACGTTTGCTCCTCGAATCGTTGCCGTGGTCGCCATTATCATATTCTTGACGCCCTGGTACCTTTCAACGCTAAAAGATTTTACTGTCGAAATGTTTAGCTACATGAATCAAATTCTATGACGGCTGAGCATCAGTTATTCAATTTCATTTTGATCCTCGCGCGAGTCTCGGCATTCGTCGGGTTTCTTCCAATTTTTGCGCAACGTCAGCTACCTCATTTGGTGAAAGCCGGCCTCGCAATGTCGCTAACTGTTTTTTGG
>JAAEMV010000826.1 GCA_024225195.1 Planctomycetaceae bacterium | reverse complement strand
TCCGAGCTTATGCTTTGAAGGACAAATCAACTGGGAACTCGCGCCCCTTGGTGAACAAATTGTCAAGCAAAAAAACTGGGACAATTTGAGTCGCGGAGAAGTGCAACAGCTTCTTCTCTCGATGAATCCAAGCGTTACAGGACTCGTCCAAAAAGTTTTGTTCTAAACAACAACTCAAAATTCACTGAAACCAAAACAGTGCACCGTTGCATCGGCCAAATGTCACTTCCTTCATTTCGAATGTAAGGGAATTCATGTTTGGCCGGTGCTTTTTTGCTACTAATTAATTTACGCCTACACGCAAACCTAAAAGTCAATAGCCGCAGCTTAAATTCACATCAAATTTAAATTCCAAACGTCATTGGTGCTTTTCAATTTACCCCGTGTTACAATTCGTTCACGCGACAATCTTTTAACAACTTAAAAAGAAATAACTCGGAACTTACATGAGCGAAAACGGAAGCGCGGGGCCTGACGACGTCGCAGCGATTAAGAAGTTAGGAGAAACACGCGATGCGATTGTTTCTGAATTACGAAAAACAATCGTGGGAATGGACGATGTTATCGACGAAATGATGATCGCCATCTTCGCTCGCGGACATTGCCTGCTAGTTGGCGTCCCCGGATTGGCCAAAACTTTATTGGTCAGCTCTCTGGCAAAAACCATGTCACTGTCGTTTAAGCGAATCCAGTTCACCCCCGACTTGATGCCCTCCGACATCACTGGAACCGAACTCCTTCAGGAAGATCCGGAAACGCACGAGCGGCGATTTAAGTTCCAAAAAGGTCCCGTCTTTACCAATCTTTTACTAGCCGACGAAATCAATCGAACGCCTCCCAAAACACAAGCAGCACTCCTGGAAGCGATGCAGGAAAAACGTGTTTCTTCCGGTGGCGAAGACTTTAAGCTAGACGCTCCTTTCTTTGTGCTTGCTACCCAAAATCCAATCGAACAAGAGGGAACCTACCCTCTACCGGAAGCTCAACTCGATCGATTCCTATTTAACATCATGGTGAAATACCCAACTCGCAGTGAAGAACTGGATATCATGCGAAGTGTGACCAGTGACGAGGAACCGGTAACGAATCAAGTCGTCGATGGTGCGAGCATCCTTGAGTTACAGCATGTCGTTCGGAGAATACCCGTCGCAGATCACGTGTTGGAGTACGCGGCAGCCTTAGTCCGGGCAACTCGCCCGGAAGAACCGGAAGCTCCGGAATTTGTGAAAAAACTAATGTCATGGGGAGCTGGGCCGCGAGCCTCTCTCAACCTCATTCTTGCAGGAAAAGCGAGAGCAGCTTTACGGGGTCGTTGTCACGTTTCTGTCGACGATATCAAAGCCGTTTGCTTGCCAATCCTGAGACATCGAATTATCCCAAGTTTTGCCGCGCGTTCGGAAGGAATGAACTCTGACTCTTTGATTGAATTGTTGTTGGAGAAAATTCCAAGCGACGAAAAACTACTGTCTCAAACGACAGGCTAAGCAAATGACCGAACATTTGCCGGACAATAACTATCTCGCCCCCGAGTTATTGCAAAAACTGGGGGACCTTGAACTCATCGCCCGCGAGGTGGTAGAAGGACTGCGTGTAGGAACGCACCGTAGCCCGCTCCGCGGTTGCAGTACTGAATTTGCACACCACCGCCAGTACGCGCCTGGCGATCCAATTCGCAGTATCGATTGGCGAGTGTATGGGCGGTCCGATCGCTACTACACCAAACTATACGAAGCCGAGACAAATTTTGATTGCTACCTTTTAGTCGACGCCAGTTCCTCCATGAACTACGCCTCTGGAAAAGTCAGCAAACTCGAATACGCTAAATTCCTCGCCGCTTCACTCGCCCATATCGTGCTCAAACAACGCGATTCGGTAGGACTTTCGATTTTTGATTCTGAGGTTCGTGCTCATCTGCCGCCACGTTCCACGATGAGTATCATCCTGCAGATTGACCAACTACTGCGAAACATCAAGCCCGTCCCAAGAAGCAGCATTGCTAAACAGCTCCACGATATCGCGATCATGATGAAACGCCGCTCTGTCGTGGTGGTCATCTCTGATCTATTGTCGGATGTTGACGATATCCTCGCAGGACTCGACCACCTCCGATTCGATGGACACAGCGTTGTTGTGTTACACACCCTCGACCCTTACGAACTCGAATTCCCTTTTCAAGGTGCTTGGTGTTTTGAAGGTCTCGAGCTCGAGGAACCAGTCACGACTCAGGCGGATCGGATTCGGGAAGAATATCTCGCCAACTTTAATCAGTACATGACAAAGTTGCGTGACGGATGCGCTGGAAGTCAGGTCGATTACATGACCGTCGACACTTCGCGACCACCCAACGAAGTCTTGAGTGAATTTTTCTTTCAACGCGAAGCGATGATCAATGGTGCTTCTCCGGGAGCTCGCCCGTGACCTTTCTTCACCCATTAATTTTACTAGCCGGTCTTGGAATATCCCTTCCAATTCTAGCGCACCTTCTGAATCGCCATCAGGTTAAACATACACCATGGGCAGCGATGCAGTTTCTGAATCGCAATGTTCGCGTTCGTTCCCGACAGATTCGTTTACGAGATTTATTACTTCTTCTCCTCCGCTGCGCCGCGTTGCTGCTTTTAGTGTTGGCACTCGCAAGGCCCGCCTGGCAAGGAAGCATTGCCAGCTGGTTTCCCGGGGAATCGCGTTCGGGAGTGGTGATTGGCCTCGATGCCTCATTCAGCATGGCACACGGCGATAAAGATCAAACCCGTTTTCGCCGCGCTCTTGATCAAGTCAAAGTCATTACCGAGAACATCCAACAAGGCGATCCGGTTTCACTGATCCTGCTCGGAGGCGAGAACAAGATTCTCACTCGGAACATGGCATTTGACCGGGATAGATTTCGCGAACTTCTTGAAACTGCCAAAATTGTCCCAGCGGGATTAGACCTCGACCGCGTCCCCAGTCAGCTCAAAGAACTGGCCGAAGACATGGAGGCACCTAATAAAGAGGTCTACTTCATCACTGACGTTCAGGCTCGCGACTGGAACCAGTCGTCGACTAAATTTCAGTCCGCTCTTGCCGATTTACGTGAGAGCGCACAGGTTTTTCTCGTTCCAGTGCCAGGAGTAGAAGCCAACCTAGCTATCACCGAACTCGACCTCGTTTCAGGAGTACTGAGAAAAGGTGCCGTGGGCCGTTACCAGGCCACGGTGCAAACCTGGGGAGCTGATCCCGTAACCAATGTGGAGGTTCAGTGTCGAGTCGAAGGCGTTCAGATCGACACCAAAACCATTCCGCTCATTGCTTCCGGGGCCTCCGAAACAATTTCTC
>JAAEMV010000825.1 GCA_024225195.1 Planctomycetaceae bacterium | reverse complement strand
TCTTGAAAATTCAAAATGAATAAAGTATTTGTATCTCTAACAGATGATAAACCTGTACGAAAAGTGCTTTCAAATAGGTTTGGTACCATATGTTCAAACAAACAAACGAACACAACATCGAAACACAAAAAGAAAACCATGTCCGAACAATCATCCGACAACAACGATTCTGTGGTCACGCCCCCGACACGAAATCCAACGATCACTTTCGCAGCCTCACCAACACTATCATCTTCTTCTCCCACAACGATGTCTCCTAGACGCTTTTCCAGGTCGGCAAGGTCGTTGCTCAGGCAAAGAATCGCCATCACCTCACTCGCCACCGTGATGTCGAATCCGTCCTGCCGTGGGTAACCATCCGCGCCAGCTTTGGTGGCTGCAGCCACAATCTCCCTCAATCTAGCAGCGGTTTGGGTCGTCCCACGTAAATTTATCCACGTAAAGAGAGTAACTATGCATAGTTACCCCGGTACTAACTCTAAGGAGTAACCCTATTTTGAATAGCGAATTCATGGAGAATCGAATACAAACTACCTCATTTTTGAACTGACAGGGCAGCCCCAATGATCGACGGGGATTCATATGCCAAGTACCGGTTCCGCAACCATCAGCTGATCGTTGCTATGACATGAGGATCCCTTAGAGTAACTCTAGGGAGTTACTCTCAAGGGACGTCCGACGACCTCTGTTTTTTGCTATGTAAAGGAGCCAGATACCACCGGGTATAGCATCAAATTTTAGTGCCCGTCGGACGTCTAATTTTAGACCCTGTCGGACGTCCGATCCACTGATTGAGTCACGTCTGATAGGGTCAGTCTGCCGACGTCCGACAGCCAACCTCTGCTGGCTCACAGCTCAGATTTGACACTGAAGTATTTTAGTATGAATTTCTTACAAATTGCACTATAAAAACAGACTTACTCCTTGGAGTAACTACCCGGAGTAACTATGCATAGTTACTCCGGGTAGTTACTCCAAGGAGTAAGTCTGTTTTTATAGTG
>JAAEMV010000824.1 GCA_024225195.1 Planctomycetaceae bacterium | reverse complement strand
CTCCGCCTCAGTTTTCTCCGCCTCAGTTTTCTCCGCCTCAGTTTTCTCCGCCTCAGTTTTCTCCGCCTCAGGAATACCCTCTGAAGCGTTTGCAGAGACAGCCTCTTCCGACGCCGCCCCGCCTTGGTCGCCTTCAACGGAGCCCGCCGGAGCTTCAACTGCTGGAACTTCAACTGCTGGAGGTTCAACAACCGCAGCCAAAGCCCTTGCCTTACCGAAGGCAATTTCCCGAGCAAAGAACTCCTCCATTGAGACGCCTATCCGGGCAAGCACATCGCTTGCGATGCTGTAACTTTCGGGGTGGATCGATGTGCAGTCCAATGGAGAGTCACCTCCGTGCACACGCAAAAAACCAGCCGCCTGAACGAAAGTCGCATCTCCAAAGCCACTGACCTTCTTCAGGTCGTCGCGATTTTCAAATCTTCCATGCTCCTGCCTGTACTCTACGACTCGCCGGGCGGTTAACGAATTCAAGCCGGAGACGTATTTCAGTAACGAAGGGCTTGCCGTATTAACATCGACCCCAACTTGATTGACACAGAAACGCACGACTTCGTCGAGTGATTCGCTGAGGTGCTTAGCCTTTACATCGTGCTGGTACATTCCCACGCCAATGTTGGCAGGGCTAATCTTAACCAACTCTGACAGTGGATCTTGCAAACGCCGCCCGATTGATACCGCACTTCGAATGGACGGCGACAAATCAGCGTGCTCAACTCGGCCAATCTCGCTGGTCGAATAAATACTTGCACCGGCCTCGTTGACCATTGTGTAAGTTGTTTTGAATTCCTGCAGCTCGTCAGCAATTAAATCAGAAACCAACTGCTCCGTCTGACGACACGCGGCACCATTTCCAATCGCAATCAAATCGACTTGATGTTGCTTTACCCAGACAGCTAATTTTTGCTTGCTCTCATCACGACGAGTCTGATTCCCCACGACAAAGACGTGCCCTGAGTCCAATAGATTCCCCGAAGCATCCAGCACAGCAACCGAACACCCCCGTTTAAAACCGGGGTCAATCGCCATTACTTTGCGATTTCTCATCGGAGGTTGCAACAGCAGGTTCCGCAAGTTGTTAGCAAAGACTTCAACCGCGTGCTGCTCGGCTACCTCTGTCAATTCACGGCGTATTTCACGCTCGAGTCCAGGTTGGATTAGGCGGCACAAGGCATCGTTGGAACACTTCAGTAAAAACTCACGAAAAGGATGATCGGCTGGCACCAGCAGGGAGTCTGCCATGGTCGTAAGAGCGTCACCCTCGACTAATATTTTTACGCGTAGATTGCCTGATCTCTCCCCACGATTAATCGCGAGAACGCGATGGTGAGGGAGTTGTTTGATCGGCTGAGCGAAGTCCTTGTAGTCCTTGAAAGGATCTTCAACCGGCTTTTTCTTTTTCTTCTTCTTTTTCTTCTTCTTCGGCTTGGCTGTCGATTCCGCACTTTCCGCTTCAACAACTGAGGCAACCGCGTCTTCACTCGCCGGCTTTTCCGCTATTTCCTTGCTGTCTTTTTCGCCGGGCGTTGCTTCGTCGTTTGGCTTTACCTCTTCAGTCGTTGTTGCGTCTTCAGTCGATTCCTGAACAACCGCTGCTTCTGAAGCCTCCGCTTCAACAGGCGAACCGTTGGCTACTGCCTCTTCCTCGACGACTGCGTCGCCCTGTTTGTCTTCCTGATTCTGGCCGTTGTCATCAGCACCCTCAGACGCTGTTTCAACTGCCGGCACTGCTTCAGCCACCGGCGCTGTTTCACTCGGCTTTGCCTCTGAAACTGCCTTCAATGGAGTCGCACCTTCGACGGGTTGATCCGAATCAAGTTTAGCCTGTTGCTTACTCGTCTCTTGACTATCCTGTGGCTCACTCGTGGGCACGGTCTCATTGGTTGCCGCAGGCTCGCTCGCGACTGTTTCCTCTGTCGCCGGCGCGGCCGAATCCGGCTCAGACTTTTGCTCCGGCTCGGATTTCTTCTCTGGCTTGACAATTGACTCAGCTGCGAGCTTTCCATCGGACCACATTATCCGCCGCAGTTTGCTCCGCAGCTCATCGTTCCCGCTGAACTTCTCGGCCAATATATCCCCGACACCTTTGATAACATCGTCGACTGAATTCAATCCTTTATCGACCCGCACAAACTCAGTCGCTCGCGTGGCAATATCGACATCAGGAGAGTTCGCCTGCAAAATATCATCGGCCAGCGGTTCTAATCCTTGCTGTCTTGCTAAGGCGGCTCTGGACTGTTTTTGGGGCTTGAAGGGAAGATACAAGTCTTCCAGCCGTCGACTCGTCGTTGCCTTTTTTATTTGCAACGCCAGGTCTTCAGAAAGGTTGCCTTGCGAATCAATCGATTTCAGGACAAATGTTTTTCTCTCTGCAAGTGCGCGAAGCTGTCCCACCCTCTGCTTGATCGCTAAGACCTGCTGCTCATTGAGCCCACCGGTCAAGTCTTTTCGGAAGCGGGTTACGAACGGGATCGTATTTCCGGCATCAAGTAACTCGACGGTCTTTGCAATCTTCTCGGGTGGAAGTTTTAAATCCCGCGCTACAATGGAAAAATCAATTTTCAAAGGATCACCTAACTGGTCATCCCCTTGTGTTGGAAGCTCTGGCAATCTCTTAATCCATAAAAAGTCTCAGAAATGGCACGTCTGCCATTAAGAACGAATGACTTCAGTTTATCATGCCGAACCAACCAATGAACAGGGGCAAATAAGACTTCGCACTCGTTCTGCAAAATTCACAATCGACGGGATATTAAGTTCCGAAACGCAAACTCGAAAACGAGCCAGTTGACCGTCCTCGGCTCATTCACAGATCGCATTTCACCATGCTCTCAGACTCCCCAAACCTCCTCAGCAGCGGTTTTATGCCCCGCTGCCGCGCAAGGAGACGAATAACCGCAAATCGCTACAACCTGCACCACAGTCCCATCCTTGCCTAAGCCAAGCAGTGAGAAGGCGTTTTGCGTCCAACTTGGGGAGTTTCACCAGTTT
>JAAEMV010000823.1 GCA_024225195.1 Planctomycetaceae bacterium | reverse complement strand
TAATGATGATTTTTGACAACTTTTATTGGCCGTTTAGTGCTCAATAATCACGATTAATTTTCTGTGAAGATTCGAAGGTGTAACAAGTCACTTAGTGTCGCAGCTAGGAAGCGATGTCATCCCTTAGTTGACATGAGAGTCTGTTTTCGCACAGTGCGTATCCGCGCGATCGTTAGCCTAGAATCTGAAACAGGCTCAAGAATGACAATCACTCAACCTACGATATCTCGCGGTTTCCTTGGATGGACACAGCTATTTTTTTGGGCGTAGTTTGAACGACACAGCCGAATTGGGATTCATTCTTATGGCAGTCAGTTTTTAGCCACATCTACAGTTCGTCACCCAAGTTGAGAGCGACTTGGAATTGGTAGATTTGGGGGGGCGTTGTTTCAGCCAACTTAGAACTCCAGCCAATTTAGAACTTCAGCCGAAAACGAGTGTGGTAAACCATTGCGTCGTTATCAAGAAAAGGGCCTGTGTAGGTGGTGTCCCAGTGGCTCACTTCGACACCCAATTCGAGTGATTTCGTGACATCCCATATCATGTTTGCGTAGGTGACTTCATTTCGAGTCGGCAAACCAGGCGACAACGTGCTGTTGAGTGGGTCATCCACACCGTAACCAAAGTGTGATCGAACGCAGGGACTCCAGTTGAAGTAAACTTCTCCCCAGCCTCCGGTGGACCGAACGGGATCAAGGTTTTGGTTGTCAATTAGGAAAATTGCAGCGTTATAATTACCAATAGCTGAGCCGGTGAAAAATTCACTCCTGAATCCGAATCGCTCCGTAATTGCCAGTTGGAAATCAGTACCGACAGCCCAAACATCGTGAATTCGGTTGGTTGGTAAGTCTGTCCGCCTTAATTTGCCGACGAGGCCTGAGAATCCTGATTCAAACCGGATTGACGTGCCTGGTACGTGAGGGCCTGAGGTCTTGGAGATTGCCAACCTGCCCTCGATATTGGGCATCGCAGTTTCCTCAAGGAGGTTTGCTGGGATTTTATCAAAATTGGTAAATGAAGTTGTCACCGGATCGCTTAGCGCGAGCTGGCTCGTCAACTTGGTATTTTGATTTAGCTTTCTAAATCTCTCAGCTCGAAACTGGCCTCGCACGAACCCAAGATTACCAGCGCCATTGGCTTGGTTGAAATTAATCGTATTGGGAGCAATAGGATTAATCAAATCTCGATGAAGGCCAAACGTGTATCGCTCACACTCGTTTTTTAGTTCAGCGTAAGCCATCAAAAGATAAATGCCATATTTGTCTTCCTCGTAGGTCTGTCCGTACAGAGTCGAATAGATCTGGCCACCAGATTGGAATCGCCCGATTTCAGGACCTGAAAAAGCAGCACCAAGACTCGTTGACTTGGAATGAATTTCGAACGTCGGTGTCTCTTTTCCTAAATCGGGAGTGATCAGAACGATGCCCGATGGAAGGTTGGGGCGCGCGGTAGCAAAAAGCATTTCTCCGTTAAGGGAGCCAAATAAACGAATATTGAATTGATCACCGAGAGTACTTATATGCGCGCAGTCGATGCAGGTTGCTGGTTGGCCTGTGGTGTCACATGAGTGGCATTGGCAATCTTTCAGAGTTAATGAAGTGATGCCGGGCGATTGGATCAGTGAGTGCGAAATCACCGGGGACGTAGTTGTCTCCGCTGGTTTTGATAGTTGTGGCGAGTTGGTTTGAGATCCGGAAATTGAATTCGATTGCTGGGCCGTCAAGTTTCCAGTTGCAAATAATAGAACGCAGATGCAAAGCGAAATTTGGGATGCTCGTCTGGTACCCATGGTTCAATCTCAATGGAGGAGGCAAAATATGTCAGTGGAAATGGCCGGATAGTCTATTCAATCGGCATATTTTGACGCTTTCCTAAAGAATGAAATCAAAATCAATTCAGATTAATTAATGCTCGGCCGCTTTAATTCCGAGCAAAGCAGAAGTTGGTTTGCTAGCGTTTGATGCTTGAATCGAATTGTGGTCAAAATTTCAATGAAATTTGCGGGGCGAGGCAGTCACCTTAATCGACATCGCGGGCGTCGCTCAACTCAGCTCAACTCAACTTTATTCAACTGAATCAAGAGCAGTGGTTGCCATTCCAATTCAAGGTCCATGGTTTGATTTTTGGAAAAAGGAAGCGGGACGCTGTCTCTAGTTTTCGAACCCAACTATCCCATTTAATGTTTAAGTTGAATTTGTAAGGGTCTCATATGGCCTCTACAATGTCGCACAAATGGTTTGACGAGTACCGCTAATTGAAACGGGATCTGCTTGCGGTTGGCGCATCAAACTGTTGGCCGAAAGCGAGGACGCAATGGTTGATTTCGAATATCTTCAAAAAGGGATCGCAGGGCTTGCCAATGCGCATCCACTAGGCACTATGTCTGGCCATCTCGGTGCTGCAGTGACCGCTGGTTACTTCATCGGTGAAGATCATGGTGACCTTTCTGTCACAATCACGCGAGGAATTGAATCAGAATTAGATCGCGTGCTCAAAGGCGAAGAAGCGATCTGGTTCGATGTAAAAAAAACTGGGACAAAACCAAGCCAACTTTTCGCAACGGGGCCAAAGCAAGCGGCAGTTCCGGATCGAATTCAAAATATTGCGGCGGCTCTTGCGAAGAATGTGGCGACTCTAAAGCAGTCGGGGCACAATGTGATTTTTGCCTCGATTGCAATCAGGGCACTTCGTTCGCATGAACAGTACGCGACTCCCTGGGCAATTGATGGTATTTGCAAATTGATAAGTAAGTTTGATGATGTATCTTCGGGGCGCGGGTATTTTGGAAAACAAGTAGGCTGGAAAACAGCGGATCAAATACTGTCGTCCAAAGGGCCTCCGGTTCAGCCATACCGGTCAATTCAAGAGATGATCGACGTGACGATGATTGAGTTGATTGAGGGGTCTGGTGTGAAAAAGCAGGGTTTTGGTGGTTACTGGCATTTGATAAATCACGCTGCCGGCATTGTCGAATTGGATCGACTGGGCTACCCGACGCTTGCTAATTACTCCCTGCCTGCGCACCGACAGCACTTGCAACTGATTCGTGCTATTCCTGATTTGTCGAAAGAGCTCGGTATCGTAAACGCATCAAAACACGATCCATTGGTTGATGAGTATTGGTCTGAGGAGCTTGCTCGAGGTGGTGCATCCCTGACACACCGTATCAAAACGATTTATGGTTATCACATTCTGCGCCGCCACGTTGATGATTCTAAGTTCAAAATCCAAGCGGATAAGGCTTTCAAAAATTTAATGGATTAACCTCGGTTTTGATTGGGCCAAATGGTAAGCTTTGTGGTGTTTTCAAGGCTAACAAATTTCGTAAGTTTAGTTTTGCCGTCTCAATAAACGATGGCATTTTAACTTTAGCTTTTCTGATGAGACGGTTGCAGAGCCACTAGGTTGCATTTTGTTGGTTGATTGAGGGGTTTTATGATTGCTGAATCTGGCCGATTATTGCTTGTTGAAGACGACCTAACACTCGGTAAGATGGTCGACGATTTTTTGACTGGGCATGGATTTCGTGTGCGATGGGAATCGAATGGATTACGGGCGTTAGGTTTGATTGATTCAGAGCATTTTGATGTCTTGATTTTAGACATCGGCTTGCCTGGAATGGATGGTATTGAAATTTGTCGAACTGTTCGCGACCGTTTCTCCGGCTCAATTATTATGTTGACCGCCCGCGGTGATGAGATCGATGAAGTTGTTTGTTTGGAAGTGGGAGCCGATGATTACATTGCGAAACCCGTCCGCCCGCGGGCTTTACTGGCTCGCTTGAAAGTTCATCTTCGCAGAGGGAAAGTTCAAGGCAAACCAACCGAGGCTTCGAGGTTGGAGATAAACGGTCTAATTATTGACGCCAATAGTCGAACCGTTCGTCAGCGAACGGAATTGGGCAAAGAGAATATATTGACTGTGACGACAGCTGAATTTGATTTGTTGCTCTTTTTAATGCGGAGCGCTGGCGAAGTGGTGGGGCGAAATGAAATTTACGAGCACATTCAGGGGATTGCCTATGACGGGGTTGATCGTTCGATTGATTTGAGGGTCTCACGGCTACGAAAGAAGCTCGGTGATGATCCGAGTAATCCAAAACGTATTAAGTCAGTTCGCGGAGTTGGCTATATTTTTGCCTTAGAACCATGATTAAATTGTTTGTGCAATTTTTACTGGGATTGATCTCGCTGATCGTTCTTGCTTCCTTATTTCAAAGTTGGGTTGCCTATCAATCAAATGTTGAAAATGAAGTAGCGTGGACGAAATTTTTGGGGGTTTGTGTTGAGCAGGCAGCGAGCGATCTAGAGTCTTTGGAGGTGGAAGAGAGATCCGCTGCTTTCGAAAGGATCCGCGAGGAATATGGTATCAATATACGAATCGTTTCAACTTCATTAGATGAAACGAACTGGATGTTGGAATATTTAGAAAAGCCAAATTCTGTTAGGTATGTTGCCGATGAAGAGATGGGTTGCTTGTTAGACGGTGGAGCAAATGTTTTACTGGCTTCGCCTGTGATGCGATTTCAAAACCCAAATAAAACGCTCTTCGTTTTAGCGGTGATCGGCTATATCTTAATCACCGTGATAATCGTCGGCTTTCTTATTCGCCCGATTTCAATTCAATTTCAATCGATCACACGGGCGGCAAGGTCTATTTCTGCGGGTAACCTGAGTGCCCGGATTACGGGACCCGCAGTGAAATATCGGGATCCAGCGGTAACTGCTTTTAATTTAATGGCAAGTCGCACTGAGAAATTGGTCAAGACAAAGATTGAATTATTGCAAATGGTGTCTCATGAAATTAGGACGCCACTTTCTCGAATTCATTTTGCCGTCGAGCTGTTCGAATCGGCTGCGACGCCGGAAGAACGCTCCGAGAGGATTGCTGCGATTGTCGATTCGGCTGACGATCTTGACCGGCTTGTAAATGAATTGTTGAAATATGTTCGCTCTGGTGAATCAGGGGTCGAGAAAGAACCTGTTGGAATTTCTGATTTGCTGTTCGATTTTGATCGTGCGAGCATGGAATCAGGTAAAAATATTTCAGTTCAATTGGAAAACGATGCTGTCGTGCAATGCGATCGCGTGTTGTTGAAATCGGCAATTGGAAATCTAATTGGGAACGCATTCCGATTCGCAAAGACAGAGGTTCTGGTTTCGTCAGTTTTGGAAGGCGACACGGTGTTGCTCCATATCGAAGATGACGGTCCCGGCGTCCCCGAAGCTAATTATGAAAGTATTTTTGAGCCATTTTTCCGGCTGGATAGTCCTGGTGCGGAGCACAAACATGGAGTTGGACTCGGGTTGGCAATTGTAAAACGTGCGGTGGAGCGGTGCGGCGGTGAGGTAGGTGTCTCTAAAAGTCCGATGGGCGGTGCGAGATTTACGCTCAAGTTACCAATCTTAAAAAAATAGGGCGTCGTCCGATACTTGCTGGTTCGGGCGTGTTTCTTCAAGTCACAGAGGGTTTTGAATCGCTAAAGCCAAGCAGGCGTAAGGCGTTGAGAACCACTACGAAAGTGGAACCCTCGTGGAGTATTACTGCTGGCCCAATGGGCAGCCCGAATAAGGTCGCGGGGACTAAAAAGGCGATCATCCCCAAGCTGATCCAAAGATTCTGAAGGATGATACTTTTTGTCATTTTACTAAGCCCGATTGCGAATGGCAATTTTTCTAGATCGTCTGACATCAATGCGATGTCGGCAGTTTCCAACGCGACATCCGAGCCTGCAGCTCCCATTGCGATGCCAATATTCGCAGTCGCCATGGCCGGTGCGTCATTGACGCCATCCCCTACCATTCCGACTGAGCCCTCGTTAAGTAGGCGTTTGATTTTTTCGACTTTATCGGCGGGCATTAAGTCGCCAAATGCTTGGTTCACACCGACGGAATCCGCAATGGCATTGGCGACGTTTTGATTGTCACCCGAGAGCATTGACATGTTTTCAATTCCAATGCTACGAAGTCTTGAGATTGCGGCTTTGGCACCTGCGCGTGGTTTATCCATTAATCCAATGAAACCGAGAAAGCGATCGTCTTGTCTAACCACCATCACAGTTCGTCCCTGTCGTTCAAGCTCTGCAACCGAATTAAAGAACGCTTGGTCTTCCTTTGAAGAAGAATCTGACTTGAAAAAAGAACTCTTTCCAATGGAGATAGATTGATTGTTTAGGGTTGCAGTGACGCCCTGCCCTGTCTTGCTGGTAAGGTTTTCGGCAGTTGGAAAGTTGGGAGAAGATGGGTGCAGTTCGTCAGGCAGCAGGTTAACTGCATCGCGAACCAGTGCTGCTGCGAGCGGGTGGTCGCTTAAACGTTCGACTGAGACGGCTGTCACGAGCAAATCGTTTTCGCTGATTCCTTCTACTGTTCTCACGTCGGTGACGCTTGGTTTGCCTTCTGTCAGTGTGCCGGTTTTATCAAACGCAATCGATTTGATTTTTCCTAATTCTTCGAGAGGGCCACCACCTTTTATTAAAACACCCCCACGGGCCGCCCGAGCAACCCCGCTGAGGACGGCACTCGGAGTCGAAATGGCTAATGCGCAGGGGCTGGCCGCGACTAAGACAGCCATGGCGCGATAGAAAGAATCGCTCGCAGGCTCGGAAATGAAAACCCAGGCGAAAAGCAGTGCGCCCACGAAGATTAAAACAACAGGCACAAAGATGCGTTCGAATTTTTGCGCGAACCGTTGCGTATCAGATTGTTGGTTCTCAGCTTCGTTTACCATTACCACGACTCGAGCAAGCGCGGTTTCGGTTGCCAGCCGAGTAACGAGGATTTCGATTGCCCCGTGTTGGTTGATTGTGCCCGCAAAGACTCGATTTTCGAACGGCAAGTGTGACTCATGTTCTGTCGCCCAATTGACATCATTTACCGGGATTTTTTCGACCGGCAGACTCTCACCTGTAATGGGTGATTGGTCGATGCTGGTGTGACCTTTGATTACCAGACCATCGGCAGGAACACGTTCGTTAGGTTTCACGATAACGATGTCGCCAATCTCTAAATCAGCGATTAGCAATTCTGTTTCCTGATGGTTTCGGCGGACGAGCGCGACATCCGGGGCGAGGCTGGCGAGTGACTCGATTGCATTGCGAGCCTTGCCCATCGCCAGATGCTCAAGGGCGTGAGAAAGACTGAACAAAAATAGGAGCAATGCACCCTCCGCCCAGTTGCCCAAAACAGCAGCACCAATTGCAGCAACGAGCATCAAGAAATCAATCTCAAATTGCTGGAGTTTTAGTTTGCTGAATGATTCGAGAAGAGTGTAGTATCCGCCAAAAAAATATGACAAGAGATAAATTGGCAGCAGGTACCCAAATGGAATTGAGGACATTGCTAAAAGCCAACCGAATCCAAGAAGCAAACCCGACAAAATTGCGAAAATTAACTCGGTTCGTTCACCGAAAATACCGGAATGTTCGCAGTCGTGTGAGTGGCGGTGTGGTTGCGTATTGGTCGTTTCGTTTGCCATTATAAAACTGGTAAAGACGAGAGGTCGTTGTTCTTAAATAAGACGAAGCGGCCTGTTTGGGCACAAGGTCAGCCGAAAGTCTAAGTTGTTGTTGGCGGGCTAGAAAGTGGGTTCAACTGACCTGAACTGAAAACAAGGAGTAAGAAACAATTGGTTTCTTTGACTCCAGACAGTGGTGTAATCTATCGAGAAGAAAATGGATTCAAAGTTCGCTAATTGGCAGTTTCGCGGGAAAAAATCTCTGCGGCGGATTCTTCCGCGGCTAAACTCGCGATGCCGTTGCGGAACAAAACGCGTCGCCAGCAGGTTTTAACGTTTAATTTTTAACGGTTAGCTCTGAGCTTTTTAATAGCGAAAAATTAAACAGCAAGAAATGTACAAGCTAAGGGAGGTACCGTATCACTGTTTTTCGAGTGGCTGCCCTAACCAAAACGCTTTTGAATACAGGTCATCAGATCGTAAAGATGAGTTTCGAGTATCTCGTAATAAACCGTTCGACCTTCCCGGGTGCTTGTCAAGAAACCACACCGTTGCATCAGTCTCAAGTGATCCGAAGCAGAAGGTTGTGTAAGTTCACAAATCTCAGCAAGCTCATTGACCGAGTATCGTTTGCCCGTCAAAAGGAGTTGAACAATCTGCAGCCGACTCGGGTGCGCGATAGCCTTCAGGCATTCCGCTGCCATGGCCAAGGATTCCATGTCGAGTGGTTTGAAGGTTCTTTTTTTGTTCATTTGTAAATCCAACCGATATCGGTATATTTAGATTTGTTTGTGCAAATTCTGTTTGAAAATCCGAGTGACGGAAGAAACCTAGGTCGGCCAAACTGGTCTGTGCTGAATAAATTATTGGAAGGACAATAATGCTAAAATCGCTGACGATTGCTTGGAGCCTTTTTTTAATAACGGGCACCACACCTCTTTATTCGCAAGAGGCCAACGCAAACCTACAGGAAAATGTAGAAGTCGCGAATGGCAAACAACTCATTATCTTAAGGGGTAAGTTAGGCGCTGCCAAGAATGTCCACCATTTGAAAAATCTATATTTTTCTGGCCAGTTTTCTGAAGCAGATGTTTCAGAGATCAAACGTCAACGCATAAAGCGGGTGATTTCCCTGCGAACAAGCGGCGAAGTTGCGTGGGATGAGAGAGGGGCGGTAGAAGACGCCGGGATGGAATTTGCAGAAATTCCCTTCAAAAGTGCTGATTCATTGACCGACGAGGTGTTTCAGCGTGTTCGGGAAACCCTCAGTGCTAGCCAGCAAAAGACCCTGCTTCACTGTGGTTCTGCCAACCGGGTGGGGTGTGTTTGGCTGCCATATCGGGTGCTTGATGAAGGAGTGGCGTTGGATGCAGCCTTGGCGGAAGCCAGAGTAATTGGTTTAAGTTCGCAAGTTCTCGAGACCAAGGCGATCGACTACATCAGTAGAAATCAGGCTCAACAGTCTGGAAAAGAGAACGAAACGAGCGTCAAACCCGGAATCAATAAGAATTTCATCGACCCCGACATGAGCGTCCAGGACTACGTTAAGCGATTTGAGATCGAGAGCCGGGAAGTCTATTTAGCAAGAGATGCAATTCTCAGCGAGTTAGCCATTTCTCCGGGGGCTTCGGTAGCGGATGTGGGAGCGGGGACTGGGCTCTTCTCACGAATGTTCTCAAAGTCGGTCGGGAAAAAGGGGTGGGTTTACGCCGTCGACATCTCCCCTCGATTCATTGAGCATATCAATCGACAAGCAGACGCAATGGATCTGACTAACATTACGGGTGTCTTATGTGCTGAGAATAGCATCAATTTGCCTCCGCATTCGGTTGACGTCGTTTTCGTATGTGATACCTATCACCATTTCGAGTACCCTAAATCGACGTTGGCTTCAATTCACCGCGCGTTGAAGCCCGGAGGCCAATTCGTGGTGATTGATTTTGATCGGATTCCGGGTACCAGCCGGGAGTGGTTACTGGGGCACGTCCGTGCCGGTAAAGAGGTGTTTCGTGCGGAAATAATGGACGCCGGTTTTGCTCTCGACGACGAGGTCGCGATCGAGGGATTTAAGGAAAATTACTTTTTGCGTTTCCGAAAAAAGTAACGGCCAACTTTCAATTTCAATTGATTAGCAGACGGCAATGAAAACACCGCTTCAACGAATTCGAACAGGAGCCCTTTCGTTGGCGATCGTGTTTATCGTTTCTATTCTCGGCTACCATTATCTTGGCAAGTATGACTGGTTAGATTCGGCCTGGATGGTGTTCATTACTGTTTCCACTGTCGGTTATGGAGAGCACTCCAATTCCTCAGATGCCATCCAGATATTAACGATGTTGTTGATTGTGTTCGGTGTTTCTTCGTCGGTTTACACGTTTGGTGGTTTCATTCAATTACTTCTTGAAGGAGAAGTCGAACGCGCGTTTGGCAGAAGAAAAATGACAAAAGAAATCGATCGTTTGGAGAGTCATGTAATCATTTGCGGGTACGGAAAAATGGGGCACGATCTGGTGGCTCAATTGGAACATCGCAAGATCCCTTTTGTGGTGGTTGATATTGATCCAGAAAAATCACGTTTGGCTCAAGAGTCTGGATTGCTATCGATTAGCGGCGATGC
Organism: Planctomycetaceae bacterium; assembly: GCA_024225195.1. GTDB lineage: Bacteria > Planctomycetota > Planctomycetia > Pirellulales > Pirellulaceae > Mariniblastus. The sequence continues at coordinate 2,110 of JAAEMV010000823.1, read as the reverse complement.
GACCTCGGAAGATACTTTACGTGCTGCACATTTTGATACGGCGAGGGCTTTAGTTACTTCACTTCCTACGGATGCCGAGAATGTCTTTATTACGCTGACGGCGAGAAATCTTCGTGCTGACATTCAAATCATTGCTAAATCTGAGCATGAATCGAGTTGTCGAAAGCTTCGTCAGGCTGGTGCGGACAAAGTCGTCATGCCGCACCGAATTGGCGCTCAGCAAATGGAGCGTATGATTTCGCGCCCGACAACGGCGGCGTTGGTAGAGTTGTTCGCAGAGGCTTCGAATCTTGAAATGGAATTAGATGAGTTCCATGTTGGTCTGAAGAGTCGGCTTGTAGGGTTGGCGTTGTCGGCTTCAAAAATCAAAGAACAGTTCGATTTGCTTGTCGTGGGTATTCAGAAGCCTGACGGTGATTTTCAGTTTAATCCGTCTTCAACCGACGTGATCTGCACGGATGATACGCTGCTGTTAATGGGTAGCCTCAATAATATCAATCGAATGAAGGCCGAATTCCAGAGCTGAATTTTTGCCACCTTTGGGCTACCTCGAGTCAGCGAGTTTGGGCTCGGCGGCGTCGAGATCGCCAGTGCCGTCATCGATTAATTATCCGGCAGCTTTATTGATCGCTGGTCTTATTTACGCTTCTTCGGCAATGGCTGATGATCTTTCGATTTACGAAGGTAAGATTCCTGGGATCTGCTGCTCGTCAGATTTCGTGGATGGGGTATAATCCGTTCCGAGGTTTTGGTTGAAAACAATGAGGTGTTAAAGATGTTTCGTTTTCTAATTTTTATAATGGTGGCGGCGGTGGTAACTTCAGCTCATGGGCAGGTTGGCGATGATGGTAAATCGGAAGAGAAAGCCAAGGTTTCGGACGTGACGGAACAAGAAGATCCCTATCTTTGGTTGGAAGATGTGACCGGTCCTCGCTCACTTGATTGGGTACGGAAAAAGAACGAGACAACTCAGCGGCATTTTGAAGCTTCCTCCGATTTTAGAAATCTGGAGGGTGATTTGCTTGAAATCTTGGATTCAGACGAGCGAATTCCGTTTGTCTCAAAAGCAGGCGAGTTCTACTACAACTTCTGGCGGGATAAAGATCACGAGCGGGGGATTTGGCGACGAACGACGCTGGCTGAGTATCGTAAGGCTGCGCCGCAATGGGAGGTTGTGCTTGATCTCGATAAATTAGCAGAGCGTGAAAATGAAAATTGGGTTTGGGATGGCGCTTCCCTTTTACGGCCGGGTTTCGAGCGTGCGTTAATTGGGTTGTCTCGCGGTGGTGCGGATGCGTCAGTGACTCGGGAGTTTGACATGGATCGTCGGGAGTTTATCGACGAAGGTTTCAATCGCCCCGAAGCAAAAGGCAACATTAGTTGGATTGATCAGGATTCCGTTTTTATCTACACCGATTTTGGGGACGGGACGATGACCTCCTCTGGTTATCCGCGAATTGCGAAATTATGGCGTCGTGGTCAGCCAATGGAGGAAGCGGAAGTTGTTTACGAAGGCACCGTCGATGATATGTACATTGGTGCAATGCACGATGACACCCCCGGTTTCGAACGGAACTTCGTTCAACGCACGCTTGCGTTTTATAATGACGAACTCTATCTCCGAACAGATGACGGGGAATTGCAGAAGATAGATGCTCCTAACAGTGCAAACAAAGATGTTTCGAAAGAGAATTTGTTGTTGGAGCTTCGGGAGCCGTGGAGTGTTGGCGGAGTCGACTATCAGGCAGGGTCGCTGCTGGTCACTAAATTTGATGATTTCATGGCGGGTGAACGGTCGTTCGACGTTGCTTTTGAGCCGACTGAAAATAGTTCACTGGCGAGCTATTCTTTAACTCGTAACCACTTGATTTTAAATGTGCTGGAAGACGTTAAGAATCGAATTTATGTAATGACTTCGACGGATGCAGGCTGGCAAAAACGTCTACTCGAGGGTGCTCCCGAAATTGGAACGGTAGGATTACGTGCAGTTGATGCCGATGAATCAGATGCGTATTGGATGACGTCGAGTGGTTATTTGACGCCGACGACGCTCTATTACGGTGAAATTGGGGAAAAGCCTGAGCAGTTAAAGCAGTTGACTCCACTTTAT
>JAAEMV010000822.1 GCA_024225195.1 Planctomycetaceae bacterium | reverse complement strand
CTACTTTCTTAAATACCTGGCAAAACATGAAAATCAACTTTTAAGTAAGGTCGACGGAGCGGTCTATCAAGAAAACCACATTACCGAACCGCAAATTCTTGCTGAGGCTCGTAAGTTCTACGATGAAGAGTACCCGCGTTTTGGTCTTCATCGAGACTAAATTGCGAAATAGAGTTTTCTTTTTGCATTAGCGTAGTTCCTGAATGATGCGAAAAGCATTATTCAATCCGCCCTCCAGGCAGTCCGCTGAAGAGGATTTGCCTGGGGTGCCGAATGCGGTTAGTTTGTTACGTGGAAGCCGAAACGCATTACGCGGCAACCAGCCTTGGCGGTCGCTGCCAATTCAGGCTCCACAGGTCTTTACATCAGAGCACAACGTAAAGTTTAGAACTAACACGCAAATTGTCTTAACGCGCAAACATAGAAACCATCATTTGAAGCAGCTTCAGGAGAACGGCATGCGACTAAGAATGTTAGGATTTTTCGCTTTCGTTCTCAGCGCAGCCATCGCCCCGGCTTTTGCCGAGCAGCCCAATATCGTGATAATTTTAGTAGATCGG
>JAAEMV010000821.1 GCA_024225195.1 Planctomycetaceae bacterium | reverse complement strand
TAAAATAGCTATTACGGTTTGGGCCGCTTAATGCCGAGTTTATTCATTCGGTTCCGGAGCGTATTGGGATGCATGCTTAGGGTTTGAGCCGCACCGTCAGCACCTTCGATCTTCCAATTCCTTGCTTTCAGGACCTTTAAAATATAGTCACGCTCCATTTCTGCTAAGGATTTGAAATCGCTGCTCAAATCGTCTGATGTGATGGGAAGATCAAACTTTGGTTTCTCTCCCTGGGCAGTAATCAATGCATTTTCGATGGTATGCTCCAATTCCCTCACGTTTCCGGGCCAAGTGAAGTCCTGTAACCTTTGCATGCTTTCTTTAGTGATTTTAACTTCTGGTTTGCCCAGCTTTTTTGCGAAATGGTCCATAAAATGCTTGACCAGCAAGGGTATGTCATCCCTTCGTTCACGGAGAGGGGGCAATGTGATTGGGAAAATGTTCAACCGATACCACAGGTCCTGTCGAAATCGGCCTTTACTTACTTCTTCCTCCAAATTTCGGTTGGTTGCGGCGATGATTCGCGCATCTGAATGCAGGGTTTTTGGGTTTCCCAGCTTTTCGAACTCACCGCTTTCAAGAACACGCAGCAGCTTCGCCTGAAGATCGAATGGCATTTCTCCGATCTCATCCAAAAAAAGTGTTGAACCGTGGGCG
>JAAEMV010000820.1 GCA_024225195.1 Planctomycetaceae bacterium | reverse complement strand
GCCGAGGATCCGGTCGCTGTTCGAGATTTGCACGCCACGCTGTTGCACCAACTCGGAATTGACCACCAAAAGCTTAATTTTCCGTTCCAAGGTTTGGACCAAAAATTGACGGGGGTGGAAGCGGCCCGGGTGGTCAAAGAAATATTGGCTTAATCTTGCCGCGGGCAGTCGCTGTTTGGATGGAGGCGGACCATTTTGATTACGGCCGTCGGATTTAGATTTTAGATCGCCACGCTGGCAAATTGAGGCGACCGCTCAAACTAGTTTTAGTTTCAAAAAAATCGAGCCGAAATCAAACGGTTTGGACTGGATGAATGAACTGGCGAACGGGTAAACTATGGACGCATCGGTTAAAAATTGATAAGGGAGTGAATGATGAAGCGCCGGGAATTTTTAAAGACAACTGCAGTATCTTCCGCCTTGGCTACGATTGGCGCTGCGACCCTGTCGGGGTCAGTCCAAAGCGGAGCCGATGAAACGCAGGGCGGCGACTGTTGTGATCGAACCCACGCCACGGTGCAGGATGCCATGAAGGCGCCTGCTGAAACGATCGCCTATGTGCCCGCGATTTATGCCGGTACTGGAATTCAAAAACCGGATTATCTTGCCACGATTGATGTCGATCCCAAATCGGTGGATTACGGTAAAGTGATCAGTCGGTTAGAGATGCCGAATGTGGGGGACGAGCTGCATCATTTTGGATGGAATGCCTGCAGCAGTTGTCATGGAAAAGAAGGTGCTGGGCGCCGGTTCATTGTGTTGCCTGGAATTGCCTCCGGCCGAATTCACATCGTTGATACCGAAGACCCACGGCAGCCAAAATTACACAAAGTCATTGAACCAGAAGTTGTTAAGGCCAAGACCGGTTTGTCAGCTCCGCACACGGTTCATTGTTTGGCAGACGGAACCGTGTTGATTTCAATGCTGGGGGATTCCAACGGTGATGCGCCTGGCGGATTTATGATGCTGGACTCGGAATTTAATATCCTTGGGCGTTGGGAGAAAGATTCGACGGGTATGAATTTCAATTATGATTACTGGTATCAACCTAGGCACAACGTGATGGTTTCCAGTGAGTGGGGGGCTCCAAACACGGTTTCACAAGGCTTTAAGTTGGACGACGTTAAGGCGGGTAAGTATGGCCGCCAACTCCATTTTTGGAACTGGCAAGATCGCAAAATTGAACAATCGATCGATCTTGGTGAAAATGGCATGATACCATTGGAAGTTCGGTTTCATCATAATCCTGACAGCACCCATGGGTTCGTAGGAGCTGCTCTGAGTAGCACTATCTGGCACTGGCAAAAACAAGGTGAAAAGTGGGTGGCGGACAACGTGATCGGTGTCGAACCTGTCGAGACCGAAGGCTGGCCGTTTGCCGTACCAAGGCTGATCACAGACTTGGTCCTCTCACTCGATGATCGCTTTCTTTACTTTTCGAATTGGCTGCACGGCGATTTGAGACAATACGATGTGAGTGACCCCGCCAATCCAAAATTGACAGGACAGGTCTGGCTGGGTGGTGTGATTGGGAAGTCTGCATCAGTCAAAGGACAGAAACTCGGCGGCGGTCCCCAAATGCTGCAACTCAGCTTGGACGGAAAACGATTGTATGTCACCAATTCGCTGTACAGCCCTTGGGACAATCAGTTTTATCCAGCGATGGCTAAAGAAGGTTCTTATCTGTTGCAGTTGGATTGCAATACAGATTCCGGGGGACTTCGTTTGAATGAAGATTTCATGGTCGATTTTGGCAAGGAACCGGGCGGAGCCGCACGGGCCCATGAAATCCGTTTCCCGGGTGGTGATTGCACTTCCGATATTTGGGTTTAATCGAAATTAAGCTGTGAACGAACATGCTTTTTTCATCTTGAACTCATTTTAGCGAAGATGAGTTTAAGAAATAAAAGTTTCCCATTTGACGTCGTCATTGTGTGAGTGGGTGAATCCCATGGCACGTTCTTCCTTAACCGTCTCTTCCGGTCGAAACGCCATCACATAGGTTTTCCGCCAGATGTCGGATGTGTTACCGCCGGAGCCGTGAACGATCCGTTCATCGTGGATGGTGACGCTGCCTCGCTTAACGGGCAGATAAATTGGTTTGTCTGTATCTCGGCTTTCAATCATGAGCGTATGAGATTCATCGCGATTTTGTGCCAAATCGTCTGAACCGCTGTAGCTGACTGGGCGATGAGCCCGTAATTCGGATTCCTTGTTTGTACCCGGCAGGACCACTAGGCAGCCGTTTTCTACATCAGAATCTGTGAGCGCCAGTGAAAAGGTTGCCGTCCAGGTGTTTTTTGTTTTTGGCCAGTAACCAAGGTCTTGATGCATCAGAAATTGAGCCTGCTCTTTTCCCGGCTTCTTTGCTAAAAATTGGTCATAATCCATCATTGTCTTGTCCTCCTGGTAAAGTTGGCTGGCAACATTGGAAGCAATTTGATGATAGATATTGTTTTCTAGTTCTTTGCAGTAGTGAGTGGGCAAGACGGCATTGACCAGACGAAATTCCTCGATTGGTGTGCCGTAGGGCTGGCTCATGTCGCAAAAGTCGCGTCCCATCCCTTCTTGTTTGCCCGTGATGAAGTGATCGAACCAGTGGTCAAGTGTGGAGACCTCCGCTTCGGTCATAAATTCATCAAGGACAAGGTAGCCTTGTTCCCGAAACTGAACTATTTCTTCGTCAGTTAATTTGTAATTGAGACCATCACGCCGATGGGCACCTGAGTCCGAATTAAATATTTTTTGTGTGTCGGCAGGCAATTTCATTTTCGTGTTCCTAATAATTATGGGTGCAGGTGGCAACATTGCCGTTAATTTTTTTTATCGCGTTTTAACTAATTAAGTCGTGAATGACATGGCCGTGCACATCCGTGAGACGACGTTCGGTTCCGTTCTGTCGGTAGGTGAGTTGTTTATGATTCAGTCCTAGCAGGTGAAGTATGGTCGCATGGAAGTCGTGGACGTCGACCTTATCCTTGACCGCTTTGTATCCAAATTCATCTGTGGCACCGAATGTGAAAGGCGCTTTGACGCCTGCGCCCATCAACCAGGCGGTGAAGCCCTTGACGTTATGGTCGCGTCCTGCTGATTTAGATGCTTGCACGGTTG
>JAAEMV010000819.1 GCA_024225195.1 Planctomycetaceae bacterium | reverse complement strand
TTCTGAGCTTCGTTGAGGCTCGGTATCAGAAGTCACGTAGAAGTCACGCGTCCACATGGCAGACCAATTCCGCGACATTTTTTACCGTCACTATTTTGAGGTCTCAAGTCGGGAGAATTCCGTCAATCCAATTCCGTCAATCTAACGCCGTCAATCATTAACGTTCAAAATTGAAGTGGGCAGCAGTAAATTAGGCAGCTTCGATCTTTGGCGAGGAATAGGGACGATTACCAATAATTCCGATCGTATCGATAAGTCCGAGTTTATCGAAACTTCTTGTCTTTTAATTACGTTAGAGGACTTTTCGAGATCACTTCTTCCAAGTTTAATAGGGCTAAACGTGTTAAGCCCAAATAATTCACCCCTAACAACACTATAAAGGCGATTTAGAATGTCAAAAATACTCCGCTGGAGTACCATTCCCGCGCTTATTCTCTTGGTTTTTTCCGTCTCGAGCATGATTTTTATCGACTCGGCTCAGTCGACGGAACCAACTGGTACCTTAAGTTCAGTATCCCCCGCCGCTGACATCGGTTATTCGAGCGTTAGTGATTCCAACCCGCCAAGTGGTGTAAAGAGCCGCAGTAAATTTCAACTCATCACGTATATCGTGCCGGCTTTGGGAGTCCTTGGGCTTTTGTTCACGCTATGGAAATCTCGCTGGGTTGGCAGACAGGAAGTTGGCACCGAGCGAATGGCTCGAATTGCTGACAATATCACCGATGGTGCCATGTCCTTCCTGAAGGCTGAATACAGCATTTTGTTCGTCTTTGTACTCGCGGTTGCCGCGTTGCTCGGTTTTGCAGGAAGTCAACAAGGAGATTTATCCTCGCCGCTGATCTCACTGTCCTTTGTTCTTGGAGCTTTTTGTTCGGCACTGGCCGGATTTATTGGCATGCGAGTCGCAACGAAAGCCAACGTGCGAACAACGCAGGCCGCTCGCGGAAGCCTCGGCAAAGCACTCGAAGTTGCTTTTGCCGGCGGAAGCGTGATGGGCATGGGTGTAGTTGGACTGGGAGTCCTTGGGCTGAGCGTGCTGTTCCTCGTCTACAGCCAACTCTTTGGCATTGAAACAACTGAAAATTTGACTCGAGTCATTACCGTCCTCACAGGATTCTCGTTCGGAGCATCTTCGATCGCTCTGTTCGCTCGCGTTGGCGGTGGTATCTACACGAAAGCAGCTGACGTTGGAGCTGACCTTGTCGGCAAGGTCGAAGCGGGAATTCCCGAAGACCACCCACTCAACCCCGCAACGATCGCCGACAATGTTGGCGACAACGTGGGTGATGTCGCTGGAATGGGCGCTGACCTGTTTGAATCCTATGTGGGCTCAATCATTGGCACGATGGTATTAGGAGCCGCTTTCTTTAGCCTACCGGAATTTACCGGGGATCAGGGTGATGGATTTCTCGGACTGTCGGCTGTCTTGCTTCCTCTCGCGCTCGCCGGAGTTGGAATCGTGACTTCTATCGTGGGTACGTTTTTTGTGAAAGTCAAAGAAGGGGGCAACCCTCATCACGCCTTGAATTTGGGTGAGTTTGGCTCAGCCGGAATCTTGCTCGTTCTGACCTATCTCGTTATCCAGTGGATGCTTCCTGCACAATGGGTAGTGGTTGCCAATGGAATCACCACTGAGTATTCAAGCCTCGGCGTTTTCGCCGCAATTTTGATTGGACTTTCTGCTGGCCTAGCGATCGGAAAGATCACAGAACATTACACAGGGACTGGAACGGGCCCCGTCAAGTCAATTGTTAAGCAGTCGGTGACAGGATCAGCAACCAACATCATCGCTGGACTTGGTGTCGGCATGATGTCGACTGCTATTCCAATTATCATCATTGCCTTTGCAATTATCTTCGCATTCCAATTTGCTGGACTATACGGTATCGCGATTGCCGCCGTTGGAATGCTATCTAACACCGGCATCCAACTTGCCGTCGATGCCTATGGCCCTATTTCAGACAATGCCGGTGGTATCGCCCAGATGGCGGAACTACCAGAAGAAGTTCGCGAACGGACTGACAAACTTGACGCCGTTGGAAACACAACCGCGGCGATTGGAAAAGGATTCGCCATTGGTTCGGCGGCTTTGACAGCGCTTGCCTTGTTCGCTGCCTTTATGACCTCCTATAACTTGACCCACACCGATACACCACTGGTGGGGATCGATATTACAAACCCGTTTGTGATGGCATCACTCTTCATCGGAGCAATGCTACCCTTCCTGTTCTCGGCCATGTCAATGAATGCCGTGGGACGAGCAGCCAATGCCATGATTGAAGAAGTTCGTCGACAGTTCCGTGATATCCCGGAACTCGGTGCTGCTTTGAAAGTCATGAACAACAATGAAGGTAAGAACTACGCCGATTGGTCAAAAGAAGATCAAGCGACGTTTGATGCAGCCGATGGAAAAGCAGAGTACGGAAAGTGCGTTGCCATCTCAACAAAAGCCTCAATTCGAGAAATGATCGTACCTGGACTGGTCGCTGTACTCGTCCCTGTCGGCTTTGGGTTCCTTCCTTTGCTTTACTTCGGTGAGGGCAACAACACTAACGCAATGATGCTCGGCGGGCTTCTCGCAGGAGTCACCGTCAGTGGTGTTCTAATGGCTTTGTTTCAGTCGAACGCAGGTGGTGCCTGGGATAACGCCAAGAAAATGATCGAAGAAGGTTTCGAATTTGACGGCATTAAACTTGCCAAAGGCAGCGAAGCCCACAAAGCATCTGTGGTGGGAGACACTGTCGGCGATCCGTTTAAAGATACATCAGGACCGTCGCTCAATATTTTACTTAAATTGATGAGCGTGGTTGCATTGGTGATCGCAACTCTGATTTGATCCTCTTAAGAGATTCAGTTCATTTAAAAACGTTCCGCAGCAACCGGCTGCGGAGCGTTTTTTTGTGCCGCCGCCGCTGAACTAACGCGGGCAGTTTACTCACACCAACGATCTCAAACCGACAAATAGAACCTGCTTCCTCCGGCTAACCGATTCCAGTGCTAACTTAATTCGTTCATAACGATTATCGGGGCAGTATTTTCGGTCTGTTCGTTGCTACCCCCTGCGACCGATTGAACCGAACCATCGGTACAACCCCGACCAATCTCTCCAACTGGACACCGGCCGACCAAACTGCTGCCAGCGTCCTAATTGACCGATACCTGAGAAAGAATAAGTGATACCAATGAAATGGATCGATTTCGGCCTCGCACCAAGCATTTAATCGTTTGCATGCAGGCTTTTTCTAATCGGAAACCGTTTAAAAACTGGGAAATTACTTGGATTTTACTAAATCTGCGACTATCCTTGAACAGTCGGCCGGCGGAACAGAGCTGTTAGCATCCACGCAACCGATGTACCTTATTGGTAGCACTGACCGATGCGGGCAAGCTTCGGTTCTAAATAACGAGGAGTTCTTTAATGAGAACAATGATGAATAACTGGATCAAATTTTCAATAGCCTTCGTTGCAGCGATCTCGCTTGCAAGTTCTTCTTTTGCTCAGGATCAATCTGATGAACCTGTGAAGGAAGAATCGCCACGGCAAAAGCTAGTCACCAAAAAACGATTAAACACAATCGCTAAGACTCAATCACCAGTTGAGGGTTTCTCATCCGTTGATTTATTTCAAGCCATGGATCATGGCGAGATCAAAGTGATCATTCGCAACAAAGACGCAGCCAATGCGAATTTGATTGTTGAAAACAAAACTGACAAACCGTTGGCAATTCGAATGCCACCTGCCTTCTCTTGTGTTCCTGTGATGCGTCAAGGTGGTGCTGGAGCACCTGGAATGGGTGGCGGCGGAATGGGCGGCGGCGGATTCGGCGGCGGCGGAATGGGCGGCGGCGGATTCGGTGGCGGTGGTGGAAACCAAGGCGTTGGCGGTGGATTCGGTGGCGGTCAAGGCGGTGGTGGATTCGGCGGCGGCGGAATGGGCGGCGGCGGAATGGGCGGTGGAGGAATGGGCGGCGGAGGAGGATTCTTCAATATCCCTCCCGGTCGCGTCGGCAAGACTTCGCTGAAGACTTTCTGCCTCGAAGAAGGAAAACCAGATCCGCGTTCACGTATCGAATACCGAATTCAACCTCTCACTGATTTGAATTCGGATCCAAAGGTTTTCGAAATGTGTCGCATGCTTGCGAACGACGAGATTGCACAACCGGTTGCTCAAGCAGCAGCTTGGAACGTTGCCAACGGATTAAGCTGGCATGAGCTTCTTGTTAAAAATCGCATCGAGCGAATGGACGGTTCTTACGAACGATACTTCCACCCGCAACACTTGGTAATCGCTCAACGCGTTACTGTCGCTTCTGCACAACGTGCTGAAGCACGAGCTAAGTGGCTTAAAGAACAGAAGAAGTACGAGACAGAAGCTCGTTACCAAACGGGTAGCCAAGCATCTAACGAGTAAAACTCGCTACGATTACAAAACCAAAAGCCGAGCTTCCCAGCTCGGCTTTTTTTATGCACTCATCGAAGCCCGAACCCCCACGTTTGATCAAGCATGGTCAGGCTCGACCAATCGGAAACGCAATAACATCTTTGATCTTCTTTAGTCCAAGTGCGAGCATGACCAACCGGTCCACTCCCATCGCCACGCCCGCACAAGCCGGCAAGCCCGATCGCATCGCGTGCAGCAGGCGACTATCCTCCGGCAATAGAGGCTGGCCATCTTTCACTCTCTCCTGATTGACGACCGAATTCCTTCGAGCCAGTTCATCAGGATCCAATAATTCGTGGTAGCCATTGGCCAACTCGACACCATGGACGTACATCTCAAAACGTTCGGCAACAGGTACTTCTTCCTCGCGAATCACCGCCAATGCAGCTTGGCTGACGGGCCAATCATAGATGATAACTCCACCCTCAAAACCAAGCTTCGGCTCGATCAACCGAGACAGAATCAAATTTAACCAATCATCACGGGCCGACGCCTCACATGGCATTTCGATCTCTATCCCATGCTGGAGAGCAACAGATTTGAGGTCGCTAACTGCACAAGAAAATGGATCAACTCCTACATGCTGAGAAAAAACCTGACGATAGGTCACTCGTTTCGTTTTCGGTTGCCCCAGCATCTCCTCGACTAATTCTCCTAATAAAGCCATGCCTGACTCGAGGTTATCACCAACGCGATACCATTCGAGCATCGTGAACTCAGGATTGTGCATCTCACCCATTTCGCTTTGCCGAAACGCTTTGCCAATTTGGTAAATCGCACTCGCTCCACTTGCGACCAAACGCTTCATGCCAAATTCAGGAGACGTCTGAAGCCACAGCATCTCATTCGAATTAGAATCGACACCGGTGATCTGATTTTTTGGAATCCCGACAGGGTGAAGATGGCGGTCGACCACGATATCATGGGAGATCAGCGGGGTTTCAACTTCAAAGAATCCTCGGTCATCAAAAAAACAACGCAGTCGTCGCAAAACATCTGCCCGTCGCTGCAGTACATTGATCTGTGCCGAGGGTAGAAAATCGTCATTCATGGCGATTGCCAACTTTCCTTATCAAAAAACAAATGAAACGCTATGAAACTACAGTTTCTCGAAACCACCTATTCTGTCTGTCAGCTCGCTGCTCATACGAGCGTCCCCGACTGGGCAAGTTCGTATATGGCAATCATTCGCACCGACGATGAACTGACGATCATTACCGCAACCGACGCGGTTCCTGAAACGGTCAAAGCAGAGCATAATTTTGCCTGCTTTCGCGTCACAGGGAAGCTCGAATTCGACGTGATTGGAGTTATTGCTGAAATCAGCCGAGTGCTCGCAGAATCAGAGATCCCTATCCTATCAGTTTCCACTTACAATACCGACTACTTCTTAATTGCAAATGACAATCTTGATTCAGCACGTTTATCACTCTCTCGTGCCGGATTTGAAATACTGAACTAATATGTGTGGACGACTAACACTCAGAACTCCGACCACGGCTCTAACCGCCTTGTTTAGTGGACTCCAGTTCCCTCAACGAGAATTCCGTTTCAATATCTGTCCAACGCAACCGGTTCTCTGCATTCGCCAAGCAAAATCATCTCAACTCGAATCGGTGGATCTCCGCTGGGGCTTAATCCCATCATGGACAAAAGACTCCAAGGCCGGCATGGGCTTAATTAATGCTCGATCGGAAACTGCCGCCACGAAGCCCTCGTTCCGAGATGCATTCCAACATCGGCGGTGTTTAATAATTGCAGATGGTTTTTTTGAGTGGAAAAAAACTGGATCCACCAAACAGCCCTTCTTTATTTGTCGGAAAGACCAGCAACCATTTTGTTTAGCAGGATTATGGGAATCGTGGCAGAACGAAGACCAAACCGCCATCCAAACCTGCACAGTTCTTACCACCTCAGCAAACGAATTTATGGATCCTCTTCACGACCGCATGCCAGTATTCCTTGAGCCAAATCAATTTGAGCGCTGGCTCGACAAGACAAGTCATCTCGCAGACACGATTCAACCGATGATGTCCCCACTTTCTACGGACTCGCTGCAAGCCCATCCAGTCTCCACATTGGTCAATCGCCCCGGCAACGACTCCAAAGAATGCATCGCTCGTTCAAACAAGCCTATCCAGCAAGATCTGTTTTAACCGCTTGCCGTCAAACCGGAACTCACTTTCCGAGGGGATCACCGCTATTCGACATCCATTCCTGAAGTGCCTCAAACATTCGATCGATCTGATCAGTGTACTGGGGGTCGCCAATCAAATCGTTGGTTTCCCACGGATCCTTTTCTAAATTAAAGAGTTGCTTGCGTCCGCTATGGGTGTAATACAACAATTTCCACTCACCTTCTCGAACGGCTCGCACACCTTTAGGAACCTTTACATTAGGCATGTACGCACCAAACACCCGATCCAAACCCTGACTGTCACCGCGAATCACGCTCGCAAACTCAAACGGCTCGGTGTAGGCCGGAGCTTTTAGCCCTGCGAAGGACGCAAGTGTTGGATAGAGACCATGAAGATAGGCGAACCCTGTTCGGGTTTCCCCAACGGGAATTCCGGGGCCTGCCAAAATCATTGGCACCCGCCACGAACCGTCATACAAATTTTGCTTTCCCATCAATCCATGCTCACCAACGGCCAATCCATGATCCGCAGTGAATAGTATCAGGGTATTGTCTAGCTCTCCCATGGCTTTTAGCTTCTCAACCAACCGCCCAATGCGATCGTCAATCTGTGCGCACATCGCAAGGTAAATTGCTCGTTCTCGGCGAACCGTCTCAGGTAGATGCGGCGGCTTGTAAACCATTTCATCCCTAACTTTCATATCGCCGTTGTCAAACGGATGAATCGGCAAATAATTCGGTGGCTCTTTCACGTTGGGAAAGCGATTTAGAATTTCAACGGGTACATGCCTTGGGTCATGGGGAGCATTAGTGGAAATGTACATCATGAACGGCTTTTTTCGATCCCAAGTCTGATCCAGAAACGATTCAGCCGCATCGTAAAAAACATCCGTGCTCCATCCTTTTGACTGGTGCTTTTCAATCTTGCCGTCACTATTAATTCGAACGCCAGTCGGATCCATCATCCCAATCTCGATCGCATTATCCTTCGCTCCTCCTCGATCCCGAAGATTAAAAGGCAACATTCCACCAGTCACCGCCTCAGCGTGATCAAAACCTCTCAGCAACGCCTGATCTCCGTTGTGCCACTTACCGGTAGCGAAGGTATCCCAACCCTCGTTTCTAAATTGTTCGGGAAGCAAAGTGTCAGACGTATTGAGCTGAGCTGGTCCCTTGTAGCTCAACTCGCTAGGGGTGACCGACCACAACGCTCGTCCCGTCAACAGCATCGCCCGACTGCAAGTACAAATCGCGCCACTGAAACCACCTTGGTGAACCGTATTGCTCATGACGGTGCCACGTTTTGCCAAGGCATCGATGTTAGGTGTCCGCGCCTGCTGCCCGCCCGTGGCTGTCACACAATGGCGACTGAAATCGTCGGTCATGAGAACCAGCACGTTAACCGGTTTTTCTCTTTCGGAAAGATGGTCTTCGGCAATTACATCGACGCTCCCCAATCCTCCACACACCAACTCGGACAGAACAAAAATCAATGCAAATTTCAAATTCATAATTTATCAAACATGTTATTTGTTTTACAGAAAAACCAAGCCACCATTGTAGGAAGGAACGAAGTGAAAGCCAATTTAAATTTATTGATTCACTGATTTCACGATGCGCACTCAACAAACGTTGGAAAGCTTAAAAACGCACGAACGCAAATTCACAAGACCTGCTAAAATTTCAGTCCTAGCGGATAACTTTCCCCGTCTCCTACAAAACTGCTAAACTGATCAACAAGAATAAAAACCACTTATGGAGTGTACAAATGCTGAAAAAAATCGATCGACGCCAGGCATTAAAAACGGGCCTCGCCATTTCCAGTCTTGGTTTGGCGGCTGGGCATGTTCAGGGCAGCGGACTGAATGAAAAGTTCCGAACAGCACACATTGGAGTCGGCGGGATGGGAGGGGCTGACCTAGGCTCAATTGCCTCGCATCCACAAGTCGAAGTTGCAGCACTCGTCGACGTCGATGCGAATACACTCAAAGGAGCTTCACAAAAACATCCAGGTGCGGAGACGTTTGCTGATTATCGTGAGATGCTCAGTAAGCTGGGTGACAAAATTGACGGAGTTGTGATCTCAACACCAGATCACACTCATGCGCCGGCAGCCATGTCAGCCTTGAACCTGAACAAACCAGTTTATTGCCAAAAGCCGCTGACCCACGAAGTTTTTGAGGCGAGAAAACTACGAGAAGTTGCGGAACAAAAAAACCTCGTTACGCAAATGGGAATTCAGGTTCATTCCAGCGCGCCCTACAGAAGAGCAGTTGAGATGATTCAAAGCGGTGTGATTGGAAAAGTCAGCGAGGTTCATGCCTGGTCGAATAAAAACTGGGGCTATGACGGCGGTCCATTCCCCGAACGAGCTGGAGGCCCTCCCGCTCAATTGGATTGGGATTTGTGGCTCGGAGTCACAGCTACTCGCCCCTACAGCGACAACGTTTATCATCCAGGCAGCTGGCGAAAAATGATCGACTTTGGAACCGGAACTCTCGGTGATATGGGCGTTCATATCTTTGACACCCCTTACGCTGCATTAAAATTAACAGCACCAAAGTGGGCCAAAACTACCTGCAGAAAACCCACCGGAGTTGGGCACCCAGAAAAGAACATCGTCGAATATGAATTCCCCGGAACGGCATACACAACCGACTCAATGACTTGGAAATGGTATGACGGCAGCTACGCCCCTCCTAAAGAACTCGAACTGCCCCAAGGACTAAAGCTGCCTGGCCAGGGCGCCCTCTTCATTGGCGAAAACGGACAAATGCTTCTGCCACACGTTGGTGAAGCTCAGCTGTTTCCCCAACAACAATTTAAGGATTACCAACGACCGGATATTGGAAGCAACAACCATTACCACCAATGGGTCGATGCCTGTCTTGGAAATGGCCAGACCAGTGCCGACTTTGGTTATGCGGGACCGCTAACTGAGGCACTACTCCTAGGTGTGGTCGCGAATCGATTCCCGGGAGAAACACTAAACTGGGATGCCGAAAATCTGAAAGTTACTAATCTTGATGCGGCGAACCAATTAATCAAACGCAACTACCGCAAAGGTTTTGAAGTTTCAGGACTTTAATCGGTACCGCCTGCATTCCAAACTGAAGAACTGAGTTTCGTCTTACGAACCCTCTAGCGCTCCCCCTGATTTCAAGACAATACTATGATCCAACAGCAACTCTCGACTGTCCGCATTCTCGCATTCGTAATGACCCTTACGGCGATAATCGGCCAAGCTCGCGGGCAGGACCTTCATTGGTCCGACGATGGAAAACAGGGTTGGTTCCAACAGTCGGATGACTCTGGAACCAAACAATTTCACTTCATCGATGTTGAACGCGGATCTTCGCAAATCGTGATGGAGCAATCTTGGTTTGAGCAACAAAGTGGCAAGAGTACGGTCACCGGTATTTATCCTACAAAGCAACCCAGCATTTTCTTAATTCAATCTGGTCGAACTCTCTACCAAATCGATTGTCAGAAAAAAACCAGCGAATTACTCGAGCCAGCATTGATTCGACAACATCGCCCCCGATTGTTTCTTCCACCCAAATCCGGCCCGCGTGGTCAATCAACCTACATCACGATGGATAACCAAACCGACCATCAAATCGAAACTTTCTGGGTCTCTGAAGTTGGCAAAGAACGTCCATACGAAGTTCTCAAACCAGGCCAGCAACTCAAACAACAGACGTTTGTCGGACATGTTTGGTATTTAAAACGAAATGGAAAGCCAATTGGTTGTTTTACCGTTCGACCCGATGACTATATTGTCTTCGACAAAGCATTTCTGGATGACATCCGATTCGAGTCGCTTCCCCGCGCTCAAAACTCTCGTCCACTCGCTCGTACTTTTAATCGTCGAGGAACCCAGTCGCCTGATCGAAAATGGAGGGTACAGGTTCAAGATCATAACCTTTGGATTGAATCCAAGGGGGACGATTCAGCGAAATCTCAATTAACGCAAAATGGGACAGAAAAAAATACATTCCGCCACATCGGCTCGGGGACGCGATGGCTTTCAACCTCTTCTCGAAATCCAGACCAATGTGAAGTGCGTTGGTCTCCCGATTCGAAGCGATTTATTGCCTACCAAACACCCGTCGCACCCGAAAATCGCGTTTACTACATTGAATCGAAACCAAAAAACCAACTTCAGCCCCTGCTAAGGTCTTATCAATACCCCAAACCGGGAGACACTTTATTATCACCACGGCTGAAACTGTTTTCCGTCGATTCGAAAACAGAAATTCCAGTTTCAAACGAACTCTTCGAAAATCCTTTTTGGACTCGTTTTCTTGGCTGGTCTCAATCGGGAGATCGATTTCGAATCCTCTACAATGCTCGAGGCCACCAAAAACTAAGATTGCTTGAGATTGACGCAAATGATGGTTCAGTCAAAACGATAATCGAAGAGACGAGTCAGACTTTCATTCACTACTCAGACTCGTGCAAGTCAACTTTTCGAGATTTGCCCAATGACGAAATCCTTTGGGCCAGCGAGCGAAGTGGCTGGAACCACCTCTACCGATTCGACCGCGAACAAGGAACATTAATCAACGCAGTCACCTCGGGTGATTGGAATGTAAAGAAAATTCATAAAATTGATATGGAGCAAAAGTCTATCTGGTTTTACGCAGTTGGAATTTACCCCGACCAGGACCCTTATCACGAACATTTTTGCCGCGTCAATTTCGACGGTAGTGATTTAACCTATTTAACTACCGGCGATGGCACCCATCAAATCCAGTTCCAACCTAATCAGAGCAGTTTTATCGACACTTATTCTCGTGTCGACATGGCGCCAGTCCGGGAACTACGAGACAGCAAAACTGGTAAACTAATCACTCCGTTAGGGCGACAAAATACAAAACAACAATTTGGCAAAAGAAAGCTAACCGAACGGTTTGTAGCCAAAGGTAGAGACGGAGAAACAGACATCTGGGGGATCATCCACTGGCCAATTAATTTTGATCCAGCGAAAAGATATCCCGTCGTCGAGAACATTTATGCGGGACCACACGATCACCACGTTCCGAAGTCATTTCGAACCGGCTATGGCCATCGCCATAGAATCGCGGACGCAGGAATGATCGTTGTTCAGATTGACGGGATGGGGACCGCCTGGCGATCCAAAAAATTCCACGATGTCTGCTTCAAGAATCTTCGCGATGCTGGGTTTCCCGATCGTATAGCCTGGCTAAAAGCGGCTGCCGAAAAGTTCCCTCAAATGGATTTATCTCGTGTTGGAATTTATGGCGGTTCCGCTGGCGGACAAAATGCAATGGCGGCCTTACTGTGGCACAACAATTTCTACAAAGTCGCAGTGGCGGACTGCGGATGCCATGACAACCGAATGGATAAAATTTGGTGGAACGAACAATGGATGGGCTGGCCCGTCGACGACAGCTATCAGAAAAACTCCAACATGGAAAATGCCCATCTTCTCAAGGGCAAGCTCATGCTGACGCTTGGGGAACTCGACCAAAATGTTGATCCGGCCAGCACAACACAGGTAGTTGGTAAATTAATCGAACACGACAAAGATTTTGAGTTTGTGTTGATTCCAGGCAAGGGACATGGCGCGGGCGAATCACCTTGGGCCGCAAAGAAAAGACTGAATTTTTTAAAGGAGCATCTCGGCGTGGAATAAAACCCAATCCTGCCAGTTCAGAGAAAAACAGTTTACTTGTCTGGCGACGCTGGCGTTTCACTGAGAGATGAATCCTGCCCGTCAACAGATTCCTCCGAACCTACAGACTGGTACAGCTTTGCCAACTTGAGCAGGACAGGCTCAATCGATTGATAGTAATTCACCTCGCCGAGTGCATCTTTTTTCTGACGCAACGATTCCAATTCTCGTTCTAATTGTTCGCGTGTTTCTCGCTGCTCAATAGTTAACTTCGCTTCGGTACCGCGGCGGATTAAAAAAACCTGATTCGAAACAAAACCATCTGGCTCGTTCGCTTTAGATTTTTTTACCGCCCGAGTCCCCTGAAACCAATCCGACGGCGTGCCTTTACCATCACCATTGTCATCAATCATCGCCAGTTCTGTGGCCAGTCGCGTCTCTTGCAGGTAAAACTCCTGCGTCTGCGAGGAAGCTGCCACAACCGCTTCTAACAGAGATGTCTGCAAGTCTTTATCGAGATCGAACGCTGGGTCATCAATTGCAGAAGACAAGTATTCCCCAAATCTTGCAAAGTTCCGCTGGGCACTCGACTTGGTCGCCGTGATGACCACACGATTGGGATGCTTAAGTTTCCCAACAAACCCACCACTCGATGACGCACAGTTCACCACAATCGTGCGTGCCTTTTGATCAGTTAACCAATCGTGCAATTGCGCTGCAGAGAGATCCGGTCCCCGCAGATTAAATTTAGAGACTTTACCATCGTCAGTGCCATGTCCAATCAAAACCACCCACAATTCAGCAATCCCCTCGCCAGGATTTGCCAACTCTTGCTTCAATCGCAACAGATCGTTTTGCTCCGCCGGATTGTCCTCTAAACCGATACACACAAAATCAGGCCCCGATTCACCAGCCGCGGTAATCGCTGACTTCCAATTATCAGCCCAGGTTTCAAACTGCTGCTGGTAATCGTCACTTCCACCGGCGCCTACCACGACGATGACCTTTTGTTCCTGACTATAGAGGTCTCCAGAACAGAAACACAAGCTTGCCATCCAGCAAAGTGTCCCCAACGTCCGGCAAAGCACGTTCCGATTCTTCGGCTCAAATGGCCATCGTCCAATCATGGTGAGCCATTCTTTATTTTTTTTCATTGATCTCACGCCAACCCCTTCCAACGTCGCAGTCCCCATTCTCCGATCAGCAATCCGATCGCCAATGAGAATACAGTCCATCGATGCCACCAGGGATTCGAGACGGTCTCCATGACCGGCACTTCTCGATACTCCAACCCGGCAACAAACTGCTCCAAAGAATCAATATCAACAACCTCGCCGCCGGTTTGATCAGCAATCTCTTTCATCAATCGGGGGTTGGGTTCGAGTGATTGAAACTCTTCGCTGTCTGGTTCAGAAACCCATCCCGATTCCCGCGTTTCAATCTCGCTCCCATCGGGTGCCTTCACAACGACTGACGCCCGATAAACTCCAGTCTCCCCCGAAACAAAATTCGCAACATAGACCCCCGGCACGGAATCGGTTGGCTCACCAGCCAACTCAATGGTCTTTCCCTCAGGGGTTTGCACCTGAATAACCACAGTGGCATTATCAAAAGGCTTGTAAGCTTCATCATTAACCGACACCTTTATTTCAGACGAACGATTCGCGTCGTTGAGCCGATTTATTTCCACTTCGACACGACGGGGAACATCAGCGATTGCCCACCGCAGAGTCTGACGCCACGCCTTGAGCAGATCTTCATTGTCTTCTTCGCTCTTTAATTGCCAGCGCCAAAAATCGCCAATCAGCAAAGCCCCCGAACGACCGCGTCCGTAGGGCTGAACCACGAGTGCTGGATGTTTTTTCTCGGCGTCCGAGGTCACCGTCGCTAATACAGTCGCCCCCGGCTTAATGGAATTCGCAAGATTCACTGTCTTAAATTTTGGCATTGCCGCTAAGCGAATCCGTTCCTTTTCTTCCGTCGACTCAATCCTTACCCAAGGCTGCAACCAACCTTCACGCGTGAGGTCGAGTTCATATTTTCTATCTGATGGAGGCGCCAAACGATCCAGATAGACCGGCAACATCTCGCCAATTTGAGTCTTTGCATAATCACCCGCAACGAAAGATTCCTGGCCACCAAGCATCAACAGGCCGCCACCACGCAAACTGACGAATTGCTGCAGCAATGACTTTTGATCCTCGGTAAAGAAATCTGCCTCCAAATCATCAATCACAATGGCATCGTATTCAAAAAGAGTTTCGGCATCCTTGGGAAAACCACCTCGCAACTCTTCTTTATCCCTAGTCCCCAGTCGAATGAACACTGGCTCGTCATGCTGCTCTGTTGTGTCGTCGTCCTCGGAGTCGAACCCACGAAAAAGGGAATTCGATTGCTGCCCGTCCCGCCCTCGAAACGTAAACTTCGCCTCTCGTTTGGCAATTCTTACCAAGGCGACAAGATCTAACTCGTCGTCCCCCTGCAATGATCTTCGTAAAAATTTAAGCTCCCAGTTTGGACGACCAGTCACGTAAAGTATCCGAAAAGGGCCTCGACCACGATCCACGAGCACCAGTCGCTCATTATTAACAACGGTTGCTTCGGCCTGAGGATCGACAACCGACGCCTCTCCGGCAGCATAAGCCTTGACCTTAAAGACATTAATGCCGCGACGTTCTGGCCGGGTTTGAAAACGAACAACAAACGGCTTACCGTCTTCAACATCCACCACTTCTTTTTTAGAAACTTCCTCTCCAGCTTCATCGAGCAGGGCAACCACAATTTCCTCACCCTTGTAACCACTCGCCATCAATTCAGCCGTAATTGTCACAGGAGCCGATTCAAAGTTGGTTTGCGTGCTGCTAACTCTGGTAATGCCAAGATCTCTGGCTGGAAGCTGGTCACCCAATAAGACGGGAAACACAGGCGGCATAGAATCCCAGGGCATGGCTGCGAACGCTTCTTTATTCCAATCCGTTGCGTTCCCATCGGTCATTAAAATAATCCCCGCTGCCGGGCGACCGGCAAACCGATTTGTGGCCAAACTTAAATTTGAAAGAATATCGCTGCCACGTTGGTCGGCACGAAAGCCTTCAAAATTGGAAACCGGTCTCAGCCGCCGATCAAATTGATATTTTCGAACATCAAAATCTTCAGCTAACTCACTTAACCAATTGGCCTCATCATTAAGCTTCTGGAATAGCTCCGCCTCTCGCGTCGTGCTGCCACCTCTGTCTTTTATCTGTAGACTTTGACTGTCATCCGCCATGACCACCATCAAGTTCGCTCCCTGCTCAGGGCGAGCATAGCGATACATGGGCTCCAGCAAACAAATTGCCAACAACAATACGGCTAGAATCTTCATCACCGCCATCAGCGATTTAGCACCAGCAGCGGCGCGTGCGTTGAAATAGGCCCAGATGACAATTCCAGCCGTGATCGCCAGTAGACTAGCGACTGCGATTCCCCAGTCAGAGGCTCCCCATGCATTCGGGATCCAGGAACTATCCATTACTTCCCACCCCCAAGCTGCTCATAGTATTTGCGCACTGCATCTTGATATTGAGCTGGAACAGGGTCGCGATCGACGGGGACCATTGCTTCATCAGATCCGCGGCGAAGGATCTCCTCGACGACTCGATCCTGCAACTCGGCCAACGGCTCAGCAACCTTCATCTTGATTAAATCCCAATTGGGTTCCTCGGAATGCCGATTCAATTCCTTTCGAATTTCACGCGCCTGCTCACGTATACGGGAAGCTTCGGCTCTCAACTCAGGGTCATCCACCATTTCCTCTACATCTCGCAATCGATCCGACCAATCCCGGAAATCGTCTCCAGTCAAAGGCCGCACGATTCTCTGATCGCCCCCTGCGTAGCTTCCTTGAGGTAGATTCCCCGCCTGCTCAGAACCTTCATTGGTACCAAGATTTCTCATCAAATCTCGCTCTTGGGGTTCTTGTCCGCGTCCCCCCTCTCCATCCGGCGATTCCTGTTGACCCTGTCCAGGAGTTGGTTCCGCCCCTGGGGTTTCCCCCTCACCCTGAGGCCGCTCACCTGGCGGAGCTTGCTCAGACTCTCCACGTCCCTGACCAGATTCCTGACTTGGTTCCTGACTTGGAGGTTGAGTTTCACCGCGATCCTGAGGTCGCTCGCCCGGTGGATTCTGCTCGGATTCTGAGCGTCCTTCTCCGGAAGGCGGAGATTCAGAATCTTCCGAACCCGTTTCAGACGTCTCCGACGCACGTTCTTGCGACCCTTGCTCGATTTCATTTTGCAAATCTCGATTGAGTCCCTCCAGTGTGCCGCGAGCTGCCTTCAACGCTTCCGTTTCATCGCCAAGAACGCTCTCTGCCGCATTCTCGATTCCCTCGCGTATTTCTTGAATCCCTTCGCGAGCCCGTTGTTCCTCACTGATTGCATCCTCTTTCCAGCCACGATTCAATGACTCTCGCGCCGATTCAAGTGCTTCATCAGGTCGGCTGGTTTCCGAATCACGATAAGTATCGTATAGCTCTTCAGCAAGCAATGGTTCGAAAGGCTCAGCTTCCTCAATGGTCTCTCGCATCCGATCCCTCAACTCCCCAACAGCCTGCTCCTGTTCGGCCAGTTGACGATCCAAATCAGGTTGCTCAGATTCTGTTTCCCGCAACGACCTCGCGTCCTGCTGAGTTCGAGGCAAATCCGATGCTGCCAGTTGCTCCGCAATATCTTCCTGCTTCCGCTCAATCTCCTGAGCTTCCTGCCGCAGCTCTCGCATTTGTTCAGTAAATTGCCCGGACGATTGGCTCTGAAGTTCATCTCGCAGCTCTTCCAATTCTCTTTGGGCTCTTGTCCCTTCAGCGGCCGCTCTGGAAACTTCATTGTCCTCCAGGGCTTCGGCAGCTTGTTGTAAATTCTCACGCACCTCTTCAAGCTGCTCTGCCTCTTCCGCCATCCGCTGTTGATTTTCTTCGCTTTGCATTCGGTCGAGCAATTCTTCCGCATCGCGAAGCATCTGCTCTTGCTGCTCTCGAAGCGATTTAAGCCTCCGTTCTACCTCGTCCTTTTCTTCCTGCGAATCAACCTCTTCTAACGCAGATTGCAACTCCTTGATCCGCTCGTTTAAATCCTCTTGCCGTCGGGACAATTCACGCAAACGACTCAGGACTTGGCGATCTTCCTGCTGCTGTTGATTCTGTTCGGTTTGCTCCTGCGCTGTCTTTTCATTTTCGTATCGATTCTCATCTTCTTTCAGATTCAATTGATCTAGCTGATCTTGCTGTCGATTGTTTTGTTGCTGAGGCTGTCCCGGTTGCTGAGGCTGTTGTTGCTGTTCTGTAATTTCAAATTCTCGCGCACGCAATTTGAGCAAACCCTGGTAAGCCGCTTGCTCACTCGACAACGCCGCTCTCAGCGACTCCAGATCATTCGTTTCACTAGCACGGTCAAGCTTTACAACGGCTTCGTTCATGAAGTTCCTAGCTGGCTCGACAAATGAAAGAGACTCCTCATCTTCTAATTCACTTGCCAATTCTGCCAAACCCTCAATGGCGGTCGTCTGTGACTGGGACAAGAGCTCGACATCTGAAACGAACGTCTCAGAAAGCCCACGTTTGCGTGACTCTCGACTCGACTCACGACGAATGACCTTCCAAGTTGCATTTATGATTTCCTTCTGCAATTCGGCGAGCTCTTGAGCCTGTTCAGCATTTTGGCCGCCTTCTTGCTGTTGTTGCTGCTGTTGCTGCTGCTGTTCACTCGCCGTTGGAGCCTGTCCCTGTCGAAAGATCTCTTCGAAATGTCTGACTTCGGCGAAAAACATATCGCTGGCAACTTGCCGACGCTCACCGTCCGCACCAATATCCTCTGCCCAAAAGTAATAAGAAACCAAGTCGTCTGGCTGCACATCCAACGACTCCAAATCCAAAAGATACTCAACTTTCTTCCGCTTATTCCCTGCAGCAATTTGCTCAAGCTCAACCTCTTCAGCCGCACGCCCGGGAATCACAAAATTAACACCAAATGATTCGATCCCAAAATCATCCCAAGCGCTTGCACTCAATTGAACCTCTTCAATGGGCGAGGCATCGATGTCTCGCGCGGGGGTCAACAACTTCAAATCAGGCGGTAAATTCTCCAAGACGTTTAGGACAAATTTGGGAGGAGTTCGATTGTCGCGTTGATCGACATCCGTCAACTCCAATTCGTACTTACTGGACTCCGCCAGTTCTAACGTGAGCAATAACTTCTTCGGATCATCCGCGTCGAGAACCAAGTCAATCGGCTCCCCACCGTCCTTTGAAAACAAGACAGCACTGGCTACCGGTTTATTAAGGTAAAACTCCAACTGTGCCGTGGTTCCCTCGACGGCGGTCAGTCTTCGGAAATCCTGCACGACCTTATCCTCAGAACCCGTGTACTCAGGGTATTTCAATGTCGCATCCGCCCGAACGAGTCGAGGGTAATCAAAAACCGTGACCTCATAATCATCGGTGGCTTGGTCAGCGTACTTCACTCGATAGGAAAGCGGAGCTTGCACCGTTGGAATTCTCGCTCCGAACACCGGATCGTCGAGACTCTTCGACATCGATACACTTACTTCTTCCCCAGCTTCGTTGACGTAAATGAGATCCGCATTGGTCGGAATCGATTCTCCAAATCGAGCCAGTACTAGCAAACTCGTACCACGCTCAACTTCGGCGTTACCGGGCTCAACTGCGATGGTTATCGCCCCCGGGTCAATCGCCAAATCCGAAAAGGCGATTGCAGTATCACCCTCATGCGGAATGGCGAACCAAACCAAACTGAGCAACGCAATCATCCACCCGAATAAGCTGAAGAACCCAACGAGGGGTGCCGCAATTAGCTGCCAGCGTGGCACCAACGAAGCCCAACTATTTTCATAGCTATGGGTCACGGCTTTCCTCATGACCGCCTGTTGCAGGAAGCTAAGACTCTTACCATCTTCTGCCTGTTGCTCAATCGCAGTCAATAAACTGGAATCCAATTCAGGAAATTCGCGCTCAATTCGCTTCACAGTTTTGAGCGCAGAATCGGACGTAAACAAGCTAAAACACACACCCACGATCGAGGCCGCAAACGTAGCGATTAAAAACGGGAAACCAACTCGTGAAACATCAAGCTCGCCGGTGCGATTTAGATAAATCAAAACGACCGCAATCAGCAGAGACAGGCCCCAAATCAAAGCGAGAGTCCACGCCACTCGAAGGAACCGAGCTCTTCGAACAACGGGCTCAATACGCTTGTAAATTACATGATCCATTAAACCAATTCTCCACCAGTTCCGACTGACACCGTTTCGCCATTCGACAATTTCGACCTCGAGGACGTCCGTGCGGCAAGCCATGTCTCAAACATCAATAATAAAATAGCCGCGACAATTAACCACTTCCAAATTTTTTGACGATCTTCAATATCTCGATCCAGCATCGAACGCATCTGCGCCCGTTCAGAAGCTGCCGTTTCCTGCTCACCCACATTGACGGAAAACATCTCGATCTGTTCGATCGGAATCGCTGTTGTCGAACTTTCAGATCGATTTACATTGACAGCAAAGAGCACATCTTCTTTCCCGGAACGATCTGCATCAGCGTTCGAGTCCCCGCTACTGGAGTCCCTGCCGTCGGTAATCAATCGGTAGATTCCGGGTTGATCCGTCTCCGAAAAAACTTCAGCATCGGCCTCAATCGCCTCGCGTGTACCGTCCGGCTTGACCATCTGACGACGCTTCGGGCTCGACTCTGCCCTCGGAACAGCAATGGTTTCCCCGACGGTGTAAGACTTATCGAGTTCCGGCAGATCGGCTGCAATTTCAACTAGGCCGTTGATTAGTGGGACAAACTTGGTGGATAACGCCAGTTGGCTTTGCTGCGGATTCCAACCACTCGCCATCACGTAAACACATCCACGATCAGAACCGTCTAATTTCCAAACCGCCGGATCATCGTTTTCAAATCGAGCCAGC
>JAAEMV010000818.1 GCA_024225195.1 Planctomycetaceae bacterium | reverse complement strand
TGTGATACCCGTTTTGGTAGTTGAAAAGGCCGGCCCCGTCGAAGCGATTAAAAGATCAGTTAGCATTATGAAAAATACTTGGGGTGAATCACTGGCAGCCAATTTTGGTATCGGAACCATTACATTCCTTGGCACGCTTGTAGGCATCATTCCGATCGGATGTGGGGTTGCGGCACTTAGTGCCCAAATGGTCGTTCTGGGCATCGTTTTAATTTCGCTCGGCGTAATTGTGATATTGACCGTCTCACTAATCTCATCGGCAATGGGCTCAATCATGCTTGCGGCTCTTTATATCTACGCTGAAGAAGGAACTGTTCCAGGTGGGTTTGATGAAAACTTGATTCAGGCAGCTTTTGCAACCCGACGATAAAAATCCCAAAACAAAAGGCTCATTTCCGAAAAAACGTTTCTGAATTTAGGACACTAAATTTTTGAGCTCCCCTTGGTTCTTCCCCCAAGTTACCTCTGGCAACAAACCAGTGGCAATTCAAATTCAAGAACAATCACCGTCACCTTCCTAACAACAACGCTTACGCATCCAAAACGATTAAACCGAATCGAAAAATAATCTGCTTATCGCTATCCAGACAGGTCCTAGCGGCCAATAAAAACAAATGGACAAACAACGAGTTGCTATTGTCGGGAGTGGAACAGCAGGTTCTGCCTCAGCGCTATTTCTATCTCGTTTGGGGCACGAAGTTACTCTGTTCGAAAAGGTAGAATGTCCGACGGCTACTGGTGCAGGTGTGATGCTCCAACCAAGCGGTATGCAAGTTCTTCAAGAACTTGGCCTCGAAGAAGAGATTTTAAATTCGGGAGCAATCGTGGAACGCCTCCACGCAACAACAACCAAAGACAAGGTCGTACTTGACCTTCGGTACAAGGAACTAGACCAGAAATATTACGGCGTGGGACTGCACAGAGGCGTTTTGTTCCAATCCCTTTACGATTCCGTACAACACCAGAACATTACTACCGAAACCGGGGTCGAGATATGCGAGATCGTCCAAAGTGATCGTGGTGACTGTTCATTGATCTCCAGTGAAAGATGCGAATTTAACGGCTTCGATCTGGTGGTTATCGCCTCCGGGGCTCGCACCAATCTGAGAGAGGCAGTGGGAATCCCACACACAGTCAAAGAATACCCTTGGGGAGCATTATGGTTCGTTGCAAAAAGCGGAACGGAAGACTCATCCAACGTTCTAAGACAATATCTTGACAGCACCCATACCATGCTTGGATTTTTGCCAACAGGCAAAGAGCACCATAACCAGCAAAAGTTAACAAGCCTATTTTGGAGTATCCGAGCTGACCAAGTCGACCACTTTCGCGCTAACGGACTCAGTCAATGGAAGGCCAAAGTTCTTGACTTAGCCCCTCATGCCCGCCAACTTTTAGATCAGATTCAATCGATTGATCAACTTTTGTTCGCCCCCTATTATGATGTTGTCCTACGACGCCCGTTTCAAGGTAACGTGATATTTTTAGGGGACGCCGCGCACGCAACCAGCCCGCAACTCGGCCAAGGATGCAACTTGGCTCTTGTCGATGCGATGACTTTTGCAGATGCAATGTCGCAATCGAATACAATCCGAGCAGCATTTAAGCTGTACGCAAAAAAGAGACGTGGGCAAATCCGATACTATCAATGGGCCACCCGCTTCCTCACTCCCTTTTTTCAATCCAACTCACGAATCCTCGGATGGTTACGTGACTTAACCATGGGAATCTCATGTCGAATCCCGCTCATCTCAAAACTAATGATTTCGACAATGTGCGGATTCCAAGAAGGCTTATTGAAGTCTAGTAGAAACCGATAGGCGTTAGATAACTTCACCATTGTTGAAACGTCGAAGTAAAAGGGAACCGGGCCGCCGCCCGCACTGCCCTTAAACGACTGAAATCTTCTCAGGTCGTAATCAACTCAAGTTGAGATAGAGCGCAATCCCTGTTCGAACCAAACAAAACTGGTGGTGCATTCCGAGTTGTAGCTGAAGAATAATATTCTCACAAATTTGAGGGTGTAGCATTCACCCGCGGATCCGGTTGCTTTTGATAGAGCTAGATTCTCAGGCTAAGAGACTTAAACTCGCTATCCAAACTGATTCCTCAGCAACGCCGATTCAACGATTGACACAGGCGGAACTAGCCGTGCAACGACTCGTACCAGTCATCAATTTGCTTTAACATTCCCTCGATCTTTAAATCCCGAATCGGAGTCACCATCTGACTGTTTTTATACTCGGCCTCAAAAACAACGTCTTGCTGAGGTTTTGTAGAATGTGGTGTCATATATTCCGTTACCACTCTTTCAATTTTCCAGCCCTTATAATTTTCGTCTACAAGAGTTCTAGTCGCTGCCATATACGCCCTCCGATTCCGCGAGAAACACGTCAGTTGAAAAAATAAGAAGCAAAACTAAGCCGACAATTTTGAAACAATCTTAAGCGATTTTCGTTCAGATGTCTAAAGATCTAGGCAGCAACTCAACGACACCAGTTACCTCCTCCAACAGTTCGTTAGAAAGCCGTGGCCCCTCAAATAGTGCGTCCCATCTAAAACTTCGGTGTTCAAATTTAAAATGCTCTCCTCTCGCACTGCCCCCCTATTTTAACCACGCCCTCGGTTATGTTACTGAGCTGACGAGCAAGCTTCACCTTCTTCCTTCGATAGATTCGTCCTTCGTTGCCTTATTTCTTTCCGCAAAGTGTTCATCTATTCGATAACACAACTTGTTTAGATTGTAGACGACGAATAGGCTCGCGATTACGGCGACCCCGGTCACCAACCAAACTAAACCGTCCGGTCCGCCAATTAAACGAGGTAGCGCAAACCAAATTAGTCCTAGGCAAATTGGAGCTAAAACAACATAAGCAATGACTCTGACGACCAAACTTTTTAGCAACTGTGCAAAAATCAAATCAACCGGTCGAATTTTAAATTTAGACATACTTGTTGACGCCTCCCTCATGGGGGAAATTTATCTTGCTGACCAATACGTTTCAGCACTTTTAGTCAAACTTGAAAACTAGCGTTGTGAAATGTGAACAAAATCCGCAACAAAAGCATTCTAGAAAATACTTTTCAGCAAACTCATCTTCTCTTAAACTAACTTGAAAATCTCAGTAGCGCATTTGCTGCGATCATGATCGATTTGTTTAACCAACACATTTAGTCAGCAACACTATCAGCTGACTGTCCCCCAGATAAATCAATCCCAAGACAATTTCTCTCAGCTAATATCAGAATTAAAAAATACTGCTCCGGTTACAATTTGTCTGAAGACTGATTTACATTAGCAAGTTGTAAGAACCCACACGCAAGGATAACCAAAATGGTAATTTTCAATGGACTTGGTTTTTTGGTTGCGGTCATTACGTTTGGTTCCTGCCTCCTAGCAAACTACCTTCTAGACAAGCAGTTTGGAGAGGGATATTACTCATCAAATCTTTGGGCAATCGGATCTGCCCTGGTAATCGGTGGCCTTATTTCATCGACGATAGGGTTTCTACTAAAACAGCGAACCGACCGATTTGTGATCGATGAACAAACTGGCGAAAGGCTGGTGATTAATCTGTCCAAACATAGTTTCTTTTTTATTCCTATGCACTGGGCCGGAATCGTGATCGCTCTGCTGGGAATCGGAGCCACCATTGCGGACATCTTCATCAATTTAGAATAACAAGATCCGTTTCTTTGTTGGAATCTGGGTCGCCCCTGAAAAAATCTCATCAATTTAGGGGTATCGCCTGGAGGACGCTGGAACTGGAAATACCATAACCGCTCTGTCAGATTGGCTTCACTCAATCCTCCTGACGATATTGACGCAGCAAACTTCCAGAAATCCTTTAGCCAGACAAAAAATGACTCTTGGCTCGCAAGAGGATTCTAAAAACCTGAAAAATACGCTGCGAATCTGACCAATATCTCCAATATCAGAGCGAACTAATAGCGGAGATACGGCGGTTTATCATAAGCTGGCAAACCGGCCGAATTCGGGTTTTAAAGAAAGAAAAGGAAGTTATGTGGATGCCATTTTTCTTCGCTGCGCAATCCCATCAGACAAGTAGAAATCTTCGCGAAGTCAGGGTGCGTCAAAATTTACAGAGAGCCCAAACTGAAATAGAAGATCTCGAAGTACGTATTCGTAAACTAAACGCCGTGACGGAGGGACTCTGGGAAATTTTAAAGGTAGAGTTAAATTTGGAAGATAATGTGCTTCGTGAAATTATTGATCGTCAAGAACCTGAAAGCGACAACTTTGGCAATCTAGTAATATAGAAAATGCTGAGATGACCTAACTGTCAGCGCAATTTTTCAAAAAGGAAAATGAATTGCGTCTTTTGTAGCAAACCCCGGTTCGGAAAGTAAACCGATTCGATTTGTTCAACTGCTTCCGGGCATTGATTAAGCCGCGCACTTTGGTTTATTCGCCGCTCTCAGTTTTCCCCTGTCACTCTGTTTGAAGGGAACGCTCAAATATGATGGAGCATTTAACGTTCGGGTCACAACTGCGATAGTTGCCGAAGAATTCAGCAAAATGTTCATTGGTCACCAGACTATTTCGCTCACCGACCTGACCGCTTCCTTAATTGGCTTCAGGTTGGGTGTTAGCGCCAATGGGGCTTTCCTCTCGACATACGCTTTAGGGAATGGCTCATTGGACTCTCGATTAACCAAGCAGTTCCGACGCTAAATCTTTTTCACAACGTTATACCGTGGAAAACCGATTTCGATACACTGCAGGATCTTCCAGAAAATTCATGGGGTAGCGAGATGTACACGTTTTCGGCGATGACGATGACTCCAAAGCATTGGAAAATTTTTTCGTTCGACTGAAAACGTGGTGTTGCATCAGGAACCATTAGTTGGCAGACAGTTG
>JAAEMV010000817.1 GCA_024225195.1 Planctomycetaceae bacterium | reverse complement strand
GAACAAGTGGCTGTTTTTCGGGATCAATTTGACGGGATTCGCAGTGCGGTCGTCAATGAACCACGGGGGTCAGACGTCTGGGTGGGTGGTCTATTAATTCAGGCCCAAGACCCCGCCTGTACTACAGATATTATTTTCTTTAATAACGCCGGCTATCTAGGAATGTGCGGTCACGGCACGATTGGGCTGATGGCAACTCTCAAGCATCTAGGAATTGTAGAAGAGGGCGTACACCGAATTGGGACGCCGGTCGGAATGGTGACGGCTCGTTTTACTGGAAATCGCCGAGTCGCAGTTGAAAATGTAGCGAGCTACCGCCTCCATCGTGACGTCACCATCGATGTGCCGGATTACGGCGAGGTGATTGGCGATATTGCCTGGGGCGGGAATTGGTTTTTTCTGGTGAAAAACTCACAAGAAGAATTGTGTGTTTCTAACGCAGGGCACCTGACGAGAGTTACCCAGCAAATCATGAAGACACTTGAGATCGAGGGGATTGGTGGTAGTGACGGGCCGATTGACCATGTCGAATTATTCACTCAACCGCTGAACCCCATCAACCACAGTCGGAATTTTGTTCTCTGTCCCGGGGGAGCCTACGACCGGTCTCCGTGCGGAACGGGCACCAGCGCAAAGCTCGCCTGCCTCGCTGCCGATGGATTGTTGGCGCCC
Source organism: Planctomycetaceae bacterium (assembly GCA_024225195.1). Taxonomy (GTDB): domain Bacteria; phylum Planctomycetota; class Planctomycetia; order Pirellulales; family Pirellulaceae; genus Mariniblastus. The sequence goes on along the minus strand of JAAEMV010000817.1, from coordinate 6,935 downwards.
GGTGAGATTTGGCATCAGGAAGGAATTCTCGGAACGGTATTTTCGGGTTCCTTTAGAAACGATGAAGAATCTGAGAGTATTATTCCGACGATTGAGGGGGAAGCCTATATTTGTGGAGAGGCAGATTTAATTCTCGACTCGGATGATCCATTTAGGATGGGGATAACCTCATGAAAGCTGGCCAGGGTGATCGTGTTGTCGTCATTGGCGGTGGCGTCATTGGTACCATGTGCGCTTGGAATCTGATAAAAGCAGGTTGCCAAGTTACAATTGTGGATCGTGATAAATTTGGTGCGGCTTGCTCGCATGGTAATTGCGGATACATCTCCCCGAGTCATGTGTTCCCGCTCTGCCAACCCGGTGCAATCTTAAAAACGCTCAAAGCGATGTTGAAATCAAATTCACCGTTTGCGGTGAAGCCGCGCTTTGAATTGAACTTTGTGAAGTGGTTTTGGAACTTCTCACTACGTTGCAATCATCGGGATATGATGGCCGCTGGCATCGGCAGACATGAACTCCTGCAATCTTCCAAACATTTGTATCAACAGTTGATTGCAGATGAAAACATTGATTGTGAGTGGCAGGAAAAAGGACTTCTATTTGTTTTTGATGACGAAGAATCATTTCGTCAATTTGGCGAAATGGATGGGCTTATCCGCCAAAATTTTGGGGTGGCTGCGACCCCCTATGATGGTCAACAGTTGACGACATTGGAACCGGCTATTAAGTCAGGGTTCGGAGGTGGGTGGCACTACGAAGGAGATTGCCATTTGAGACCGGATAAGTTGTTGTCCCAAATGCGCGAAAAAATGCTGGATTTAGGGGTTTCGATTCTTGAAGATTTTCCAGTTCAGCAATTTGAAAGAGAACAGAACGCCGCGAAGGCGGTTTTGTCCAATGGACGTGAATTGGAAGCGGAGCATTTTGTGGTGGCGACCGGCGCGATGACTCCATTTTTGAATCATCATTTAGGAATGTCGATACCGATCGAGCCGGGTAAAGGTTATTCGCTAACGATGCCAAAGCCCAAGCTGATGCCGAAGATACCAATTATTTTTGAGGATAGTCATGTTGCGATCACTCCAATGCAGTCGAAGTATCGGATTGGATCAACGATGGAATTTACGGGTTACGACACTTCGATTCCGCCACGACGTATGGAGTTGTTGAAATCCGCTGCAGCAAAATATCTTCACGAACCCTTTTGTGACCCAATCGAAGAGGAGTGGTTTGGTTGGCGACCGATGACATGGGATGGGAAGCCAATTATTGACCGAAGTCCCGCGATGAATAATGTCTGGATCGCGGCCGGTCACAACATGCTTGGTTTGAGTATGGCAACCGGAACAGGCCAACTGCTCAAGGAACTGATGTTGGGTGAAACCCCTCACATCTCCCCGATTCATTTTGCCGCGACTCGTTTTAAATAATTATGAAATCAAAAAAACTAACCATTGTTGGTGGCGGGATCACAGGACTTTCGGCCGCATTTTTTGCACAACGAGCAATGCCTGAGGCTCAAATTACAGTCCTTGAATCTAATGGGCTTTGGGGCGGAGTGCTGCAGACCGAGTCCGCCGAAGGTTATTTGATCGAGCATAGTGCGGACATGTTTACGACAGATCCGAGGTCGGCAATTAAGATCTGTGAACATCTTGGTAAAACCGACGAGTTGTTGCAGACAATCCCAATAGACGATCGGGCTTATGTCGCAACCGATGAGACCATTCATCCAGTTCCTCGCGGGCTGTCCCTAATGCTGCCGAGTGATTTGGACTCAATATTAGCAACTCCATTATTATCGGCGGCTGCAAAAGATCGATTTCAGGCAGAAGAGCAGATCGCTCCCAGTGACTGGACTCAGGATGAAAGCCTAATTTCATTTGCTACGCGTCGATTTGGTAGAGAAGTCTATGAGACTTTGATCCAACCGCTGGTGGGTGGAATTTACACTGCCGATCCTGAAAAGCTCAGTATGCAAGCGACAATGGCAAGGTTTGTCGCGATGGAAAAACAACACGGCAGTTTGATACAAGCAGGACGAGTTGCGAAGGAAAAAGCAATCCAAAGGGAGGCCAGCGGAGCAAGGTACGGAATGTTTCGCGCACCCAGGCAAGGGATTAGCGAATTGGTTCGCTGGATTATGGAGTCATTACCGAAAGTAGATTTTCAAAACCATTCAAACGTGGATTCGGTAGCAAAAGTCACGTCAGGTTGGCAAATCACAACGGGTGGTTCCGATTCCAAGCCGGGTCAAAAGATAGAGACAGAGCGATTAGTGTTGGCCACATCTGCGAAAGTCAGCGGGCGCTTCCTTCAGTCGGTCGATGCCGAGCTTGCGAAAGAATTGGGGAAAATAGAGGCTGCCAGTTCTGCGGTGGTAATTTTAGGCATCGATCGCGACCAGCTGGGCCAAGATTTTTCGGGATATGGAATAATTGTTCCGTCGGTACTTAATCGAGACGTAATCGCAACCAGTTTTGGCAGCAATAAATTTGAAGGCCGCGCCCCTGACGGAAAGGTTTTGGTTCGTTGTTTTGTTGGCGGTGCGCTGCGTCGTGAGTTGGTTGAATTGGATGATGAAAAACTGATTGAAATGGCAATCGAAGAATTGCAAAGGACTGTTGGATTTCAAGGTGAGCCGGGTTTGACACGTGTCATTCGCTGGCGGAATTGCATGCCGCAGTATCATTTAGGCCATCGAGATTTAGTCGATGGAATTGAAGAATTAACGGCAAATCATCAAGGCTTAGAATTGGCTGGAAATAGCTATCGCGGCGTTGGAATCCCTGCATGTATCGAAAGCGGGGCCATGGCCGTTGAGCGTTTGATGGCTGAGTAGGCAGAGGCTTGATCCCGGATAGCTCGGTAAACAGGGGATAAGTTTTTCGACCAAGCATGGAGGGTGACGTGCGCAAATGAGGCACGCTACTAGACCTCAATGGTCATATGATCTTCCGCGATGGTAATCGGTGTAAAGATCTCGCTGACAGATTCGAGATCGAGGGGTTGAGGTGACTCATCCAGCGGGTTGACGTGCACGAGAAAAAGTCGATCTGCGTTGGCGGTCGCGGCCACTTCTGCGACCGGAGTCAGGCAACTGTGCCCAGTTAGTTTTGCCTTTGGCTCCCAGCCGTCGGGGAAGTAGCACTCGTGAATCAGTGTGTTTACATTTCCAATGGCTTGCACGTAATCTGCATCCACCGACGCGGTGGTGTCGGTAATGTAGGCACAAGATCGGTCTGGCCAGTTAATTCGAAAACCGTGGGCGCCGCCGGGGTGGTCCAGTGGGATCGCGTTCAGTTGAGACCCGTCACTGAGTGTCACTGGGTGGTCGGAAAGCGGCTTGAAATCAAAATTTGGTTTGACGGGAAAGAGCGACTCACTAAAAAGGTGTTTCTCAATTGATTCAATTTTGTCCTCAGCGAGATGGACAGTTACCCGCTTCATTTCTTTTTGATAGAGAACGTCATAGAGGAAAGTCAGTCCCACGCAGTGATCCAAATGGATATGAGTCAAGAAAATATCCAGCGTGTCAGTCTGGATGAGATCTCGGGCACGGAATATCCCGGTGCCTGCATCAAAAATGATGCCCAGCTCAGGAAGCATCAGACACGCAGTTTGCCGCTGGTTGTTAGGGTGGTATCCCGTCGTGCCAAGGAAGTGTAATTTCACATTTGCCTCTGCGGGAAAAGAGTGAACTGAGTGATCGCCAACGTCGGGGAATTACCGATTTAGTTGAAACGATTGCCAGGAAATACGGTTTCGTCAAAAAATAAAATGAGAGCGAGTGAAGGAAAAACGGTAGTCCAAGTGTTTTTTTGGAAAGGATTACTTGCCAAATAAATTTCCGATCCCTTTTATCAACTCTCCCTGGATTTTCTCTTCGATCTGATTGGGGTCGAAGTTCGTTGGGGAATTGGTTCCATTGTTGATGCCGGGTTGATTGGCAGGTTGAATTCCGAGTCCTTCTCCAATTTTGCCAAATAGTTTGTCGCGTTCACGTTGGATTTTATCGTTCAGCAATCCACCGGTTGCTTTGTTAACCAGATTTTCCGAAAAGTGTTTGATCACATTTTTATCTAACAAGGGTTTGGAAACGGTTCCACGAACGGGAATCGAGATTGAGCGTCCGCGGAGACCGGCAAGGAGTGGTTTTCCTTCGATCCAGTCGTCTGCAATTTGGATTTCGGCGATCATGTCGAGTGTTTGATCGAATCCGACACTTCCCTTGGTCTGGAAAACAAGGTCTTTGTGTTGAATGGTCATCGTCTCATGATAGATGCGTTCATCTTTAACGACGAACGGGACTGACTGGGATTTCATTCGAATCCAATCAGTTGCATTTGATTCTATTGAATTTGGCTTCATTAAATTTTGGAGTTGTTTAATGGTGCCGATAAGCTGTCTTGTCATGGGGCTTGCGCCAACTTGTAGATCAGAAAGATGGATCGTTCCGGAAAGCTCCATATCCAATGGATTAAATGCGGGAATCGCCGCTGACCCGATATCGACGGTGAAATTTCCTTCAGCCGAGGTAGAGTCGGCCATCAGCGGGGCGACATAGCTAAGCCATTGATGAGCTGTTTCGGAATCAAGGGCGACGTTGTCGATTACCCGGGTAGGTGTCATTCGAATGATTGGCTCTTCACCGCGTAGATCTACCTTTGGATTTAATTGAATGGAACCTCGGGCGAACGGGATTCCAGCAGTCTTCAGGTCAGCAATTTTTTGTTGAAGAACGAAATCTAATTTACTGGCACCGACTGGGATTCCCAAAAGCTTTCCTGTGTCCCAGTTGAGATTTGCCGTAGCTTGAAGATTAGAAGACAACCGGCTTGATTGCCCCGATGTTGTATTTACTGGTTCGAAGATGGGCCCTTGGATGGCATACTGATCAAGATTGTTTCCAGATAATTGGAATAGGCCGCCAAAATTGGATTGAAACGCTTGGTTTATTTTCTCCCAACCAGGTTTCCATGTGCCGGCAAGATCGGCCTGCATGGTATTTCCGAGATCACGAATTACACCATCTAAGGTTGCATAGAGACTTGCGGATTCAAGTTTGGCATTTTGGAATCCGATCGCATCAAAATTTGCTGCGAGAGAAATGTCGCCCATTAAGTCAACCTTTGAGTCTTGCCAGACTTCTTGCCATTGCCGTTGAACTTGCCCTGCTGGAAGTATTTGTCCATTGGGTGCTGTTTGAGCTTGGTTAATTGTGACCTCTACCTGTCGATACAGAGCCAGGTCAGTAATGGTTGAATTGACTCGACATCCTATCCCGTTTTCGTTGGAACCTAAAAGTGCGGTGCCCTCGAGTCCCCCATACCAAAAGATACTATCGTTGGTAGGTGAAAGTTCGAGCCAATGTGCAATGCGATTCACATCACCGCGAAACCCAACGCTTCCGTCGATCTGCAAATAGCCCGGGAATGAAATTCGAATGTCCTTGCTCTCTGCGGCTACGGTTTTGTTAGAAACCGTGGCTGTGTCGATCGAAATGTTTCCAGTCGCAAGTTGGTAAGTCAGTAATCCACTTCCAGCAGTTTGAGGTTCGTTTATTTTTAAACCGAAACCATTGAAAAATAGATCGTCAATGTGGTAGTCGATGTTGTCGAGTTGAATTTTTTCACTGTCAATCGTTGCATTGCAGGTCATCCCCAATTCTCCTGCAGCCTGCACGTTGCCCAAGTCAATAAAGCCGTTCAATTCTGTGAGCCAACTGGCAACGGGGCCGGTCATCTGGCAATTCGCTTTCCAGACTGTTTGTTGGAACAGGTCGTTGCAGGGTTCTGCCAGTTCGATGGCAAATGTTTCTTTACCGGATCGCAACTCAAGAAGGGTGCGGTCCAACCCCATCGCTTTGACGGAATGGGGCTGCAAGGCAGTGGAGGCGGTAATGTCTAAGGCACTGTGTTGCCACACCGGCATGTCCGGCCCAGAGATTGAGGGCTGTGCGATATTGAATTCGCCATTGATCAACACTGAATTTGTTTCGGCGTTGGCGGAGGTTTGGTTCGAGGTTTCCTCAAATTGCCAACCGAATTTACCAGCAAGCGAGCCAGTAAATTTCCACCCTTTTAAATCAATGAATTGTTCCAGTCGCTGGGTTAAATTTTCAAGATTGCCACTGGCGGTGAAAGCTCCAGTCTTGGTGTCAGCATTCCCTCGGATCGTAAGAAAATCAGTGGTGCAAAGTATGTTATTGATCGCTAGACCGTTTTTTGATTCTTCGATGGTTCCAACCAGTCGGAGTGGTTTTGCCCACGTAAAGGCTTGGTTGCCCCGCATCGCATTTAAATTTGCGGCGTCCATGTTGACGACCATACGCTTGATATTATTCTCGAATTGACTCCCAGCCTGAAACGTAAGTTTTCCAGAATTGACGATCAAATCTTCGTGAAGCTGAAGAGTGGCCGGTAGCATCTGGAGCGTTTTAGCTAAGTCGATTGTTCCGTCTAACTCAAACGATTCACTTGGGAGTTTGCCAGTTTGCGTGAGTTGATTTAGTTGTTGAACGGAAAGGGTCCCATTAGCTCGAATGGTCCCAAGATCACTTTGGATTTTGAATTGCTGGCCTGCCACCGTTGACGGCGAGAGCAATAACTCTCCTTGGGCTGTGATGCTGTTCGCCGTGAGTTGATCGGTTCCGATTAAGTTTGGTGATGCAAATCCGAAGTCACGAATATCAATTTGTTGAACGGCTAGATTGAGAGATTGTTGCGACGCAAGGTAGGTCGCAGTGATTTTTCCACTCAGCGTACCCACCGTTGCCGTGGGACCAAAAATTCGTTCTAGAATTGGGCCGGTAATCGAAATTGGCAACGTTCGCGTATTAAGTGAGAGGTCGACGGAGTCAAAAGTCAGTGCTTCTTGACCAGCGTCTACTTGCGAACTGAAAGCCAACGCTCCCGGTGCGAGCATTTGTGGGT
>JAAEMV010000816.1 GCA_024225195.1 Planctomycetaceae bacterium | reverse complement strand
TGGCATGAAGTGACCCTTGCGATTCTTTAATCGCGTTTCAATCAGCTGCTGGCTTCCGTCGAGAAAAATAAAATACACCGGAACAGCAATCGATCGCAGTTGATCACGATAGCTCTGCTTCAAAGCGGAACAGGCAACGATCAGCGAATCTCCATTCGCGACAGCTATTTCAGCTCGACGCACTATCGCGGCGAGCCACGGCTTCCGAGCGGCATCATCGAGCTGCTCACCGCTCTTCATTCGAGCGATATTTCCTGGCGGATGAAGATCATCTCCATCGATAAATTCAAAACCAGTCGAATTGCCTAACCAATTTCCGACAAGCGTCTTTCCACTTCCTGAAACGCCCATTACTACGACTAGGTAAGCCAAAACACGCCCCGTAAATTAGGAGAAATAGGAGGTTCGTAAAATGCTATTTTCCCTATTTGACCAAACTAATCAACTCGCAATCATCAGCGTCCAATCTACCGCGGTCTTTGCAAATATAAACTGACACAGATCGGCAATAGAGCCAGAAATCTCGCCATTTAGTCAGCCACTCTTTTAGTAATTTAAAACCTTCACCAGTTGCCTTGTAAGATTTGCCAGAACCTGTCAAAAAATAGGTTCGGT
>JAAEMV010000815.1 GCA_024225195.1 Planctomycetaceae bacterium | reverse complement strand
TGTGTGCAACGTGATGCATTGGCCATGGATCCGCGAGGCATTTAATAATCGTGATCTGAAACCGGTAGAACACGATCCTGTAGAAGAGCCGACTGCTTTTTCGGTCGACCCAGACTCGCTTTACTTTATGCTTGGTGAGCTTCCGTATATCACGGGATTGTACGAACAAGCGCGTGCGGAGTTATCATCCGACGACAACCTGAGTATCGACGGGGTGAAGCTGCTTTTAATTGCAGCGCGCACGCAGTACCGAAAAAATTTCAAAGGTCGGGCGCGAAAGGTGACGCCTTTTTTGTTGCGACAAATGTTGAAGTACATTCGCAATCTGACTTTGATCAATCACCGTTTCACCCCCCAGCTATCAACAATTGTGATGGCTGCCAAACAAATGGTGGGGGATGGCTATGCCTTGGAGGTGCTGGAAGTCGCCAAGGTCTATCCGTTCGACCGAATGAGTCCCTGGGATGCGTTGCGTATGGGAATTGATCAAGCAAGCTTTCCCGATGACGAAGTACGCCAGACTAAAAATCGTTTGGCCGGACCACCATTGGCTTGGCAAAGTATTCAATTGGTACCTAAGCCGGCCGATCAGGATCGCCAAAAATGGAAGCAACAATGGAATCCCCATTCTCAATGCAGTTGGCCTCCTGAGGATGTATTGATTGAAAATTTTCGCGCTGCAGTTTTTGAACGAGCCAAACAGGTCATGGGAGCGGATTTGGCCAAGACCGAAAAGTTCACGACGAGTGTGAAGGATGGGATTGATATCCGAGATACCTTGCGGCATTGGTATGAAGGGGACATCTACGTCAAAGTTCTACCGCCTAACAAGGGCCAATTGGATGCCGCGGTCATGTTGTTCGATTCCCCAGCGGATCCTCGCGAATACCCGTGGCGGACAACTTGGTTTGCGGAACATAAGGGGGAATCGACGTTGGCCTTCTTCGCAACCGATTTCCAACAGCAACCGATCGGTCCGGGAATCTGTTTAGCGAATTACGGGGGTGCCATGTTTTTGTATCCACCGATCTCGATACCCGATATTTGGCATGACCCCAATTTTGATTTCACCACAACCCTGGAAGAGCGTTTGATCGCCGCCACTTGTTTTTATAGTGAATGCCGGCACGTTGCGATCCTCAGTCCGCTGCCACCGGGCAGCGCTTGGCAAGCGATTGCCAAGCATTACAAAAAAACGCTGGTGCATATTCCGTTGGCTCAATTTGGCGACTCAACCGTGCAGCAATTGAGGATGGTGCACGTGCTGAACGGAAAAGATATTCGCAGTTATGCCGCGGATTTCATACGCCGCGCTTAATGGATCTTAAAGCGAGCTAATTGGATTTGCAGCGGAACTCGTTTTGTTAAGTGTGCGAAGACGAGGGCTAATTTCTAGCGGTTCGGTATTTTGCTGCGGCATTCGGTGGTGCGCTATCGCCCGCTGGTTTTTACCAAACTCTATTGCTTCGGTGAACTTTCAAAACGGGTGTGGGCTGAAATTACTACGTGCGTCAACAACTGTTTCTGTACCATCAGCGTACCCACTCGCATTTTTCCACGTCACTGTTACAAAACTTTTGGTCGCATCGCTGTAGAATTGAACAACGAAACCGGTCTTCGCTAACCCGGTCTAAAGTTGGTTTTCTCGTAGCCAACCTACAGTCATCGTGAAAGTAGCTGTTTCCTCTATTTTATTAGATATGACAAAATTAAGGTGCGTCGGATCACGTCTCGCATATCGCTCCACGCTACGTATCCTCCAGTTGGAGATCCTTCAGTACTTGGTTTCTTCGGGTCATTTCCGTTGTACCGTCTTCATTGAAAAGAGGTGAGGCCGAAGTCTCACCTCTCTTTGCACTTTGCTGTATCGGCCTTGCAGGTTTTAGAGGCACAAATAGTTTTGACGATCGATTAATACAGTTTCGCCGCTTCAGCCCAGAGGAATTCCGGAAAATGTCTTGAGAAATACCATTCTTGTACGGGCCCTTCTTCCTTTACCTCATAGCTATCCGGGTGTTTTTTAAGTATGGCAGCAAGTATCAGCCGCTCCTTTTCTGTTTTTGCAAGATCTGCATTCCGCGCTATCCGGGGCTCATCTAAGTGAAAACCTGGGTTGATGTCGCTTCCCACACCGTTCCCCTTCGACCAGCGTATCAGGTAAGCGTAATCGGTACGGTTGATTTTTATTCTGAATGCGGAATGTTTGACATTGTAATTTTTTGTCATGTTGGTGGTGAGACCCTCCGGCATTAAACCCATCGCGGTAATGCTATCTTGGTAGATTTCCAAAACTTTTTTGTCATGCTCACCGCCGTTGGAGAGTTTTTCAAGAGCGTTTATTTGTTTGGTCAAAACATTGGCTGGAACGCCTTCATTGATAGCTTCAATAATTTGGGCATGTTTATTATCAAATCGGTTGCAGCCAGTAAAAATTAATAGCGTAAGACCAATTGCGACGCTCACTCGCACATTTGTCATGATTAACCTCAGTACAAAAAATACTATTCAAAATCAGTTACACCCCCATATGCGTTTACCAAAACGAATTGTCTCAAAAATTTTTAATATTTTGATGCGGGTCGCAGACGCGTGCTATCGGCCCGGCAATATTAATACGGCTTAGGACAGAACGAGCTTAGGTAATCAAAATCGAGGTTTGGGTTGAGGCTGACGACTCGGTAACGGAACTGCCTGTTTCAATTCCAACCTCCTGTCCAAAATTTGGTTAAAAAACTCGGGGCTAAGATCCTCGATCACAATACCCAAAAAAACGGGAACCGCCGTCGCGAAATGGATTTGTCCATTGAGACCATGTCGGCATAACCAAGATCGTCCGCCAGAATGAAAATAATATTAGGTGGCGTGGATATGACGGGCAGAGGAGGGTTGGTACAGCTGAGGCCAATGCAGACGAATCCGCAGAGAATGCTGTTCTTGGAGGCTTCCAAGGGAAGGGGCGGGCTGCCAGACTTATTAAGTCGAATACCGATATTCTAAATACGTGGATCTCAAAAAGAAAAGCAAATATGAAACCCGCTTCCTTTTACCTCGTTGGTTTTCCAATCTTAATGCTTTTTTATGCCGGGTTGTTGCCTGTTTCGGCACAAACGAAACCAGCGGCCGTGGTGGTGCAAAAAATTTGGGACGCCGCGCCGCATAATGCCTTT
>JAAEMV010000814.1 GCA_024225195.1 Planctomycetaceae bacterium | reverse complement strand
GGTGACCCAGAACGCAAAATTATCTCCCGTATCCGCCGCTTTTTACGAAGCGCAATATCTCGACGGGGCAACTGATATCGCCATGCGACAACGACGTTTCTCAGATGCTCGACGTTACCTCACAAGACTCAGAGAATTGCGACCGGGAAACCCCAAAGCGTTGATGGTCTCGGCTGAACTTGAATTCAATGAAAAGAACCTCGAGCAAAGCCTGCTCTTTTTAAAACAACTCCAAACCGCGCTACCCCAAACGCGGCCACCCGAAATCATCGTGGCTAACTGGTTCCAGCGAACCGGGAAATTTGACACCGCCAAGGTCTGGATTCAAGCGGCCGCCGAAACGTATGCCGACAGCCCTCAAGTTCAATTGGAAGTCGCCAGTTGGGCGGTCAATGAAGAACAATTCCCCATGGCAAATTCAGCTATCAAAAAATCAGAGGTCGCCGGCGAAACACCTCAATCTCTCTCCCTAAAAGCAAAAATTGCTTTTGCCGGTGAATCTTACGGCGTTGCCGAATCACACTACGGCGAGCTCTACAAAAAATTTCCAAACAACTTTGATGCGTCGAACATGTACGCCCTTTGTTTAATTGAAAGCGACGACCCGGAGAAGCGGAAAATGGCACTTGAAATCGCCAACAGAAATGTCCGAGCGCTGCCGAATAACGTCGTTGCCCAAGCAGCTCGTGGTTACATTCTCTTGCGAGAAGGCAAAACGGAACAAGCTAAAACGGCAATCGGAAGAGCGCTACAGCAGCAAAATGCTTCGCCTGAAATTAGATTCTTTGCCGCCTCGGTTTTAAATGCAATGGAAGAAAAAGAGAAATCAAAAACCACCTTAGAACAGGCTTTGAAATACCGCGGACTCTTCCTGTACCGCGCCAGAGCGAAAAAAATGTTCGAACAACTCTCGAACTAAGTGCGGACGATTGACTGAAATAAAGCACCTCGATGCAAAGTAATTTGCAAAGGGTCTTTGACTAACCCGTGGGCGTGGATCCATTCTTCATCATTGCCTGTAAAATCAAAACACAGGTAGGCGCGTGAGTAATCTCGCCAGCGTTGACTCGTTCAACTGCTTCAGACAATGGCATCACGACGGTTTCAATCAGTTCAGTGCCTTCGGGATTACTAACAGTTTTCGTTAACCCACGGGCAATGTAAGTCTTCGTTGGCGAGACAACGATGGTGGTAAAAGGATCGACCGAACCAATCGCCTCCCAGTTTTCAGCGATCAACCCTAGTTCTTCTGCCAACTCTCGCTTGGCAGTCGTATCTGCCCCCTCCCCCGGATCGATTCCACCCGAAACAGCTTCCAGCGAATAACGCCCAACGCCGTAGTGAAACTCCCGTGTCAAATGAACATTATTTTCATCGTCCATCGCTAAAACACAAACGCCGGGTTTCATACAGACAACGACGTGCTGACCGTCCTTGCCGTCGGGGCGAATGACCTGATCCACCCGCACGTTAACGAACGGATCAATGTAAACATCATTAGATTCTTTGATAAACCACGGACCGTGTTGGGACATGTAGCACTCAGAAATTAAAATTTTTCAACAACCGAAACCAATTAAGGGCAATCTCAAATACCGATTCTGTAGTTTAGCAAATAAATAGCATGCTATCGCTACGACCAATGTCCGCATTGATTCCCTTGGCAGCAAACCCGAGTTCCTTCCCTATTCTTAGGGATCTGATTTTCCTTGCCTTCGCATTGGCTCGCCATAAAATAAGGATCGTGTTTAACGTGGAGACTGGTTCAATGCGATGGAAGGAAATACTTTTAAAGAATGAAAATCTAATTAGATTTCGTTCTACAACGCAATTTATTTGCCTACAGCAACTGAAAGCGTCAAACGTAAATTCTTCTTCCTCCAACCTCTCCATCAGATTGGCAATTACGATCCTACGTTATGAGCGAGGAATGAGATGAGCACTTGGATATCTGAAACTGAATTTCGTCAAAGTGGTGCAGAGGCTGCCGGCATCACCATCAATGTCCCGTTTTTGCAAGAAATCAAAACGGATTACGGATTTCGTGAACTTCTGAATAATGTTTATCACGAGATCATGCACGGCGTAGAAAACCGGACTCAGCGCTTCGCTTCCAAATCTGGAACCTTTGCTCAACAAGTTGCCGAACGCCTCACCGACCTTCGTGACGAAATGGAAACCTATTTCGCCTTAGAAGAATGCTACGGTTATTTCCAAAACTCGGCCCTCCAAAACCCCAATGTCAGCCGAAACGCTTCGAGCCTCCAGCAAGACCATGAAGCCTTATTCCTTCAACTGAGCGAAATTATTGAGACCACCTGGCAGGTGGTCTATCGAGAATCATCCCCTCAAGTGCAGTTTCAGCAAATTGCCGAATCATTTGATCGATTTTGCCGTGATCTTGCCCATCACGAACAGTCGGAAATGGAACTGATGATGAGACTCTGCAATGAGGATTTTGGGGTCGGGGATTAACGATCTCTGACAATCCCTATAACGGCGCGTTCGGCGGACATGAGTGCCTGCCTACCAACGGGTTCTACCCAAGGCGGTCATGCAGTCGATCAACTGCCTGCATTAATTGACGCCATTGGTGAAAGATTTCTTCGGTCTCAAGTTCGCCAGCATCATCATGGCCGAACCCACGCTCACTCACCAAAATCGTTTCGTCGAATTGAGCCAACCCCTCCAGCATCGCTTCGTAGGGAACCGCCTGTGGGACGTCCTGAAGGTGGGCATCAGAAATGGGTAAATCAAACGGACTCACGTCACTTTCAAGAATTGCATCTTCGTAATCACAGATCTTTTCGTCCATGATACGGTGCATCGCCCAGAGGGCTGCGCCTTCGACGTCGCATGCGCCAACTACGTAACAAACATTGCCCGATTGAATATAAAATTTTGCCATCGCTTGGAGTCTCCGAGAAATGCATTTTCTGTCTTGCATCTCTCCTATCGCGAGTTCTTTGACACGTTGGGTCTAGAATACTCACAATTTATTAATTGGTGTCTAACAGGAAACTCAATCCATGAGCCTCCTCGATCGCGGAAGCACTCCTTTGTGACGCGTGTAGGAAACTTACCACCCAAATCCAAGGACGCCACCAAACAGCTGAAAAACAAAGCGGATTCCAGCACTGACCGTCCGATTGTTCCAACTGTATTGCCTAGATAAATGGGACAACAACGAGGGTTATTTTTTCGAAACAGGTGGTAGAAATCCAGCAAAAATTTTGTTTCCACATAGCAATTAGAAATTTTCAACGAAATTTAAAAATTAGCTTGCCATTCTCTAAAACACTATTTGCCAGCGATTCAAACTCATCGTTCAACCTCAATTTAGTCGCCTCACTTGGCCATCTATTCACCAAGTCAATCGAACCCACGCTTTGAGAAAGGGCAAAACGCATCGATTCATTTGCGGACCAACCGACGATTGCTCAAGCCATGATTTCTGAAATCGTTCCGCTACTGTCGGAGAATTTTGAAACGGGAACCTTCAATGCGTTTAGCAGCGTAAGGTAGAGGTTTGATAGTGGCGGAGTCTGTTTACCAAAATCGTGAACCGCTCCCTGCTTGAGACCAAGTTTTTCGCCTCCCGCCAACATCAAAGGATAATCAGTATTAACGTGCGTCTGGCTGTTGCTACTGCCATAGAGCACGATCGTGTTATCGAGCATCGTGCCGTCGGCCTCGGGAGTATCCGCCAGTTTCGTGATGAATTCGGCCAGCAGGTCTGCCTGGAACTTGTCGTACTTTCCAAGTTTCACCAAATGCTCACCTCCTTGTACCGCGTTATGGGCCAGCAAATGGTGGGTGACACCAAGCCCCAAAGCGATCGGAATATTGTCCCATTTGCTACTGTTCATGCTCTGCAGCATGTAGGTCGCATAACGGGTGGAATCTGTCTTGAAGGCCAGATAGATGAGGTTGTACATCGTACGAATGAAAGCAGCCGGATCTTGCACAGAAGCATTCAATGCCAGCTCTTCGGTGGAAACTTTTGGCTTGTCGGTTGTCGACCAGCGTTCCATGCGCTCGATCTCTTTCTCCACATCTCGCAATGCCTGCATGTAGTGCTCCAGCCTTTGCGAATCCTCGCTTCCGAGTTTTCGTTTGAGCTCGCGGTAAGATTCCAGCACCCGATCGACACGGCGCTGATCTCGACTCAAACGTCGCCGTTGGTTTTCCTGCAACGCCCGATCAGAATTAAACATTGCGTCATACAATCCTCGCAGATTATTCGTCGAAGGGATGCCGCGTCCAAATTGATTGTAGGAAAGTGTGTTCGATCGGCCTTCGCCACCCAAACCTCCCTCATTGCCAAGCACAAGACTCGGATAGCGTGTCTTATGGCCATGCAGCGCTGCGGCAATTTGATCAATCGACGGGCTTTTCACGGCAGCGGCAGGATTACTGCCGGTCAGAAACGAATCGGCTGTGCTATGCCCATTTGCACTCACGCATTGGGGATGCTCCAGACCTTGAACCACCGAGATGCGATTGGCCAGAGGTGTAAAGGCTTCCATTGACTTGCCAAAACGCAACTGGCCATCGACCAGCGTCGGGTACCAACGCCAATCGCCATGCAGGGCAAAACCGTGCCCCACATACAGCGCTAGAAGCCGTCTAGGGATCTCGGATTCTGCCTCACTCGCCATGCATTCGAACACCGGCAAACTCAAGGCCACTCCACCCGCGCCGCGGAGAAATGTACGTCGATGGATCTGTATTCTCTTAGCCATGATTGTCTTCTTTCTATCCAGTCGTCGTTGGCACAGCCATTAATCTTGAGTCTTTAATTCGGTGCCTTGCCGATAAACCGTTGATGTCACAATCGCTTTGATCAGGGTTCGCATATTGTATCCGCTTTTCTCAAACTCTGCCTGCAAGGTCCGTACGGTCGTCTCGTCGCGGAATGTGAGTGGTCTGCCTAACGCATAAGAAAGCATATGAGATGTAAAACCATAGGCAAACTGTTCGTGGCGTTGCTTAAGCAAAAACTGTTTCAACGGCAACAACCCACTAATCTCTTGATCATCAATAACAACCTGCTTTACAACAGGGCCAGCCTTTTGAATCGTAGTCCGCGGTAGTCCCACCGCATCGAAGCCTTCGGTAGCGATACCCCAGGGATCGATATCCTTGTGGCAGTCGTAACACGTTGTGCCTGTCTTGAGATGCAAATCCAATCTCTGTTTGACCGAAACCGGGACACCGGTTTTGAGATCGCCTTCAGGTTCCGGTAGTGAAGGCACGTCCGGTGGCGGATCGGACGGTGGATTTCCCAATAGACGCGAACGAATCCAAACCCCGCGGTTTACCGAGTGGGAATCCTGCCCGTTGGACTGAGCCAGCATGACCGCAGCCTGCGCTAAAACGCCT
>JAAEMV010000813.1 GCA_024225195.1 Planctomycetaceae bacterium | reverse complement strand
TGAATAAATCTCTACCTCGTGAATCTTTCCGTCAAAGTTGCCCGAAAAAATTGAGCTGTAACCGTCGGTGATTGCTGTAGCTCCATTTTGGTTCATTCGTTTTTCGATGTCTGCGGAATTCAAACTGAAAAAGTCATTTTTTTTGAGGAGAAAGTCTTTGAATGTTTCTAATTCAGTCGGGCTGAGCTTCGCTTTTCGATCGGGAACGCCCACGTCGCCGGTTACCACAATATTTCCATTGTCATATATCAGCAACTTATCGATCGGCTTATTGGCACCTCGTACACCGCCTGAAATTGCATAACGAAAAACTGGTTTTTCGTTTTGGTGGGTCAGCCGATAAGGAACCTCTAGTCGGTTAGTGGGAGCGCTTATTGGATAACTGCTGCTTTCGTGCGCGGTTGCCATTGCAGGGAACAAACAAGCTATGAAGATTGCTGCCGCAACACGAACTAGCTCCGCCAACTGAATTTGGGCATCTCGGTTTAACATTGAAAATCCTGGTTGTTAATCATCCGTGTGTAACTTAGTCGCTTGGCATCGTCTCCGCCAAGAAAAGGCTTGGTCGATAATCTACCTAGTTTAGCTGCCGTTCAATTTCGCGTTCGAGGTTGGAAATTCCAATGTTGCTTTCAATTAGCTTCCCTTTAGCGTCTAGCAAAAAGACCGCTGGTTCCGTTGAGATCCCCAATTGGTGAGCCAGTGGGCTATCCTCAACGCTTCCGGGTTCGTGCAATTGAACCCAGGTGATTTCCGGATGCGCTTTTAGAAACTCTAAAAACTTTTTCGTGCCCTCGGCAGAGTTGGGGCCTTCGATGTTGCAACCGATGATCGTCAACTCGTCTTTGTATTTTTTTGCGAGTCTCCCAAGTTCTTTTATGTCGTTCTCGGGACAACACCAGGTCTCCCAGAAGTGGAGGACGACTATGTCGCTTTTTGTTTGGGCAAGATTAAATGGTTTTCCGTTAGCTTGTTTAGACGTGAATGATATTCGATTCTTTCCGTCACCTAATCTAGTAATCGCCCCTTTGGACCGTCGGCCATATTTTGTATTGGGAAATCTCTCCAGACACGCCTCATACCAGTCAACAGCGGTACTAACGTCATCGGTGGAGTTCACCTCATCATGAACAGCCAACTGGATCAGAGCGTCTGCTGATTTTTTTTTTTTTTTTTACTGTTTTTGAAATTTATCAAGGTTGGAGATCATTTTTGTATACGCAGATTCGCGTTCTTTGCTGGTCCCACTCGAGTTCGCTCGGCCGTATTCCGCGAAGACGCTACTCCACACGACGTAGTCAAGGCCGTCTGAATCTTTTTGAGTAGCCACAAACTTTCCCAAATAATCCAGACCGTCATCAAAGCGTCCCTGCTGGTAAGAGTGAGCGACGGAGTCTGCCAAATTCTCAAGCCAATTTCGCTTCATCTTCGGGTCATCCGTTTTCAAATAGAACTGAACAAAAATATCCGCTTTTTGTTTTTCCAACTGTTGAACTTGGCTGCCCTTAGCGGAAGCGAGTTTCTCATCTAATTTGGTTAGCTCGTCGTAGAGTTGCGAAAGATTCTCACCCGTTACGGTAGTCGCCGCCGCAGTGCTGGTTGTTCCGAATTGCGGTAACGGAAAAAACGCTCCGCCACTTGCCAGGGGCGTATTGGGGTCAACGATTTCGGGTAGGTCGACCATCCGCCACACATTCCCTACGCGAACTAATGATCCGAGCGCGATTTGATTACCCTTTTCCGACTCAAAAAAGCAAGACGCTTGATCGTAGATTACTAAATCTCGACGATTACCAAAGGATCCTCCGGCCATTAACTGAGGTCGGCCGTTACCAGCATCAAGAAATTTTGATTGGCGATCGATGACCTTTTGTTGCCTCGCCATTTTGTCAAATTCTTTAAGTGCCTTTTGGATTCTGGTGGCGACGTCGCGATTTAAATTATCGCCAAGTTGAAGCGCAGCGAGTTCAGACGATGTTAGTAACAGCCGGTTAAATTGATCGCTATCGCGAGAACGGATGGCCGCAAAGCACTCGTAGGCGACTTCTTCGGCGGAAATCATTTTCCAGCTATCAATTTTGCCGTCCTGATTGGGGTCGACTCCCCAGCGTGTCCCGGCTGGACCAAGCCAACGATATTGATCGGTTCGGCCGTCAAAATTTGTATCCAAATCTCGGTAGACCTCAAGGCCGTTATTAAAATACGCCCAGTGGTCTAGTTTATTATCGCCATTGGTATCGACGAATCGCCGAAGGATTCGCCCGCTATTGTGGTGGACTACAAAACCTGCGGGATCCTTTGTTTTGGCAAAAACGCATTCCGCCATGACCGCCTCCGAAGGACGTTCGTAATCGACATCCTGCTTAGCTTTGATGGAGAGTGCTTTTTTAAGCGGAGCATCCTGCCCAAACGAATTTTGGAAACCGAGGCCGCCGAACAATCCGAAAGTGCAGGGGATGATCGTTGTGGCAAAAATCCAACGGTACGAAATAGAAGCGAATCCAAAAATCATTGACCACACCTGCCTGTCACCCAGTTAATGTAAATCCGATCAGACCAGTTGCCGGGATCGTGATCCCGCTCAACTGTTTTTTAAAACAAATACCTGAAATCAAAACCATCGCGGTTTGATTCCGCGTTCTTAATCTTTCGTAAGACTACCTGATTTGGCCAATGTGAATAAAGACTGGATTTCGCCTTGGAGTGCGTTTTAAAAGAGTCAGTCGCAGGAATGTTTAAAACTGGAGGAGTTGCAGAGAAAAAACAAGTTGTGGTGTCGGCGATCACCATTAGATTGAGTTGAACAGCAGCAGGCTCGTGGCCTAAAAAGCCAATTTTTCACGTGTAGAAAACGATGTGTCATTCCAAACTCGTATCGATATCAAAATTTTTTTAGGATCGTTGAATTTGGGGTTGGTTTTCGGAGACAATTTGACGATAAATTGAGCTTAACAGGCCATTTGACAGTCAAATTTGAGTTCCTAGAATACTGCTTTCAGTTTTTCACTCGGTTTTTCGAAAGCCGGGCGCCGAACATCGAAAGAATTAAACTTGGTCGAATTGACAAAGTGGGTTGTTTATTTAAACTTCGCGATCCGTGGCAGGTTTTGCTGCTAATGGTCAAACGAGGGCGTGTAGCTCAGTTGGTTAGAGCGCGTCGCTGATAACGACGAGGTCCCAGATTCGAATTCTGGCACGCCCACTTGTTTGGTATCTTGAGGTTGAAAACACTGAGATAGATGGTTATCTTGGGGTAAATCAGGGGACGTAGCTCAATTGGGAGAGCACCGCCTTTGCAAGGCGGGGGTTAGGGGTTCGAGCCCCCTCGTCTCCACTGATCTAAGCCTTCCTTTTATAGGGAAGGCTTTTTTTATGCGCTGAGTTTGGTAGTGCCGTTTAAATGCGCCTAAATACCCATTAAATTCGAACTATTTGATAGAACCGCTTCGAAAATGATATGGAAACTTTTTGCCGGTTCCGTTTACTGAGGTACACTTACCTTCGAGCCTCGATCCATTTCCAACTTAAAAGATCAGTAATTTACCTGACACTTCGAATCGGCGCGACGAAGTAGACCATTCAATGGGGCCAAGATGTCAAGACAAGCGGTTTTTGAAGCCAGCCTGAGATACTTTCTTCAACCGATCGGTGAATTTCTCGACGACCCTTCGATTACTGAAATTATGGTCAATGGCTACCAGCAGGTATTCGTTGAAAGAAAAGGGCAGATCGAAAACACGGCCTCAGGTTTTCATAGCGAAGATGCTTTGCGATCAGCGGTCAACAATCTCGCGCAATCCGTTGGACGAGAAATCAATGAGGATCGCCCGGTTCTCGATGCGCGACTTCCCGATGGTTCTCGTGTGCATGCCATCATTCCGCCGAGTTCACGTGTCGGTACGTGTTTGACAATTCGAAAATTCTCTAGTGAGCCGTTAACGCTTGAAGATCTGATGGGCTTTGGAAGTCTGACCGAATCTGCACGCGAGTTTTTAGAGATTTGCGTGCGGTTACGGAAAAATGTAATTATCTCTGGTGGTAGTGGAACTGGTAAGACGTCAATGTTGGGCGCACTCTCCCGAGCTATTCCTGAGACAGAGAGAATCATTGTTATCGAAGACACCTCAGAACTTCGTCTTCATCAAGAGCATTGCCTTTACCTCGAGGCTCAACCAGCAACCAAAACAACCCAGTCCGAAATGGATATTCGCGAATTGTTTCGCGCCTCGCTAAGAATGAGGCCCGACCGAATTATTGTCGGTGAAGTCAGAGCGGGAGAAGCGCTTGATTTAATCCAATCCATGATCAGTGGACACGAGGGGAGTCTTTCTACCGTCCATGCTAGTTCGGCAGTGGATGCGATGGTCCGTTTGGAAACTCTATCGCTTATGTCGGACGTAGAAATTCCGGTGTACGTCGCGCGGGCCCAGGTTGCCTCTGCGATTGATGTTATCGTCCAATTGACGCGATCCAATGAGGATGGCCGGCGGCGGATCCATGCCATTACAGAAGCTGGGCGTTTAACTTCAGACCAGCAATATCAATTCAACGAACTGTACACATTGAAGCCAATGCATTTGGGCGCCGATAACGATTCAGACGAACGCGTTGAGATGCAGTTAACGGCCACTGGAAATGTTCCGCAATTTGGTGAAGAACCATTTGAAAGTGGGATGGGAGACCGAATAAAAGCTTCTGCATCGATGTGGAAGCGACCCAACACAACAGCTTAATTGCTTGAGGAAATAGACCTGCTAATTTAATTGACGATGAGACATGTTATGAAAATTTGTCAACGCTCACCCGGAAGGGACCGAATAAGCAATCGAAACGCGGTTGCAAGTTTGGATTTGGTACTGGTTCTCGGAATCATTTTACCACTTGCTGCGTTCTTATTTTATTTGTTGCCTCGAATGATAAAGCTGGTTTATGAAATGACTATCACGATCATTGGATCGCCATTGATGTAATATTTGGATCAATTCCAATCCGAAAATTGAACGCTTGTAAATTTTTAATAAAGGAAGAAGAGATGAAGCGAATGTTGGACGTGAGGCGCTTTTTGGCGCGAATTCACAACGACGAAAAGGGAGGCGTCAGTCTGGAAACCATTTTAATTATTGGTGCGATTGCCCTGCCCATTTTGATTTTTCTAATTACCGTTGCTTGGCCTCGAGTGAAAAATTTCTTCGAGCAAGGCATGACTGACTTAGAAAATGGCTCCATTAATGCACAAAGCCAGTAATAAAGTACGTCTATGATTGCGACTTATGCTTTGCTGGCTTTGACAGTTATTGCGACCCTGACCGATGTGTCACGGCAGAAGATTTATAACTGGACAACTTACAGTGGGATGGCGCTCGCCTTCATTTTGTCGAGTGGGCGGAGTTTGTCGAAGTCGAACCTTTACTCTGAGCTTGGGATTGGTGAGGCACTGGCAGGGTTTGCTGCGTGTGGCGGAATTATGCTGATTTGTTTTTTGTTATTTCAAATCGGTGGAGGTGACGTGAAATTACTTGCCATGATGGGGGCATTCTTGGGGTTGGAACCGGGAATAGAGACTTTGTTGTGGACCTTTGTAATTGGCGGCGCGATGGCACTTGTGATTTTGATTTGGAAAATTGGCATCGTCAAACTTTTCAAGCGGATTGTGCAGCAACTAATGTGTCGGCTTGGCGTTGGTGTTTGGGACGATTTGTCACCTGAAGAAAAGAGACAACTGAAGATTCCACTTTACTTGGCACCTGCCGCTTTGGCGGCGTTGTTGATTGTGGAATTCAAAGCTGTCGAGTGGTTGTCTTAGGCGAAATTATTTTTTTGAATCGGCAAATGGGTAAAGAAATTGGTCTGAACTACCTGCGTAATAATTGGCGACTTTGTTTTAACCTTGGAAATTGATAGTCGAGTTTTATACTTTCTACTCCGTGCCATTTTTGAGAAATGGGTTAATGAATCAAGCGATCTTAACATCCTGTACTCCTTGGGCCATTTGCTTGGTCGTGGCTGTTGTTGCCGCGCGAGTCCTAGTGATGATCAGTGGTGCTAAGCTTGATTTTTCTCGACTACGGAAAGTGCACGCGAATGAATCCGGTTCAGTGCAAAGCTTAAGTTTCGTATTGACGTTGCCGTTCTTTGTCATGGTTCTAATGCTGATTGTTCAGGTGAACCAAATTATGTTCGGGAACATCTTGGTACACTATTCCGCTTTTGCCGCGGTGCGATCGGCATCGGTTTGGATTCCTGCGAACCGAGATCCTGTTTTTGAAACGGCGAATCGAATTAGTTCAATGACGTTGATCAATTCTACGGACGAAGGGCAGCAGTATTTGGTCAGTCCGTTGACTGACGGTAAATACTCGGAGATTCAACAGGCGGCGACTTTAGCTTGTATGCCCCTGGCGCCCTCGCGAGACCTGGGTTACACCCTTGGACAATATGGAACCCGTTCACAGATCGCGATGGAAAAGGTTTATTCCGGCCTCGACCCTGCGTCGTCGGCGAATACCAAAATTTCGGATCGGCTTAGAAACAAACTTGCTTATTCCTACCCGAATACTGATGTGCAGTTGACCTTTTGGCATCGGTCGCGTCCGCGAATTGTGCGAATTCGAGACGAACGGGTCGAATGGCGGGATCCTCCATTGCAGCCAATTTACCCCGAGGCTTACGGCGTGTCTCCGTATTTTGATGAGTATTATTCGAATGAATTAGGTTGGCAGGATGAGCTGACGGCATTAGTTACCTTCAACCTGCCACTTCTCCCTGGTCCGATTCGATTTTTTGCGCCCACCGGTGGGTCAATCGCCGCGGACGGTACGACGCCCTCGAGAGATCAGACAGGAGAGGTGTTTATCTGGCCTTTGAAGGCATTCGCAACAATGGGAATGGAAGGCCAAAAGCCCCAGCTTCCTTATTGGCAGGAGACTTCTCAATGAGCAAGTTGACTAAAGTACAGGCGGTAGGGCAGCGAGGAATTCGTTCGGCTGTATCGCGTTTAGTTTATCGCGTTCATCGCGATCAAAGCGGTTCCATTAGCGTTGTGACGGTGTTCGCGTTTATTTTCTTGACCATGGTACTGGGCATGTTGATGAACGTTGGACGGCACGCCGATCGGAAAGTAAAAATTCAAAACGCTGCTGACGCCGCGACTATAACTGGGTCCACTGTCTTAGCACGCGGAATGAATACGTTGGTGTTCACAAATCACTTGATGTGTGACGTTTTTGCTTTAACAGCCTACCTACGTGAAGCACGAGATAGGAATGCAGAATCATTAACACCTGAGATTTTAGAAAAATGGAATTCGGTTGCTCCCGAGTTCGCTGATGCTCCACACACTAAATTTTCGGATCTCGCGGAAGGCATTCCCGCGAAAACACCCCTTGAGCGAGACTTAATAACGGCTTTCGCTGAACAAAACTCAATGGTTTCGGAGAGCTTGCTTCCCGTTATGGAAGAAATTCTTAATTTCGAAATGATTCCTGAATTCCAGCGAGCTTTAGTGATTGCGTTGCCGCAATTGTCAGTGACTGCGGCTGATGAGGTTGCTTCAAGGCTTGGTCCTACGAACCGTGGTCTGGCGGGTAGCGAGCCAATGCGCGCCAGGATGTGGCGAACCAATGGAGAGGAATTCGAGGCAATTGGAAGCACCGGTTTCTCACAAATGCCAGTCGCCGATCCTATTAATGACATCAGTCAACGCCAGCCTGAGTATTTTTCGCGTGGTATCTCAGAGAGGAAGACTGCAGCCAATCGGTACCTGAATTATTTGAACCGTCAAATGCTTCAGGATTTTGATGAACACGCAAAAATGAGTCAGTATGCAAATTTGTGGAGAGGTTTTTCGAAAGCTTACCTTCGCCAACTACTCGAAGAAGAGTATCCAGATACGAATGTGCCTTACCAGATTCGCCGTTCTGATTTGCCCCGTCAAAGCGAAATTGAAACCGATTATATGTTTGTCGGCGTATCCTATTGGGAAGTGATGAGTGAACGGATGCCGGGACTTTTCTCTAACCCCAATTCTGGTGTGCAAGTTGCCTATGCCCAAAGTCGCTTGTTTATACCACGCGGACGTTTATATCACGATTCTCGATTTGCGTTTCCCGAAGGCGTGTTTCGGCACCGTGTTTCTAGTAACCATGATCTGATGAACCAAAATTGGGTGACTCGTTTGGTGCCTGCCACTGCTCCGGCGATACCTCAAATCATTCAAACGTCACCCACGAATTTACCTGTTGATGTGCCAAGCCTAGGAGGGATCAATGTTGAAGAATTTCAACAGCTTAATACCCACTAGATTTTGGAGTCCTTTTGGAAAGAGACATCGATTGGGTCGATCAAAGCTGAAGCGGAATCGATTTGGAGCGCGAGCACGGCATGGATTGGCACCGGTTGAGATGGCGTTAACCTTGCCCTTGCTCATGGGCTTTGTTGCTGCTTTGGTTGCCTTTGGCTATGCCGCGAGTTGGAAAATTCGCTCCGAGGTCGTCGCCCGTAATGTCGGTTGGCGGAATCGGCATCCACGCTGGGCGCACTGGCAGGCTTATCCTGCTGAATGGCCAACGAGTGGGACTTTCGATCGTCATGGCGCGGCATCACTGAATGATTTGGCTCAATTTTCTGTGACCGAGGCACCGATCATCCGCGGGCCAATTTCACAAGTCAACGTAAATTCTAATATTTTGAATTTGAGTCGAGATGTCACCCAAAGTGGCGCTCAAATTCGACGGACTCCCCCGTTATTACCGCGATTAGGAGAAATTTCGTACGACACCAGTCACCAATATCTAGACGACTTTTTTACGCATTCTGAAATGGGGATCTCCAACTCATCGAGGAGGATTCCGCGAATCTACGAGTTGGATCTTGATTTTGTAAGAGACTCTGCACCTGTGTTGTTGGCTGTGTCAGCGATTGAAAATAATCCAATGCGGCAACTGTTAATTGCGTTGGATCAGGATCCTGAATTTATTGCTTGGCGTGGCGGAGCGCCCGATTTCCATCCGAGGGTTAGCACGAGGAATTACGAGTTGGATGTGGATTGGGTTCGTGAACAACGTGTTGAAAGTTTGCTAAGCTCGATTGAGCGATTGCCTAAGACGATGGCCAGAAGCACCATTGGGCTGTATCGCGAACAGATCGATGAATCGGAACCGCCTTTGTCCGACGCGGCAATTGCAGAGCTAGAGCGAAAAATTCAGGAGTTGGAAGATTACCTCGGTCGATTAGATGACCGCGCGGGAGGGCAATAGGCTGAATAAGGGCCAATTGTTGAACTCCATGCGAAACAGAATACCCAACAAACCAATGTTGAAACGGACTGAATTTCCAAGCGGTGAGTCGAAAAACGACGTTTTAATCGATCCAATATCGCCGGCTAGCCCGATTGCCTCGTTCGTAGGCAAAGTAATCCGGTGGACGAGTAATTTGATTGCGACCGGATTAGTCATTGTGATCGTTACGACATTTGGTCCTGAGCTTGTTTCGTCCGTTCTTCCTTCGAAAGCGCCAAATTATGCGGACCAACTGGACATCGTTGAGGACTGGCCTACGTTTCAGCAGTGTAATTTAAAGTTTGGCGATGTGGGTTATCAACTTACTCGTGCTCATTTTTCAGGTGGAACGGAAGAAGTTTTTGATTTGCTGGAAGGCCTTTGTCGTGAGCAACTCAAAAATGAAGTTAAGCCGTTCGGTAAAATTGGGGTGCAAGAAAAGAAATTTATTGAAGCCCAAGGCGAAGCGGAGCCGGTGGAAACAGTCGCGGGGAAATACCGTATTTTCTGCGAACGTTCTTTACCGATGCTTGCCGGGTTTCCGACGGCAGTTGGGATTCGAGATGATTGCGAACGGGAGGGGGCGGTTGACGGGAACTCAGTAAAACGTGGTTCTGGTTCGCGAATGGCCGTTTGGGCCATGGCAATGCCAATCGACGTGGGTGAGTGGACGACCTTCGTTGGTACTTCGGCAAACGAGGAGAACGATGGATGGTTGGATCGAATGATCCCACCTAATTCGATTAAGAACATTTCTTTATCGGACAAACGAGGAGGTGCTGTTATTGGTTTTGCCGGTGAGAATTTGGAACAGGCGGTTGAGTTTTACCAGGGGCTTGAAAAAGAGCAAAATTGTGAGTTGCAGGATGTACAAACGGCCGCGTCCAGCTGGAATGCATCGGTTGTTCTTAGAGATGGCGAAAAGATAATTGATTTGCGGATTCAATTGGCTCAGCCGAAAGGCGAATCATTGACCGGAATACTTATGAAAAAAACGAGTGGAAAGTCGGCTGATCCGAGCCGGTCCCAACTGACTCTGAGAGAGGGAAATAAATATGAATAACGCAATTGGTTTACTAATTGCCGTTTCGTTGGCGATGATTGCGGGGGTGTTGAACTGGAATTACCTCGAAACAAAATCAAAAGAAATTGAGATGGTTTCTTTTGTTGCGATTGACGAAGACGTCAGCCTCAAACCAGGCGATACGTTTTTAGAGAAGCATTTGGTTGCGCTGGATGTTCCACAAAAACGGGTCGGTTTTCTGAATGAATCCGCCGTCCTTTACGAAGATCGATTTACCGTGATTGGGCTTAAAGCCGTCAGGGAGTATCAGACTGGAGACGTCATTCTTCTTCAGGAATTGAAGACACCACCGGCTGAACTCAACTTGAATCCGAACGAAGACGCTGTCTGGATTCCGGTTGACGGTGGTTCTTTTGTATCTTCGCTAGTGTCGCCAGGCGATACAGTTTCATTTTATGTTGCCGCGCCGACGGCAAAATCCAGTTTGCCAGCTGTCGCCCCCACCGAAGGTCCCGAAGAGCAGGAGTGGGATTTCGAGGGTGGTGATAAAGAGAAGCCGAATCAGCCTGTGATATACGGCGGTTCTGAAACCATCGGGCCGTTCCGAATAATTTCGCTAGGCGGGCGATTAGGCAGTATCCAAGTCTCTCGGGCGTCTGGAGCCTCTAGCGGTCAGGAAAACGTAATTGGAATTGCCGTCACCAAAATTGGCGACCGTTACGAGCCTAATGCCGAACGTCTATTGCAAAGAGTTAATTCAGCTGGTTTCCGAAAAGCGGGTGTTTTGCTTCATCCAAAGGCGAAGTAACTTTCACCTGTCCAATCAAATGAACGGAAAGAAACAACGTGAAAATTTGGTTTAATAAAATCAATGAGAGTCGTCGTTCTATCTTCGAGGTAGAGGATAAGGACGAAAATGGAATTCCTGTCGATGTGGAAGTAACCATCGGGAGAGATGAGACCAATATGTTGGTTTTGGAAAGTCCATTAGTCTCCCGTTTTCACGCCGTGGTTCGGCGAAAAGATAATGTGTTCGAACTGGAGAACATTGGCTTAAACGTCTGCATGATCGGCGATACCGAGATCGGCGTAGGCGAATCCGCTCAATTTGATACCGGGATGCCGGTGAGAATCTGGCCGTTTACGCTCAGCTTTGAACTCGAGACGCTTCCCCAAGTGAGTCGAGAGGAATTCGATGGTCACGTTCGGAAAGTGATGGCTAATCTCGAACAGAAGATCCATAAGCAACTATTAGAGCGTCTTGATCTTGTGGGCATGGAAAGTTCACGGACACCTGATCAGAAAAGTATTCTTCTGTTAGAGCATAACATTGAAGATTGCTGTCGTGAAATGCAAGTTTTTTCAGAAGAGAATGAGGAGCTATTAAATAGCGTAGTTGGGTTGGTTTTGAGAGATTTGCTCACCAATCAAATAATTCTTGAAGGTGGGCAGGATGCCGCGAAATTGGCACCGCTCGCGTGTAATGAGTTTGACGTACCGGCGACACTGATTCCTGAACGCGAAATTGAGTTGGAAAACTTGATGCGGATGCTCAAGGATAAATTGCAGATCGATATCCCGACGGACATCAGTGAAAAGGTCAGGATCGTCGATCAAAATGCACAGGCTGTGTTTCCTTCGTTC
Source organism: Planctomycetaceae bacterium (assembly GCA_024225195.1). GTDB lineage: Bacteria > Planctomycetota > Planctomycetia > Pirellulales > Pirellulaceae > Mariniblastus. Next base: position 2,077 of record JAAEMV010000813.1, on the reverse strand, counting down.
CAAAGGTTTTTGCACGGTGAATTGCGGAAATATGTAATCCTCAGAGCGTTAAAGAAAGACCTCAAGGATACAGTATTCGGGTTTGGTCCTCTTCAAGATTTGCTGCGTGTTCCAACGATCACCGAGATTATGGTCGTCTCAAGTGATCAGATTTACGTTGAGACGGACGGCGTGATTGAAAAATCTGGTCGACGTTTTATCTCAGACCATGTTACCGAATCGGTGATTGAGCGCATCGTAGCGCAAGTTGGGCGGCGGATTGACAAAAGCCAACCTTTGGTTGACGCCCGTCTTCCTGATGGTTCACGTGTGAATGCAATCATTCCACCGCTTTCTGTTTCAGGGCCCTGCCTTACGATTAGGCGGTTTCCGAAAGACCGACTTACCGTCGAGGAACTGATAAACAAACAGAGTCTAACCAGTTCAGCAGCGGCCTTCCTAAGAGCGGCTGTTGGAAATCGGCGAAATATTCTCGTGAGTGGGGGCACGGGCAGTGGAAAGACAACGATGCTGAACGCGATGAGCAGTTTCATCTCGTCAAAAGAACGTATCGTGACAGTTGAAGATACCGCTGAATTAAAAATGCATCAGGAGCATGTGGTTACCTTGGAAACTAGGGCGGCCAATGTAGAAGGCACAGGCGCCTACACGGCCCGTGACTTAGTGAAAAATGCACTCAGGATGAGGCCAGACCGATTGATTGTTGGAGAGTGTCGTGGCGGCGAAGCCCTAGATATGCTGCAGGCGATGAATACTGGCCACGATGGTTCGATGACAACTGTCCATGCCAACAGCGCGAACGAGGTCATTGAACGACTTGAATTACTGGTACTAATGGCGGTTGAATTGCCAATTAAAGCAATCCATCGCCAAATTGCTTCTGCCCTCGATTTGGTCGTACAACTGACACGGATGCAGGACGGTCGAAGAATGGTTACCCAAATTGCTGAAGTAGAACGAATGGATGAGGAAACTGGTAATTTGATTGTTACCGATATCTTTAATGCAAGAGACGGAATCATGCTGCGTCCGACAGGGCATCTTCCTACCTTTGTGGATCAGTTAGTTGATAAAAATCTTTTGGATTTGAGATTTCTCTATCAAGAAGATCGCAAGTCGCACGCGGGACCAAATGTCATCGAAGCCCAGCCACCAATGGCGAGAAACCTTACTGCGGATCCGCCGACTGCAGATCTGTTACCCTAGTTTCATTTTTTTCCGGCCGAACAAACGTTTAAAAATTCATCCCCTAACAGAGATTCATGAGCACAGCCGACACACTACTTTTGAGCACGCTAATGGGCATCGCCGCCGGTGTTGCCTCGTGGACAAGTCGTGGCTGGGTTGGGCGGATTATTGATTTTATTGAACTTGACGTTCAGAAAAAATTGAAGGCCATGCGGATCGTTGCTCCGCGTCTCCGAATGTATCTATCCAGCTGGATCTATTTAATGGTCATCGCCCTCGCAGGGTTGTGGTTTGGATACGGCAATCCAATCTTTGCGATCATGGCAGTGATGATCATGGGGCCACTTCCTTGGTATTTATTGCGAAGAATGGCTGAGCGGCGCCGATTACAAATTGAGGATCAGTTAGCGGGGAGTATGACTACCTTGGCGGGGGCAATTCGAGCTGGCCTCTCGCTTGCACAAGCATTAGAAATTTTAGCTGAACAGTCGCCGCAACCCATTCGGCTTGAATTTCAACACATGGTTGGCCAGTATTCGATGGGTAAAACGCTGCAAGAGACATTACTCGAAGCGAAGCAGCGTTTGCAGAGTGAAAATTTTTCTATGTTTGCCGCCGCCATGCTTGCGAGTCGTGAGAGCGGTGGAAAATTGAATGAAACGGTCGAGCGAATTGCCGAATCCGTTCGCGAGTTTCAGAGGCTCGAACGAAAAATCGAATCAGAAACAGCCCAGGCTCGCAAATCGGCAACCTACATGGCCATCGCCCCACCGGTCATTCTGTTGGTTTATTATTTTGTCGATCCAATTAATACGGGGCGTCTATTCGTGACGCTTCCCGGGCAAATCATGCTTTCCATCGCTGTGTTATTAAACGTTTCAGCCTGGTT
>JAAEMV010000812.1 GCA_024225195.1 Planctomycetaceae bacterium | reverse complement strand
GACGCCATCTGACTTGGCTCTCTTGATTCAATCAAGCCTATCACCAAAACAAGTCCGGGAGTTAGTTAGACTGCTCTCTAATACTGCGAGTCTCTAAAACCAAATCTTCGTTATTATGGTGCTTGCCGTATAATTCCAGAATCAGTGAAACACCGATCATTAATCGACCCGTATTTTATCGACTAGAACCTGGCGGCTGCAATTTTGCTCTTCGTTATTATGGTGCAAGCAGACTTAAAACACCTTAATTTCACGTCTGACTTCTCACCCCTCGGTTTTTAGCGAAGCAAACGCATTTGCGAGCCGATCATCGGCCCGTTATTATGACGGTACCTTTATAATAATTGTTATCCGACTTAAATGAACGACGAAACACACACACTACCGTTTCACCATGATGATCATGGCACCCATGAAACTGCGCTGACGGTGCGCGATCTCGACGACGACTATCTGCTGTCATGCAAATTGCCAACCACTGGCGAAGTTATCACCGCACAGGCTGCAGATTGCTATGCCGCACTACAGGGCATCAGGCGCAAAACTGAGGGACGAGGATGGTCGATTCACTGCCTCGGTGCTCGCCGCAATGTCTGGCCATCTGCGATGTCACGCCAAATGGGCGGTGGCGAAAAGGCCTACCAGTTGAATATGGGGCAGCAGGCCACCGAAATAGTGTGTATATTTGATGCTGACTCAAATCCAGATGGTTCATCAGTCGCAGAACAAGAAGCGTATTCCCAAAACTGGCTTAAATCACTCGGCTAAACACGTCGGATAACAATGCGTTGAACCGAAGCGGTGTATGCTGCCCGGCCATTTCGTCGTCGGATGGTCGTAGCCTCCCATTGTATCCGACGACAATGTAATCTAATTCGCATCACTCGGTCCGCTCGGTTAACGCGGGCGTTATCCGTCACAATTCTGAAGCGTACGATGGGACAAAGAGCAAACCTTGCGATCGGAAACTCAAGTGGCTATGAGCTGTACTACAGTCATTGGTGCGCGAATACTCTTCCACGTGACTTGTTCTGGAGTTCAGGGCATGCAGTAGATTTCATTTCACAACAACGATCTGTAGGCGTAGACGATGGCTGGCTCGACACAATTTGGGCGGAAGGCGGCGCAGTCATTGACCCCCAAAACAAGACACTCCTCCTCTATGGTGGAGAGGATCTGCTGTATGACGTACCGTTGAGGCGACTGTTTCTGAAAATGCTCTCCACCGCTTGGGGAAGCTGGGACATTCGTTGGGCATTTGAGGGGATCGTTGACATCGCGGAATATCTTGCCGTGCCTCGCGAACATGTGATCGCTGATTCGGACGACACGAACGATGCAACCGTAGTTTTGACACCGCCACAAGAACGGGACTGGCTTCGGTGCATTGGCACGGTTCAGTCCGATGACGATTTGGCGATCTATCCGCTCGACGGGCTCCTGACCGATTACCTTCTCTCAGGTCCACAAATCATCGCTGCCTCAAAGTCTGCTCCATCGCATTCAACGTTCAACGTATCCGAGTGGACAGCAGACTTCCCATCCGGTGGGTTTCACATCGACGTGAACCAGCAACAGTTGGATTTCTGGATGGCAGAAGACTGCCCCAACGGCTTGGCGGACATTGCTGCCGCATGGAGCGACTGGAAAGTGAACTGGCATAAAGATCATTTCGAATCGCAGGTAGAACTCACTGATTCAGCTTTAACCGTGACTCAACGTCCACAGTCAGATTTGTTATCAGATTTGCTTGAAATGCTGGATCAAGACTCGAAGCCTGTAGACGTCCTTGAACTCGCTCAAAGATTGAGCGATCACGAAGATGGCGGGAAGGTTGAAGTCAATCCGTATGCGATTCGAGATGATCGAATCTCTGTCGACCCCGAACAGCGAAAGGCGATTCTTGCTCGATGCGTTGCCGCGTTAAACGACGGATAACAAAATGTTGCACACGGAGCTGCGGGCCGCGCGGTTTTTGAAGTCAATATCGTTCGCCGCGGCCCGGTGATCGTAGACGTTATCCGCCAACTCGATCTTGCGATGATATGTGGCGTGAAGACCTCAAACTTGCAGCTGATTACTATTCGGCGGACGCGCCGAGAGTTGATCCCGTATTCCTCTGGTCAGTGAATCCTCCTTCGGCAACCAAATGGCCGCAAGATTTCCCGTCTTGCCCCTCTCTGCTGGATTTCTACGCCATTTGTGACGGCGGATATTTCGGGCCAATGGTCAGCTTCCATCGAAAGGCTGATCTGTATCCAGAAACGTACAAGTGGATTGAAACGCTTCGCGACTACGATGACGGAGCTGGCGTTTTAACGAAGGGACAACACGCGGTTATCGCAAGCGATGCAGATGGTGCTCCATGGGTGTTTGATTCCGTGAACGGCACCGTACAATGCTTCTACTGGAAATCCGGCGAATGGTGTCAACCTCGCTACGATTCTCACGATGCCTTCTTGGATCAGGTGTTCTACAAGGACAGCAATTCTGAAGACTGGTTGAAAGCACTAACAATCATCAGACAAAACGGCGGATAACAATAAAATGCACCGGAGTTGCGGGCCGGGCGTTTTCTGAATTCCAAGTCGCTGGCCGCAACCCGGTGATTTTAGACGTTATGCCGCTGCGATCAAAACCATGACGATCTCAGAACAAATCCTGACACAACTACACCGCATCGATGCGCGTCTTCCTCAAGACGCCACTGGCAGCGCAATCGCCGTTCTCGCACATCACGTAGCTTGGCCGGATGTTGCATTTGTGGGATCGACCGAACGGATGCGCGCCTATCTCGCGGAACGAGGAGATGGTGAGGACTGGTCAGAATACGAACTTCAGGATGAAATGCCGTCACTTTCGGATTTCCGATTCGTGAAGGACGGCACATTTTGGGACGGTTGGGAAGATGAATTTGCGTCTGTTGACGCCTCCAAGTTCCTACCCTTCGCGGCGGACGAAGCGTATTTCTATTTCCTCACTGACAATGCCAATGATGATTCTGATCCAAACGTTTACAGCGTTGATCACGAAGAAACCGACGCTGAGCCCTACGATGAAGACGGTTTGACTGTAAGCCGCCTGTTATCGATCATCGAACCGACTTAGGGTGCTGACGCGGCATAACAAATCGATGATCCGGAGCGGAAACAGGCGTGTCGTTCTCGCTTCGCTCGGGTAAAATCGTTTCTTTCCGCCCGGTTATCTCAAAACGTTATGCCGACAAGCACTTTCGCGATGAACATTCACTGGGACTTCAAGGTCATCGCCGATTCGCAAGGACAGGTTGCGGATGTGTTCCAGAAAATCATCGCGGAAATGGAGCTCGACGTAAAATCACATGAAATCACGGAATATCCAAAATTTACAACTCGACTATTTACTCTGCTTGTTGATTCTCAGATGGATGGACGAACTGCCGGATTAACCGATGTGGCGAATTTGTTTGGTCGCCTCGGTACACCGATTTTCGTCGACAAGCATTCTCGCGACGGACTCGAATGTTACGAAGCGATGTTTGACTCCAGGAAGCACCTTGTCACAATTCCAGATGTATTTTGGGCTCGGGGATACGCTGAGAAACGAATCCCGAAAACCAGTGCTGAATCACACGATATCGGCATAACAAAGCCGTGAACCGGAGCACTCATTCACGCGGCATCTGAAATCAAAGCCTTCCGTTCGTGCCCGGTTACGGCAGGCGTTATCCGACAGAAATGAATGCAATCGGCTCTGTCGGGGGGAACGTGTTATTCCATGACTGAGTCACGTTCTTTTCTGTATGATCCGTGGCTGACCCACTAATAATTAATTGTTAGCCAGCAGAAATGAATGCAATCGGCTCTGTCGGGGGGAACGTGTTATTCCATGACTGAGTCACGTTCTTTTCTGTATAATCCGT
>JAAEMV010000811.1 GCA_024225195.1 Planctomycetaceae bacterium | reverse complement strand
GAATGCAATTCTGCCATCAATGATGGTCATCTCCACGCGAGTATTTTTGATTTCTTCTTCATCGCATTGAATGGGATCATTACTGAGTACCACGATATCCGCCAGCTTTCCGGGGACTAGAGAGCCCTTGATATTTTCTTCAAAAGCAGCGTAGGCATTGTCGATCGTGTAAGACCGAATGGCCTGTTCTCTAGTCAGCACTTGTTCCGGAAAAAATGTGACCTTGTCGGTCAAACGACGCGTAACTGAGGCGTAAAACGAAGCAATTGGGTCAACGTCCTCAACGGGGGCGTCGGTTCCGTTGGTAACGATGGCTCCAGAATCAATTAATGATTTCCAGACATAGGCGCCTTGCTCGCTGCGTCGCATCCCTAATCGTTGCGGGACGAAGATAGCGTCAGATGTACAGTGAATTCCCTGCATCGAAGCAATTACACCCAGTTTTCCAAACCGGGGAATGTCGTCAGGATGCAGGTGTTGGGCGTGCTCGATCCGCCATCTACGTGGAAATTGACTCGGGAAATCCCGAAACATCTTTTCGTAAATATCCAGCACTTCTCGGTTGGCCCGATCACCAATTGCATGGACACAAACTTGGAAGTCATTTTTGATTGCAAGTTTAGCGGTCTCGGTAACCGACTCAATGGACGCGGTGTTCAAACCTGAGCTGGTGGGAAGGTCTTGATAGGGAGCGAGTAGCCATGCGCCGTGAGCGCCTAAGGCACCATCGATAGAACGCTTCAATGCCCGGCAAGTCAAAAACTGATCTGCATATCCAATCATTTTAAAGTTTGCCAGTTGTCCTCGAAGCCGATCATTGTCATCTCGAATCATGACCCACAGACGCACTCCAAGTTGGCCTTGATCGGCTAACTGGCGAAGTGTTCTCACCGTGGCAAGGCTGGAGCCAGCATCCTGGAAGCTGGTGATTCCTTTCTTTAGGCATTCCACCGAAGCGAGTTCAGCTGCCCGCTGCGAATATGCCTGTTTCTCCGCTGGAGGCCTTTGGCTGTCAGTGCGGGTTTTTACCTTTTGAATTAAAGCCTGGGCCGTCTCACGAAAAATTCCGATTGGCTTGCCGTTTTCGTCTTTGACAATTTCTCCTCCTTTTGGATTGGCTGTATCTGTATCGACTCCCGCGAGCCTCATGGCGTATTCATTAGCGAAACTCATGTGGCCGCTGGCGTGGGTCAATAAAACGGGGTGGTCCGGAGTTGCCAAATTCATTTCGAAATTAGTTGGGTAGCCATCCACGTTGGGGGAAGGGACGTGATCCCATTTAGACTGATGCCAGCCACGACCGATGATCCACTCGCCGGGCGGCGTTGTGCGGGTCGCGTTTTCAACCTGAAGTACAATCTCATTCCATGTTTTTGCCTGATGTAGGTTTAGCATCATCTTGGATTCACCAAGGCCCATGAAGTGAGCATGGCCTTCGATAAATCCAGGCATTGCGAATTTGCCTTTGAGATCGATAACTTGTGTTTCTGAGCCGACGTAAGCTGCGATCGCCTGGTCAGATCCAACGGCAACAATGCGACCAGCGTCCACGGCAATCGCTTCAGCATGAGGGCGTGATGCATCGACCGTATAAATATTTCCGCCAACCAAAACCAGTTCTGCGGTTTGCTGTTGGCCGGATAGCGTTGCAGAGAACAGGGCACTCGCGAAACAGATGAAGCAAAATGCTAGCGTTTTGTGAGGTGAGAAAAGCCAAAAGAGAGGCCTGTTCTGGAGGGGTAGTATCATCGAGCTTCCGTATTGAGGTTGGGCTATCATCAAGAGAAGAATCCATATTTTGACCCAAAATTGCCACGAACACCATTGCACAATTGGCATCTCAGCCGCGAATTTAGATCGTTGCAGGTGATTGCATGGCAGGAGGCGCGGGGAACTGATCTTGCGAAGGCATCGCAAGTTGCTATCGTACGCCGCCTTGAGTAATTCAAAGTTTGAGAACTTGAGCTAAAAAAGATTTTTTATCCAAAGTTGGCAGTGTTTTTAAGGACAACCTCGATGGTTCGTATTCACTATTTTCTGTTGTTAGCCTGCAGTCTAATTATGGCTACGGGTTGTCAAACTTCGGGTAATCAAGCAAATAATTGGTTTGCGGGTCAAACAACTGTGCAACCTCCGCAGGCATATAGTTTGAACATCCCCTCAATGTCGGCCAATCCACAGGCAAATTCGGTAACCGGGTCGTCCGTGATCGTGAATCCAAACCAGCGGGCACCGATGCCGAATAATCAAGCGATAGGTAATCAAACCGCTGCGGCTTGGGCTCGCCAAGGGGCGGTTCCAGTTAATCCCGGGCAACCAATCAACGGAATGGCTGCCTCCAGTACAGGATTCGTTGAAACGACGGGAACTGTTGTTAATCCAGCAACCACCAATCGCGGAGCTGTTGCTGCAGCTGTCCCTGTTGTTCAGAGTACTTACACCAAGGCGGTAGATTATGCGTCGACGCAAATAGATGACAGTCGTGACGTTTCGAGGTTGCCTGTGAATGATGCCTCGGCAGTAGTTGCCCCAAGCGGGTTTGTGGGAACTCCACGAATCGCTACGTTACCGCCAAATTCGGGGAATCAGTTTTCTGGAAAACTATCCGTGCCCAACAGTGTTGGAGCTCCCGCCGCTCGGCAAAATTTTATGGTGAACCCAGTCATTCCTCAGACCGGCCAGCAAGGATTCCAGTCAACGACTGCGCCTCCGCAGGGCGGGGTAGCTCCACAGGGGTGGTCATTGAAAGAATCCCGTCCCGGGTCAACTGGAGCATTCTAGGCGGGGCAGATGTCGAACGTAGAAATGATCGGGTTTGTTTATTTGGAGTGTCGTTTGATTTCTTTGTTTCTCCTCTTTTGTTTCCTGAAATCATCCAAACGCGATTCGAATTCGAAATACAGAGAATCTGAATAGCCATTGTCTCGGGATGAATTTTCCAGCGAGAAGGAACATTGGTTCGCTGGTGCCGAACAAAAGCAGATGCCTACCCCGACCCGATTATTAGTCCCTTGAATTCCAAGGCAAGCAATTCAGAGAGAGCTTTTAAGAGAGCTTATTGCTGCAAGAAGAGCTGCAAGGAGAAATGGATGCGGCCGGAGCATTAGCTGCGGCTCCGGCCGTCCGTTTGCTGCGGGGTTCGACAGCATGAGTCAGCGACAAAGTTCAGAAAAGCGGGAGGCTCAAAAGTGAGCTCTCCATTTTGTTCGCTGAAGTAAAGCTCTGTCAGTCTAATTTTCTTCCACGTACTCTACGGCGGTTGACTGAGCTGGATGACAAGACTCGCATTGGCAGTCTGACTTTTTGAACCAGCCTTTAAAACCTTTGAGCTTGGTGCATCTTACGGCTGTCGAGTCGCAGGCTGAAGTGCCGCATCCGAAGCCTTTTCGCTTGATGCCGCATCCACAACCCGCTGCGGCTTCACAGTTGTCTTTGCCGGTTAACCATGGAATTCCATAGTGGCCTGGATTTGTTTTCAGGCCGCCGCAGGCAGTGAAATTTTCCCACTCGTCGCAGCATTGATCTTCGTCAATTCCAAAAATGTTGGTTCGCGTTGATGACGGAGATTCAGCAACCATTTGGTATTGAATGCTACTTGCTGGGGACGGTTGAAGGATCGAGTTGCCTTCGATGAAACCACGAGAAAGTCCAATGCCGTTTGAATTGTTGGTTTCAAAGGTTGCGACCGTTAGGTTGTTTGTCCGCGGTCGTGTGACAGCGGGCATCGCGTTGCGTGCCAGTGAGTTTCTCACTGGGGCTATTTGAATGGCGGGATTAGCGGTTCGGACTGAGTTTTGATTCTGCTGGGCGGCGATGAATCGGAACCGAGAACCGTTGTTCAGGCTTGCTTCGGCTTGTTGGTTGACTGGCAATTGCTGGACTGAGTAAGTTTGGGCCGAACAGTCCATTGTCAAAACAGCAACTGCGGTTAAGAGTGTTGCAAGGAATGTAGTTTGAATTCTCATGGGGTACTCCAACCAGTAGGTCACATCGAAGTGCGAAACGCGCTTCTGCGGAAAATGTTCTTAGATATGTTCAGCATTCGGAGCGTTGTGGGCGGTTAATTCAATAGGTTGGTTTTTATCGTGAATGCTTGGTTAAATGGCAATGTTTTACCGACCGGTATAGTTTTACTTTTTTGGCAAATTCAACTGACGGTGGCCGCTGAGGACCGCGGTTTTTGTCGAGATTTCAGTCGGTGCGGGGCGAAGAGCGATAGCACATCGGTTGAAGGAGAGCTGTTTCACAACGATTAATTCACAAAAAAAGGGCTCAGACCGGATGGTCAGAGCCCTTTTTCATGGGTGCTGGATTAGGAGAGGTTAATCTTCCATGACCTCGGATTCTCTTGCTTTCGCAATCTCCTGAGCTTGAATTTCAAACTTCTTGGTCAGTTCTTGAACCTGATCCTTTACGTCATCTCTCTGGTCTTCAGAAAGAGTCTTATCCTTTTCGGCCACGTCAGCCGCTTTATTGCCGTCACGACGGACGTTACGAATTGAAATTTTCGCCTCTTCTGTCAATTCTTTGATCCGACTGACCATCTTTTTTCTCACGTCAGTCGAGAGCGGCGGAATGTTAATTCGGACGACGCGACCGTCGTTTTGGGGATTGAAGCCAAGGTCGCTGGCAACAATTGCCTTTTCAATTTCTTTGATGATCCCGGTGTCGTAGGGGCGAATGACGATTTGTGTTGGTTCGGGAGCACCGACTTGAGCCACCTGCTTAATCGGCGTGGGAGATCCATAAACATCTACTCGGAGGGAATCGACAAGTCCAGGGTTAGCTCGCCCGGTGCGAATTCCACTGAGGCTCTTTTTCAAAACCTCAATTGCTTTATCCATCCTCTGTTCGGCATCTTCGATGATTGCGGCGGCAGGCATAGGGTTCTCCGTTCAGTAAAATTACTGTTCTATATTAATTTGTTTATTCAAGACGATCGACAGTCCCCGGCACAAATTGATCCAGGGATTTGCCGACAGGCTGCCTTGATTATACGCGTAATTTCCCATTAGTGTCGACAAGGGAATTTATATAAATGGCTGACGTTTCGATTGGTTTTATGATTAGTCTGCAATTGGATTGTTGCTGACGATGGTTCCGACTTTTTCACCAAGAACCGCTTTGATGATGTTTCCGTCTTTGCGAAAGTTAAAAACCATCAAAGGCATGTTGTGCTCCATGCAATGAGAGATTGCAGTGGAGTCCATGACGCGAAGATTCTTTTCAATGCACGTTTGGAATTCAAGTTCGGAGTAAAGTACGGCGTGGGGGTTCTTTTCAGGATCCTCACTGTAGACACCATCAACGCGTGTGGCTTTCATGAGGATGTCTGCTTCGAGTTCCATGCTGCGCAACGCAGCGGCGGTGTCAGTGGTTACGAAAGGGCCTCCGGTGCCTGCACCTAAAATGACAATTCGTCCTTTCTCAAGATGCCGGTGGGCTCGACGGCGAATGTAGGGCTCGCAAACGCCGTCCATCTTTATTGCGCTCATCAATCGCGTCTGGCAGCCGACGGATTCCAGTGCATCCTGGAGGGCGAGGCCGTTAATGATTGTGGCCATCATGCCCATGTAGTGTGCGGTCGCTTCGTGGACGACTTCATTTTTCGCTTTGAATTGGCTACCTCGAAGGATGTTGCCGCCGCCGATAACGACCGCAATCTGGCACCCAAGCTGTTGTGCTTCGCTGATTTGTTGCGAGATGTGCACAACCTCTTCCATGCTAATCCCCCGTTCTCCAGAGGGGCTGAAGCTCTCGCCTGACAGTTTCAAGATGATTCGTTTGTATTTTGCCGTTTGCGTCATTCGATTGTTGTGGGGTTCAGATATTCGGTCTCTAAAATATAGCGGACAGATGCGGACCTAGGAGCATCGTTCGTTTAGCGAATTGGTTCGCTGCATCGATTGTAGGTTGCACTGCCAAGCTTGATTAGAATACAAAAAAAGCCCTGCAAACAGCAGGGCTTCTACGACAACGATTAAATTGTCGAATATTTAATTATCTGGGTTGCTTTAACCAACCGACAGTCGCTTGAACTCAACGATTTCTGCAGCATCTGCGAAGTCACTAATGGCCGACTTCACTGTCTTGCTATCGTCCAGTGCAAAGAACTGACTTAATAGGCAGCGTTCTTGGTCGAGCAGCGTATTGTCGGCAACGAAACGCTCGAGTTTCCCCGGTACGATTTTGTCCCAGATCTTCTCGGGTTTTCCTTCGGCTTCCAACTGTGCTTTGATGTCGGCTTCAGCTTTCGCCATGACCTCTGGAGTCAATTGAAGCTTACTTCCGAAGAGCGGCACGTTCTTCATTGGTTTGCCAAGATTCTCGGATTCATTGAGTTCGTTTTCGGCTTTGATTTGAGCCTGAATGACCTCAGTTTCTTTGGCAACGAAATCTGCGTCAAACTCTTCCGGCGAAAGAATGACAGGATTCATCGCTGCGATATGCATTGCGATACTTCGGAAGAATTTCGCGGCATCGTCATTGCCACCGGACTTGAAGGAGACGGCGACGCCAATTTTGCTGCCGGCGTGGATGTAAGTGGCGATGCTCTCGCCGCTCATTTTTCCGTAGCCCGAAATCTCGATCTTCTCACCAATCTTTCCGGTTTGCTCGACAAGTTTTTCGGCCAGCGGTGTACCTTCGTAAGGAAGTGCGAGTAGCTCCTCTTTTGTTTCTGGCAAGTTTTCAAGAGCCAGTTGTCCGAGGCTATTGGCAAACGCAATGAAATCATCGTTTTTGGCGACGAAGTCGGTTTCGCAGCTAAGTGCGAGGATGATGCCAGTGTCGCCGGACTCGTTTGTGAGTGCGACAACGACACCTTCATTGGCGTCACGGTCGGCTCGCTTGGCCGCTACTTTCTGTCCCTTTTTTCGGAGGAAGTCGAGGGCACCCTCGACATCGCCACCGGATTCTTTTAGTGCTTCCTTGCAGTCCATCATCCCGGCGCCCGTCGCTTTTCTCAATTCGCTGACGTCTTTGGCTGAAATGGTTACGCTCATTGTTTTTCCTTCTCTTGGTATCAAATGTCGCGACAGTTGCAACGAATCGGTCGGACTCGCGTGCATCCCGGTTTGCGTTTTACCGGTGTCGTAAGGGGATATGATTGATTCTCCTTGGCTGCAACCTCGCAGCAAAACGAAAATCGTCTCTTGATCTTTATCGGATTCGAAGAACCGGCGGGGCTCGTCCAGAGCCCTGCCGGTTGTTTATTCAAAATTAAGCAGTCAGGATTAAACTGCAGTTTCTTCGGCATCTTTGTCCGGCACAGCATCTGCTTTTGGGGCAGCGTCGGCTTTGGCACCAGATTCTTTGCCTTCGTTTTTCGCAACGATTGCTTTCCGACCTGCAAGAACCGCGTCGGCCATGTGGCTCATGATTAATTCAATTGAGCGAATACCGTCATCGTTGCCGGGGATTGGCAAATCGATCAGATCAGGATTGCAGTTAGTGTCGATTAAAGAAACGGTCGTGATTCCAAGCTTTTTAGCTTCAAGAACTGCGTTCTTTTCTTTGTTCGGGTCGACGATGATCAAGCATTCCGGCTTGCGATTCATCGTGCGAATTCCGTTCAAGTTGCGGTGAATCTTTCGGAACTCACGATTCAAAGACGACTGAGCCTTCTTTGAGTATCCTTCGATTTTGTCGCCGCCGCGAATTTCTTCGAGTTCTTCGAGTCGACCCATTCGACTGCGAATTGTGCGGAAGTTAGTTAACGCGCCACCGAGCCAACGTTCGCTGACGTAAGGCATGCCACAGCGTTCGGCTTCACGCTGAACTGCGGCCGAGGCTTGTCGCTTTGTACCAACGAACAAAACGAGACTTCCACCACTAGCAACCTGGGAAACGTACTTTTTGGCTCGCAAAAGCCCGCGTACCGTCTCGCGAATGTCCATGATGTGGATTTGGTTTTTGCGACCGTAAATATACGGCGACATTTTCGGGTTCCAGCGACTGGCTCTGTGGCCGAAGTGAACACCCGCGTCGATAAGATCTTGAACTAGCGCATTTGCCATGAATTTACTCCATCACTACCGGTTTTCTCGGCAAAAATTGCCTTTACTGTCCTTATGGCAGGAGCAGCACCGATGGGATCAAAAAGGGTTGAAAACGTTAGGCGTGGACAAATTCCACGCTCTAGGAACGAAAACTATATCGGTTCATTCAGGCTTTTACAATCGTAAATGCTGCCTAGAAAGTCGATTGACACCAAATTTTGACCAATTCATGGCTTCTTTTGCCTGCGCGGGTGCCACGCTCCTCTGCCAACAGTGAATTGAATCATTCGAGAGCTTCGGTTTGCTCTGGTCGGCAATTAATCGGAAAACCTCTGAAGCGTCCATTGGCCCATTGCTTATCATCGGAATCGTCGGAAAGCGATTGCGAATCGAAGGCTAACTTTCGTAGTTCGGGTGTCACGCTTAATCGATCTGCCTCAGACTCTGTTGCCAGTTTTAGAAGGACTTATTTCCTGTGAAAGAAACCAATGCAGGCTGGGTCTGTATAAGAAAAGTGGTTGATTGAAATTGGGAGCAGGGGAGAGCCAAACTCCTTGAGCCGTTTCAATCAACAAGAAAACGTCCAGACATCAATTCCCAAACCGACAGATCAAGAATTCGGTCAAAAGCGTTTTCTTTGGTGGCAAAGCGTGAAATGACACTGGCCAAGTCAATCTTCCGTTTGTGTGCGATGTACTTTTAGGCGTTTTCTCTTCTCTTTTAGTCTTTGAGTTGATGGTGATTCTCAAACCTTAGTTAGCTTCTTTCTGTGGATCTTCTTCAAGCCCCTTCAAGCTAACAGAGTGAGTGATCTATTTTGAACAAGCATCGAGGGTTGTCTTTCTGCCGTCACTTTCCATAAAGAAGCTCAAACAGTTCGAGCACTGCAAGGTTGTTTTGTAATGAACTGGCGAACCAGTTCCGGCACGTTGATTCAAAGATAAATAGGTTGAGTTCTACGCTGAGAAGCTCTAGCATCTTTTTAGGCCGTGTTTACCGCACCGAATGAGCAAGAGAGACGCTAGATTGAAAATACGCCGTTCTCGAGGGCTTCGAAAAAGCAGCGGTTGCTTTCTAGTAAATTTGAGCAGGCCACTATTTCTCTGGCCGTCAGCCAACTGAAGGACTCGACTTCGTCAGGATTCGGAACGATTGTTTGCCCAGCTTCAATTACTGTTTTCCACCAGTGAATTTCAAGACCTCGGGGTGATACACTCTTCCATATTTCTTTTTGGGCGGTGACATCGAGTCCGAGTTCTTCACGCATCTCCCGAACGGTGGCTGCTTGGGGCGATTCTGCCACTTCAATTCCGCCGCCTGGAAAACAAATTTGCCCCGGTGCACGCACTGACTGTGACCGGAGGATCGTCAGAAACTTAGGCCCATCAACAATAACGGCAACAGCAGCACGTTTGGGAAAATCGCTCATTACTTAAACTGCACGGTGTTTTAAAATTGGAGACGGTGGATTGAGATCGAGTTAAAAGTCTAGCTAAAGCTGCGCAAAGGGTAAGGGAGGGGTTGGTAATGAAACTTTTGGGGCATGCCGCCTGCGCGACCGAATCAAAGGATGGCTCCCAATTTATATCAATCAGCGTTGCTTGTTGAGTTTAAGCCTAACGAACGTTTTCGATTAGTTCACGGATTTCCCGAGACCGATATTCTGGTTGCGTTGGAATCCTAAGCAACGGAAGTTGGGCGGATTTAAAAGCCTGGTTGACGAATTTATCTCTTTCGATCCGCTCGGGTCTCTGGTGTGAGATGTCATCGAGTTCAATACAAACCAACGGTTTGAGAGTGCCCGGGTCGCACAGCACAAAATCAATATGTTTGGCCAGGATTTTGTTGAGCCATTTGCGACGGTGTTTGTTATTTTTTTCGACACGTAATAAGTCGGCAATCCTAACCATGGCGAATATTTGAAAATCGTCCTGCACTGCTTTTGAAAGTGATTTGTAGAATTTCAGTTCGCTTTTGGTTACGAGTTGACCGCGGGCAAGGTAGGGCAAGTTTCGGGGAAGCGCCCAGATTTGCATCAAGAGGATCAAGGCCGCGAGAATCGCCAACCCGAGCCAGAATGGCCACCAATCGATGAGGCTTTGTAATACTGCTTCCATAGCAAAGACGCTCCGAAGTATCGGTTGAACAAGATCGCAGATTTAAGTCGTAAATTGATCGGCGGTTGTGGGGGATGCTTACCACCGGGAATTGGTTAAATGTTCGGATGTTGGCAACAAAAAAAGAACTCGCCCAATTCGTATAAGGATAACTCTATCTCAGAATGGCAAATCGACGTAAGATATCCAAAGATTAACTAATCCTGTTTATTTTCTTAATCCGGATTTGGGTTTTGCTTGACAAAAAAGTCACATTCTTTTTTGCGAAACCAGTACTCAATCACAAAAAACACTTATTTTCAGCCAATTCTATGGAATCTGTAAGTCTAAAACCACTGAAGCTTGGGTCTGTCGAAATTGGATTCCCAATCGTGCAGGCTGCCTTGTCAGGATACAGCGATTGGCCGATGCGAGTGATCGCCCGGCGGCTTGGCGCGCCGTATTCAATTTGCGAAGTCATGCTGGATGAATTTCTTGTTAATTTGAAAGAGCGAAAGCGGACCAGTCACTTTTTGCATATTTCTGAAGAAGAGCACCCGGTTGGCGGGCAACTAATGGGTGCCGAACCCGAGCAGTTTGCTTTGGGTGCAATGAAACTGGTCGAAGCCGGTTTTGATGTGATCGATATTAATTTTGGCTGCCCAGTCAAAAAAGTTCTTGGCCGCTGCCGAGGTGGATTTCATCTTAGTCAACCAAAAGTTGCTTTAGAGATTGTTAAACAGACGCGCGATAACGTTCCTTCGGACATCCCAGTGACGGTAAAGATGCGGCGGGGGATTGATGACTCGACCGAAAGTCGAGATAACTTTTTTGAAATTCTCGATGGAGCATTTGAGTTGGGAGTTGCGGCAATCACCGTGCATGGCCGGACGGTCACTCAGCGCTATGTCGGCCCGAGTAAATGGGAGTTTTTGAAGGAATTAAAACAGCACGCTGGTGATAAAGTAATTTTAGGCAGCGGCGATTTGTTTACTGCTCAGGATTGTCTCGACATGATCGAGGAAACTGGCGTCGACGGAGTAACTGTCGCTCGGGGGGCGATTGGAAATCCATGGATTTTTCAACAGGCTCGCGCGTTGGCCGCCGGTTTGCAGTTGCCTGAGCCTCCATCGCTTCGTGAACAGCGAGAGGTAATGTTGGAACATTATCGATTAGCAGAATCACTGTACGGTGAGAGTCGTGTGGGACAGTTGATGAGGAAGTTCGGAATTAAATATTCGATTCTCCATCCCGAACACGATTCGGTGAGGTCAGCTTTTGTGAAAATTCGTTCCCGCGAAGATTGGGAATCAGTCCTGGCTAAGTTCTATGATTCTGATCTTCCCGGTTGCCATCCGGACGGTCGAATGCACAAGGCTCAGGGTAGTTGCGCTTAGCTGCGTTTGCTGTTTCAGGGGGTTGCCAAATCGCCCGTTGAGGGCGATTCAATTTCAAGTTGCCCGAATGCATAAAATGGCCTGACCGTGGTAGTCCACGGAGCCTTCCGCGTCGTTAGTGCAACAGGTTGGCGGTTGGTGAACCGGTGGTCGGTAGCGGCACAACAGGAAACGTTCCAGCATTCAGGAGTTGTTCGAGTTCGCCGGTTTCCACTTTTTCCGCCCATTTGCAAAAGTGGAGAAAGGTTGCGTGAATTTCCTCATTATTGTTCTGCTCTGCGAACCGAGCAATCGAACGCGAGTAGCCCGGGAGGAGTGGAATGCCAAGCGATTCGGTTTCGGTAGCAAATTCAATTGCTAAACGATTTAGTTTGCCGTAGTTCTTTTGCTGCCAGGCATCAAGCATCAATTTGATTTGAGCATGGGCATCTGGCAGGAACTGTTTGGATGCTGATTGCATGCTTTGCTGTTGCGCTGGTTCAGGTGACTCCTTGGTGGACTCTGCTAAGCCCGTTGAGGGCCGCAGATCAGAATCCCCGTTCGGATCGGGCTGTATCTTCTTTGAGATCTCTATAATTTCTTCAAAAGCCAGCGTCATTTCATCGGTGTCCTGCTGTTTTGAATAATACTCAAGCCGTTTAGCTGGATCGGTAAACTGATTGAAACCGACGGTACCGCCGGAACCTTTTAACCAGTGCGCCGTGTGTTCAATCTGTTTGAAGTCTCTGTTTTCAATGGCAATGTCGAGTTTTTCAAGTTCCTCGTTGAGACGTATGGCAAATGACTTGACAATGGAATCGAATTCCGGAATACCCTGAGGTAATGTTGAAACAATCCTGCTGTCAATTTGATCTGAATTTGCACTTAGGTGTTGTGGAGTCTCTTTGTCTGATTTCACTCGTTGTCCGTTGAGTTCTTGACCGACGGTGTCCAGCAGTTTGTCGATGTCAATCGGTTTAGTGAGGTATCCTGTGCAGCCAGCCTCGCGACATCCTTTTTCAAATCCTTGCATTGCATGTGCCGTCAACGCATAAATTGGCGTAGTCACTTCATGAGTTCGAAGCATGCGAGTCGCAGTGTAGCCGTCCATGACCGGCATCTGCATATCCATAAAGATCAGGTCGAACGGGTTTTGAATTGCTTTGTCGAAGCCGATCTGGCCGTCCTCAGCAGTGGTGACTTGTAGGTTGACCTCCTCGAGGAGCAGTCGGACAAGATCGCGGTTTTCTTTGCCATCATCCACGACGAGCACCCGCTCGCCCTTGAATTGCCAAGCCATGGAATCATTAGCTTGCTCGGTTTCAGTCCCCTCGAGGCCAGAGGGTTGGATTAGCGTCGTTTGAGAGATATCTCCGGTGGCGGTAGTGAACGTAAATGTACTGCCCTCTCCTTTTTCACTTTTAGCCGAAATATCACCGTTCATCAGTTCGGCGAAATTTTTACTAATTGTTAGGCCGAGACCGGTTCCACCAAACTGACGTGTAACCGAGGTGTCCGCTTGGGCGAATGGATCAAAAATGTTATCCAGTTGGGTTTTTGAGATTCCAATTCCTGAATCACGCACTTGGATTTGCAATCGACTAGGTTCGGAATCAAGGAGGCTTACCGTGACGCGAACGCCTCCCTCGGAGGTGAATTTTATCGCATTGCCGACTAAGTTTGTCAGGATCTGCCGGATTCTTTGCGGATCGCTGATGATCGTCTCGGGAATTGGCGTTGCCGAATTAAAATCTAATTGGATTGATTTTTCGGCGGCTTTCCCTGAAAGTACTTGGAAAACATCTCGGATAATTTGAATGGGTTGGCAAGGGATGTTTTCAATTTCGACTTTACCAGCTTCCACTTTTGAGAGGTCGAGGATGTCATTGATTAGATCGAGGAGATGTTTTCCACTCGAGTGAATTGTGTTGAGATATTTTTTGGGATCATTCTGTTTACCGTACCCGCGACGCAAGACATCAGTAAAGCCAAGAATTGCGTTCATGGGTGTGCGGATCTCATGGCTCATGTTGGCGAGGAAATCACTTTTCGCTTGGTTTGCAGCTTCGGCCGCGTCTTTTGCGACACCAAGTTCTTTTTTCTTTTCTTCGAGCTGGGTAACATCGTCCAAGCCAATCAGGACCCCCCCATGTTTCGTCCCCGAAGACATAACTGCCGTGCAGTTAGCGCTAAAGGTTCTTTTTTCATTTCGGTGATCCAAAAGCTGGAGTTCAATGTTGCGCTGTGCTTCTCCCGTTTTGAGACATTGGGACCATGGCAAGTTTTGTTTAGAGATGGCTGAACCGTCGGCAGCTTCCCAGGCAAAGTCAGATGCTTTCTTACCAATCAAGTCGTTGAATTCCTCTCCAACTAAATCAGCAAAAGCCTCGTTGACTAACACGATCTGCCCACTCAGGTCGACCACCATCAGGCCTTCAGCGAGCGTGTCGAAGGCAGAGCGAACGCGTGGCGGAATGGCGCTGGTTGGATCGAGTGCTTTGAGCATTTTTCCGAGGTAGAGGTAAAATACAAAAAAACTACTGCAGGCTAGAAATAGCGTTAAGGGAACGATTTGAGCTTGTGAAAAGTT
Source organism: Planctomycetaceae bacterium (assembly GCA_024225195.1). Lineage (GTDB taxonomy): Bacteria > Planctomycetota > Planctomycetia > Pirellulales > Pirellulaceae > Mariniblastus. The sequence continues at coordinate 20,081 of JAAEMV010000811.1, read as the reverse complement.
AAACCCTAAAAATTCATCGGCTGGTTTGAATCTTAGTTCTAATTGACCCCATCGTTCGTCACCTGAATAAATGGGCACTCGGACTTGGGTGTTTGAGGAATACTCCGTATTCATCGGAGTCCAGTTGTCTCGATGCTCTCCGACATTGAGAAGGGTTGTTTTGTCTTGCCGTTTGACAGCGGCGGACAGTAAAGCATCGTTTCGTTCGACGAAAACTTTAATGACGGATTGTAGGTTTTGTGACTCGGCGGGTGTGAAATAGGGAGTTGCCTTAATGACGATGGCTTCTGCAAGGACGGCGCGGCCGTGCCGGATTTCCGACTGTCGATCGGGAACTAACCCTAATAATACGGCCAGAAGAAGGAGACTCGTCAGGAGGCCAACTTGACCAACTGCGACGCGAAATCGGGTAGATAGTTTAAATTTCATGAGTTCCAGCCTTCGAAGTACGGTTCGAATTAATGACGAGGGTTTCTAAGGAATCGTCTTCTAGTTGTTCATTGTCGACTTCGTTGAGGTAACCAAGCACAGGGAGTGGATCGAAAGTTCTCCACGCGGGGAGTGATGTAACCATACTGCTGAACAAGACACCACTTCGGAGCAACCAAATTACATAGCCGGCGGTCAGCGAGGCGCTGGCAATGGTTGTAGTTCCAAGAATGGATTTACTAAACAGCGAGTCTTTGCTGACTTCGAGTTGTAAGGCGTTTAGAGACCTCAGTGCTGAGCCTGAAAAAATTGATTCAAATTGGCTGGCTGCGATGTCTGCTGTTGAGAAGCGAGTTTTAACGACTTGTTCGGACGCGTTCTCGATCGTGGAAGTCAGGGTAGCTGATTTTTCAAAAATGTAATTGTCCGGAACTAGTTCGCTGAATTGTGGACCTCGGTCGAAGCGAGTGATTGAATTAATTGCTTGGATCATACCAACGTCCATTTGAACTGGCGTCGCTGCAATCGCTGGTATGTCAACGGTTTCGGCAATTGTTTCTGCAATCATCTCGTCCGGAGTTATTTCAGACTCGCTGATCGAGGATTCATCTTCACTGGTAACAACCGTTGCCTCTTCAGTTGAGGCAGGCGGGTTGATGTCAAAGGTTGAAGGTAATAATGCACTGTTGAAACTGATGATGTTGACGGCGATCGTCTCCGTATGAGTATTGCCGCCACTGTCCGTCACTTTGACGTCAACTGAAAGAAGTGGTTGGATTGCCGAGTCAAGCGTCTTAGCTGTCAAAATAAGTTCGTCGTTGTTTGCTCCGCCAATGCTGAAAAGCGATGAGTTATCGCCGTCGAGAATTTCATAAGAAAATGTTTCGCCTGCATCGGGGTCAATCGCATTCAAAGTGCCTAGAATTCGTCCGGTAGTGGTGTCGGTGTTATCGGCGATTTGAAATTCAGTGTTGAGGAGGTCGCTGGGGGATTCGTTCACATCAATAACATTGACAGTGATAAGTTCCTGCAATTGATTGCCACCACTGTCTTGTACGAGGATGGACGTGAGATAGGTTTCTTTTTGCTCGAAATCTATCGAATCGTGAGTAAAGTAGAGCGTCGATCCGGTGAAGGTGAACTGACTCGAATCAAATCCCGCGATAACACTATAGGTAAAGGATTCATCGGAATCGGGATCTGCTGTGTTCAGATTGCCGATCGAAATTCCATTCGAAGCTTGTGTGTTTTCGAGAATCGAAAATTCTGTTTGTATTATTTCGGTGGGTACTTCATTTTGATCGACGACTGAGACAGTGATAAGTGAGTCGTAGTGTTCGAGTGAGGCGTCTGTGCTTCGAATGATGACGGAATACGAATCCTTGGCTTCATAATTGATGTTGGCTTCGGTAATTATTAGTTGATCGTTTAAAATCCCGCCAATTTCGAATGAGTTCTTGTCTAATCCACCAACGATTGAATAGGTGAAGGCATCGTTCGAGTCCTGATCGATCGTGGTCAAGGTGCCTAGGCTGAACCCAGCGTCTGTTCCTTGATTTTCAAGGATCGAAAAATTTCCAGGGTTGATTCCTGAAGGTGCGTCGTTTAGATCATCGACTTGGATGATCAGCGTTTCTTTGATTTCCTCGCCGCCTGAATCGGTAGCCGTGATTTCTACCTGATATGTCGACTTGTTTTCGAAATCGACGAGTGGGTCGCTAAGAATTAGCGTCGTCCCATTGATCCCACCCAGGCTAAAGTTGCTTTTGTCTACGCCGCCTGTAATTTCATAGCTGTGAGTGTCCCCGGAATCCTCGTCGGTGGTCTGCAGGTCACCAATCGCAAATCCGTTGACCGCATCTGAGTTTTCAGGAATTCGTGAGCTTGATAGTGAAATTAAGGAAGGTGCCTCGTTTTGATCAACCACCTTAACTGTCAGGACTGATTCGAGTTCGTTGCCTTGGCTGTCTATGACCTTAATTGTTACTGCGTAATCGGATTTGGATTCGTAGTCAATTTCGCCATCGTCGAAAATGAGCTGGTTTGCTTGTGTTCCTCCAAGTGTGAAATTGGATGCGTCCAAGCCGGGCGTGATTGAATACGTGAATGTTTCAAACACATCCGGGTCCAGTGCAGAAATGAGACCGAGATCATAGCCGCCAGTTGTGTCAATGTTTTCGTTGATAGAAATCGTGCCAGGTGTGATTTCGGTAGGCGGTTGATTCGTTAGGGTAACGTTTAAAACAAAAGTCGACTCAAAGGTAATTCCGCCCGAATCGGTGACTTGAATTCGAATGTCGTAACTGGATTTGAGGAAACCGTTGACAACGCCGGCATCAAAATGGAGTGCGGCTCCGATGATTTTGAAGTGAACACTGTCGAGGTCGTTTACAATGCTGTAGCTAAATGAGTCAGTTGCATCGGGGTCGGAGGTTTCCAAGTCTGCGACTTTTATTCCGTCGGTCGTGTCTGTGCCGGAGAGAATGTTGGCCGCGCCGGGAGTGATTGCTGTAGGCGACTCGTTAATGTCGTTGACGATTAAAGTCACATCGTGGGGGTCTGATGTATTGCCCTCGCTGTCGGTAGCGACGACTGTGAAAGCGTAACTGGCTTTACTTTCGGCATCGGGAGAAATAAGAATCGCAACCTGTCCGGTGTTCTCGTCGATGCTGAAGCTGTCGGCATCGGTACCTGAAAGTGCGAAGGTGATCCCGTTCGATATGTCCGCTGAGTCATCTGCAGATGCGGTATAGACGACTTGATTGATGGGGATGTTTTCATCGACGGCGATGTTTGTAGCCGAGGTGATCACCGGTGCTGTATCATCGAGGTTGTTGATGGCGAGGAAAACTGAGTGTGGAGTTGACGAGTTCCCGGCGGCATCGGTTGCCACGATTTCAAATTGGTATGAGTTCTTTAAATCGGCGTCCGGCGAAGCAAGGATCGAGACGTCGCCTGTGGTTGAATCAATGCTGAAGCTGTCGGCATCGGTTCCTGAGATTGCGAAGGTGACCCCGTTGGATACATCTGCGGTATCATCTGCGATTGCGGTATAGACGACTTGGTTGACGGGGCTGTTTTCGTCGAAGGCAACATTCGTTGCTGAAGTGATGACTGGCGCGGTGTCATCGAGATTGTTAATGGCGAGTAAAACTGAATGTGGAATTGACGAGTTCCCCGCAGCATCGGTTGCCGTAATGTCAAATTGGTATGAGTTTTTTAGTTCCGCATCGGGCGAAGCAAGGATCGAGACGTCACCCGTTGTTGGATCAATGCTGAAGCTGCTTGCATCGGCTCCAGCGATAGTAAAGGTGAATCCGCCGGAGATATCTGCCGAATCATCTGCGATGGCGGTGTAGATAATTTGATTGGCTGGAATATTCTCGTCGACAGTTGCGTTGGTTGCAGAAGTGATTGTCGGTGCAGTGTCGTCGAGGTTGTTAATTTCGAGGGAAACCGTATGCGGGTCGGAGGCGTTTCCATCAGCGTCAGTGGCGATGATGTCGAATTGGTAAGAGTTTTTTACGTCGGCATCAGGTGAAGTCAGGATGGTGACCTCACCAGTATTCTGATCAATAGTGAAACTGTCAGCGTCGGTGCCAGAGATTGCGTAGGTGAATCCGCTAGTGACATCTGCCGAATCATCTGCGGTGGCGGTGTAGATGATTTGACTGGCTGGAATATTTTCATCGACAGTTGCGTTGGTGGCGGAAGTGACTGTCGGTGCTGTGTCGTCAAGATTGTTGATGCTAAGGAAGACAGTATGTTGGGCGGACGCATTGCCATCAGCGTCAGTGGCAGTAATGTCGAACTGGTAAGAGTTTTTTACGTCGGCATCAGGCGAAATCAAAATTCTGACTTCACCCGTGTTTTGATCAATCCCGAAATTGCTTGCATCGGCTCCAGAGATAGCGAAGGTGAATCCACTGGAGACATCTGCCGAATCATCTGCGGTGGCGGTGTAGATGATCAGTCCGACAGGAACGTTCTCATTGACGTCAACGTTGATTGGTGAGGTGATGGTTGGTGCAGTGTCATCGAGATTGTTGATGCTAAGCAGAACGGAGTGTGGAGTGGATGAGTTTCCTGCGGCATCGGTTGCTGTTATTTCAAATTCGTAGGAGTTTTTTAACTCCGCATCGGGTGATGTGAGAATCGAGACGTCACCGGTGTTTTGATCAATGCTGAAGGCGGCTGCATCGGTCCCCGAGATTGCAAAGGTGACTCCGTTAGAAACGTCTGCCGAGTCATCCGCAGTTGCGATGTAGACGACTTGGTTAGCAGGGGCGTTCTCATCGACGGCAATATTGGTGGCCGACGTGATAACCGGTGCAGTGTCGTCCAGATTATTGACGTTTAAAATATATGATTTTTGAAATGTGGCGTTTTCAGCGTCCTTGGTTTCGATTTGGACAGAGTAGGACGCTTGAGTTTCAAAGTCGATTAGACCGTCAGTGAGTTTTAGTTCTGATCCGGCGATGGTGAATTTTCCGGAATCCGCTCCACCAACAATTGAGTAGGTAAAGGTATCGTTAATATCAGCATCGCTGGTGAATAGGTTCGTTACTGCGTAGCCCCCAGTGGTGTCTGTGTTTTCGTTGATGGCGGTATTCGAAAATGTGACGTTGTCTGGAGTATCGTTTTGTCCAAAAATTTGGATCTGGACGGTTTCGGTTTCTGTGTTCCCAACATTGTCGGTCACGGTGTAGTTGAAAGTGTCGGTGGCGGTTTCGGCGCCCGTCAGGTAATCAAAGTTGTCACCTGGGTCATAAATGAAACTCCCATCTGTTTCCATTAAGATGGTGCCATTGAGTTGTGAAATGGCATCGTAATTGGCCACTGAGAGGAAGCTGGTGGAGGAGGCGTAGTCTTGCTCGATTTCGGCGTTAGATAAAAGTGATTGGTAAAAGCTGAAGCTTGAGATTTCACCCCGAAAACTGCCGAAAATAGCCTGTCCTGAAATGATTTTGGAATTTCCTGATGAACCTCCCAGAGCTGGTGAGTCGATCGAATCCGACCAATCGGTTATCGAGCTGTTGGTTTCACTACCCACTAAGGTTCCATTGACGAAAAGTTCCGCGGTTCCCGTCAATGGATTAAAGGTGGTGATGGCCTGAATGAAAGCCCCAGACAAAACTTCCGAGCTGATGTCAGCTACGACTGCTATCGAGGCAGTACCATTGACGGTAAATGCCAATTTCGTGGTGCCATCCGTGTTGTCCTTGAAAATTGATAAGTTGGTTCCAGAATCAACACTACCAATTTCAAATAGATAGGCATCGGAAATGATATCATTCGTTGGTCGAAACCACGTTTCAAATGAAACTGCCTCCGTCGTCGGGTCCGATGCGAGGTCAGCGAAGGTCGATGTCAGTTCGGCTGTTCCTGTTCCATCGAAAAGATAGGCTGAGGTAATGTCCGGCGGTCCATCAATCACGGGGTTGTTGGTGGCGGTCGGAGGAAGCGAAAAATCAAAATTAGGAATCCCTGATGTGTTTTCCCATGTTTGATTTGCCGTCGCATCCGAACTTGCGTCGAAGTGAAGCTCCGGCGATTGAACAATTGTTGTGCCAGTGTTTTCTAGAACATCGTTGGCTAAAACACCGGTCGTACTGTCAACTGAGAGTGCGTCATTTTCATTTGTGCTAAAAGAGTCCGGGTTTGCGACAACTCCGAGGGTAGAGTGCCAGTTTTGATCAACTGCGGATAGCCAGTTAGGGAGCTCGGGTTTCGATCCAATTGTTGATTCGAGGATCCAATCACCGCCAAGGTCTGAATGTCCGGTAATATCGGTGCTTGCTGAGATGTCTGCGGCAGTGGACGTCGCCAGTTCATTGATAAGCCATTGGCCCTCAGGTCCTGCAGCGACTTCGCAGCCGTAGATCAGGATATCTCCCTCTTCATTTAACGCTTTGCCCCAGGTTTCGATTTGAGCGCTATATGAATCAAAAGTTTCGGCCGATAGTTGTGTGTTACCAAGTTGAATTGCTCCAGACTCGCCATGTGAAAACAGATGGATTGCAGTTAAGTCGGTGTAGGACTTTAAAATGTCCGTGAGTTGAAGGACGCCATCGGTTTCGCTACTGATTTCAATAATCGATGCATTTAGAGACTCGTCTGAGAGCTGCTCGTTGAGAAGCTCACTTAAGTTTTCAACTCGGGAATCAATAACGAATAGTTCATGGGTGCTTTCAAAGGGTGGCGGTGGTAGGAAATCAGCGGATGATATCTGATCGCCGTCCGCGATTGGATCGGCCTGGGCAAAATCGTGGTAAGTTACCGAATCTGAAACCACTTGCTCCACGGGAAGCTCAGCAGAGACTCCAATGGGAGAGGCACTGTAGAGAATGCGGTCTTCAAGTTGACACATATTCCGAAAATGAGCGGTGTCTGAAGTCAGATCGATCTGTTTACCAATCGCGGTAGCCCGTTTTCTAGGGTCGAAAATTAAAATTGTTTTTTTAATTTTGCCGAGCATTAGCTACCAAACGATAGGTTAAGGTCGCCGAAGCGAACTGAGAGTGGCTTGTTATTCAATCAGGCAGAACAAGGTTTAGGAGATATGTCTTTGAGATTTTCACTGGATGAAACCAAAATCCATCTGTTGAACTGCACTTCTTAGTTATCGAGGTAGCTTTGGTCTTGATCCAACTAGAAATTGCTGCAGGTTGTTTATTTTGTCTATCTTGAAATACAATCCTTACAACCGTTTTTATTGAATAAGTTCGTTGATCGGCAGTCCTAGACGCGATCAGAAGTACCGCTCATTTGACGGTTTATGTGTTTCGTGTGCGCATAAAAAAACCCGGCTCGATCGAGCCGGGTGAAGCGGTAACTTTGATTTGCAACTGCAGGTTAATTTTGCAGCATCACCTGTAAGAGTAGGAGATCATTGTTGAGGGCCTCTAAATTTGAACCTTCGACAAAATCTCTTGGGCAACCAAATCCATCTGTTCTTTTGATTGCAGAACGAGTGACCCACGATGCGTAGCAGTAATAGCCGTGTCGGCACAAATATGAGATCGCTCGTAATCTGCAATTGAGGGCACGTTCCCGACGGCGAGCACGTTTGCCGGAACCGGTCCCGTCGAGTGTTCCGTCTGCCAGGCATTCTTTGTAGAACCGCCGAATATCATCAACTAACTCACATGGATCATCGTAGTTTGTGCCATTACCGATTAACGTAATCGTTTCGGTGAAAGGTCCGTCAATCGTTAGGATATTGATCTCTAGTTCAGCCTCATAATAATTGTCTGCTAACGGGCTGAATCTAATGTTGATATCTAAGGTGCTGCCACCGCCGCTAATGCCTGCACCTACAATGTCAGTTCCTTCAATGGAAAAGACGTTGTCAGGATCATTGTTGAATGAGTAACCGGTGATGTTAATCTGGGTGTTGGCGTTGTTGGTAATCGTAGTAACGTCAGACTCAAACGAACCAACTGGAACACCACCAAAATCTAGGGTGTTTTCGCTCAAATTATAGTCTTGGCCGTTGGACTGGCTTAAGTTGAAGCACAGCACCGCGAGCATCATTGCGGTAAGTGATAAAAGGGTTTTCATAAAATCTCCGAGGTAAATCTTAGGGGTACTGAATAATCCTTGCGAACTCGATTTTCTCAGTGAAATCCTACTCACTTCGAATACATCTGAAAGCTGTGTTGAGTTACCAAACGGCAACTGGGGAAACCTTCAGGTTCCTAGGTTAGAAAGGGCATTTTTTAAAGCAATACCCGTTTACGCAAACAAATTCAAAAAAAGAACCTGTGCTCGGATTAATAGGTAAATGCGGAAGAGTTTAAATAAGATATCCGGATCGCGAAAACCTTGACTTTGGCGTACCTATTTGTAAGTGACCTAGTTAAATATCGGGATTATTTAGCGATAATTCCCAATTCTGCTGCGGACGCCCAAGGTCCGTTGTTGACTTCAGAAATAATCTTAATTTTCACGTAGCGACCTGAGATTGGCGTTTTAAGATCGGCTGATTGCACCAAATTGGTTTTCTTGAAGGTGATTTTTAGTGGGTTCGATGCAAACACTTCGGGTGAATTGCTAACCGTAAATTCGGTGTCGGCAAAGGCTCCATTCCAACCGCCCTCTTGCCGGGCTAAGTATCGGAACCCTTCAATTAGCATCGGCTTTCCAAGATCAAGAATTATTTCATGTGGGTGCGATTTTAGTCCGTTAGAAAACTGGGTGTGCCAGATGGTATTGGGTTTGCCATCGATGGCGTAGCTTGCCAACTTGTCGTTCGATTTGTTTTCGCTACTTGCCTTTAATACCTTTATATTCTCGGGGGCGATTAAGTTGGGATGCTTGATTTGAATCATCTTTCTATTCTTCTTGGGTGGAGGAGTCCTCCGCGAGGTACCAAACTTCGCTTGGCGATCTCGTTCGTGCCGGACTTTGGTGGTGTAAGTTCCCTCCCTGACCGGTTCGTGTGATTGTTGAGCGAATTGTTTCATCTGCTTAACAATTTCAGGGTGTTGCTGAGCAACGTTGCGGGCTTCGCTGAGATCTAGGTTAAGATCGTAGAGTTCCCATTGACCGTCTTTTTTCGGCTGGATGCCTTTCCAGTTTTTCATGCGAACAGCGGTTTGTGAGCCGAATTCCCAGTATAAGTAACGGTGCTGTTCCTGTGCCCGTCCAGCCTGTTGTTCTCCAATTAACTCGGGAAGAATTGAAAGCCCGTCGATATCAGAAGGTGCTCGTGTTCCCGTCAGTTCAGCGAGCGTAGGTAGGATGTCGACTTGGTTGAAGAGAAGATCGCTTGTTTGCCCAGGTGCGATTTTTCCAGGCCAACGGACGATGAAAGGAATTCGCAAACCTCCCTCATAGAGATTCCCTTTTCCTCCCCGGAACTCAATCTTGTTCAAAGGATTAACATTGGGTCCGAAAAAACCACGTGGATGTTTCTTGGATCGAAATCGATCTTGCCCTCCGTTGTCGCCAGTGAAAAATACAATCGTATTCTCTTCCAGTTTGAGTTCCTTTAAAAGATCCATCACCTGTTTCAGGTTGTAGTCGATCATTGAAACCATTGCGGCATAGTTTTTGGTATCCTGCGAAATCTTCGCGTCTTTGATCCAGGCGTCGTTTTCGTATAGTTTCCAGGCCGGATCGTCGGCAGGAATGTCGTACATCCCGTGCGGAGGCGTGATTGGAAGATAGCAGAAAAATGGTTTCTCGTGATTGGCTCTGATGAAGTCTAGTGCTTGACCCATGATGGCGTAATGAGAGTAAGTTTTTCCCTGCCGACCACCAATGTTTCCGTCCAGTTTTACCTCTTCGCTGTTGCGGATCAGGTAGGGTGGGTAGAACGAATGAGCATGAACCTGATCGTAATAACCGAAGAAAAGATCGAATCCATGTTTTTCTGGAACTCCCGTGGAATCGCGGCCACCGGCGCCCCACTTTCCAAAACCTCCTGTCGCAAAGCTCTTCTGTTTTAGGATCGAAGCGATTGTTTCCTCGTCCGCGCGCAGCGGTGTACCGCCACCATTTGCCCGAACCGAGGCATGTCCCATATGTTTTCCTGTCATTAAGGCACCGCGCAACGGCGCGCAAACGGGAGCGGCAGCGAGTGCCTGAGTGAATCGGATTCCCTCCGCAGCCATCTGATCAATATTGGGCGTGCGAATGTATGGGTTTCCCATGTGGGATAACTCAAAATAAGCAAGTTCGTCGGACATGATAAACACGATATTCGGAGGTTTGGCCTCCGTTCGGCTCGATCCGGGGTGGTCGGCCACCGCAACTGCGTTTGGAATCGTTATCAATATTGTCAACAAGAAAATAACGGGACGTAATCTCATGATGTGATTCCAGTGAACTTTTGAAACTATGCTATTTTGTTGATCGGAGATCCGGTGATTTGCCAGTGGCAGGTCGGCCTGGGTAACTCCTCGGAGGCTGCTCGATCGAAGCGTAAACACGTTTGCTTGGTTGCGTCACCAAGATTGGATTCATTACTAGATTATAAAAGAGTGCCCTGCAACGAAACGAACGATTAGATTGTCGCTTAATTTTGCAGGGTTGGAAAGCGAATTTGCGGTGTGAATTGATATCTTTGCCGGTTGAGTTGTCGTCATGGTACGGCCAGTTCGGTGGCAGTACGGCAAAGGCAGGGAATCTAAATGCTGGACTGTAAATAAAATATATCTCGGCGAGCAATTTCACTGGGGGATGTGTCTTTTGAACTTGTGCATGAAAAAGAATTGTAAGTAGTGTTCCCCCAACCCATTCAATTTCTCAAAGAGAGTTCAGTTCGTATCGGTTGGGAGGGTCCCGCAGTAGACCTTGTCGGTCATTGAAACATTTTGCCCCAAATAGACTTTTCTTTTAAGGCAAACCTTGCCGATGACCCCTCTATCGAGAAAAGGCTATTTGACGGAAACAGTTTTTTCTCGTGTAGGTTAATTTGAACCAACGCTCCACATTCGAATTAATCTACGCCAAAGGATGGCAAACTTAAGGACAACGGAAGGTCGTTCCATACCTTTCGGCTGATTATTGATCCTGCACGGGCAGGTCAAACAGTCGCCTGAACTCCATTAATCAGGTTGTAGTCCAATGAATAGAACCGCTCCCCATTATTTGTTATTTACCGAGGCCAAATACGTATCCCAACCATCGCCCGGCGGCCGCTGGCGATTCGTTCTGGAACAGATTGGCACCGCAACCCGATTCGAAGAAGCAGATACCGAATCGGGTATACGGGGGGAGCGGTTACAACTTCTTTCTGTGGTTCGAGGTCTCGAAGCACTTGAGCAGCAGTCCCACGTTACGTTGATAACGTCGAGTAAGTACGTCGGTCGCGGAATTCGGCGGGGGATTTCCCAATGGCGTAAAAATAACTGGCAGTGGGAAAAATTCGGTACGCTCACGCTGATAAAAAACCATGACCTCTGGAAACGAATCGATCAGGCAATGGCGATTCATCAAATTAACTGTCGGATTTGGCAATTCGACCCACCACAGGTTCGAACTCAGGTGGCAAATGAGTATGACCAGGTGGAACAAGGAGGGAATAGCGTGACCAACGATGCGATCGGCGGCGGTCATCGTCCCGCAAATGGTGAACCGGCGGTTCGAACGGAGGGTTCATCGTCGGCTTTGTTGGTTACCGATCGGGTTCACGCCGCCCAAGCCCCCCAGGCGGCGGGTAACCATCTGAAATTGAATCTTAAGCATCGTCGGAAGTACGCAAAAAAAGGCTCGAGAAAAGAGTCAAACCGAGTCGCTGAATTTCTTTCTGATCGAATTAAACCGATTGGGCAAGGACAGGCGTTCGGTTATGCCGCAGGTTGATTTCGATGTTAAATCCTAACTGGTTCCACTGTATACTTTTTGCCACTAAGGTAAACTTTTCTACTCGTGCCGCGTAATTCAATTCAGGGCTTTTGTATTTAGCGTTCCGGGGGCGATGTTTGCAATACACGGTTTCCAATCATGGATTGCAGGATAAAATGAGTCGAGAAGCGTTGACGGTTGAGGGTAGTTCTAAATTCCATCTGCTTATTTTAGGAAAAGAAAGCCAGCCTCATAAGCTATTGGGGCCGCATCTCTCGAATGATTCGGGGGCGGAAGGAACAGCACTGGTCCGGGCTTATTTTCCAAAAGCTGAGTGCGTTTGGTTACTAGACTGCGGTGAAGAAATTTCACAACCGATGATACGGGTCAACGAATTAGGTGTGTTTGAAACAGAGTGCGATTCCGAGATTTTCGGAACGGCAGCGGGTAAATATAAATATCGATATCTTCAGGACGGCGTCGTTATGACGGAGTATGATCCTTACGCATTTCCTCCGCTCTTGAGTGACGAGGATTTGTATCTGTTTAATGAAGGTAACCAGTTTCAAATTTATGAGAAGCTTGGTTCACATCTTCGCGAGGCAGACGGCGTCGCAGGCGTAAATTTTGCGGTTTGGGCTCCGGATGCACAGGCGATCAGCGTCGTAGGCGATTTCAATGGCTGGGACGGTTGCCGGCACCAGATGAGAAAACGAATTCCAAGTGGTGTTTGGGAGTTGTTTATTCCAAATTTGGCCATCGGCGAGAAATACAAATATCGTGTGATGGATTGCAATGGGCTGGAGTGCGAAAAAACAGATCCATTTGGTTTTGCCAGCGAATTGCCGCCAAGAACCGCGTCGGTTGTTGCAAATCTAGACGACTACCAGTGGAACGACGGTGACTGGATCGCGAAGCGTGAGTCGATCGACAGCCAAGATCACGCAATTTCAGTTTACGAATTTCACCTGGGAAGCTGGCGTACGGACCCTGCCAAGCCGAATGGTTGGATGAATTACCGTGATATCGCCCACCAAATTGTCGATTACTGCAAGCAACTGAATTTTACTCACATCGAATTAATGCCGATTTCGGAGCATCCTTACACTGGAAGTTGGGGCTACCAAACAGTCGGGTATTTTGCCTGCACAAGTCGTTACGGTACTCCAGAAGACTTCATGTATTTCGTGGATTATTGCCATCAGAATGAGATTGGCGTGATCATCGACTGGGTCCCAGCTCATTTTCCAAAAGACGCTCATGGGCTAGCGCGGTTCGACGGAACCGCGTTGTATGAACACGCCGATCCAAGGCAGGGAGAGCATCCGGATTGGAATACGTTAATATTCAATTACGATCGAAACGAAGTTCGAAATTTCCTCGTGGCCAATGCTCTGTTTTGGCTCAAAAAATATCACATTGATGGACTGCGGGTGGATGCCGTCGCATCGATGTTGTACCTCGATTACAGTCGTGAAGATGGAGAATGGATACCCAATAAATACGGTGGACGCGAGAACCTTGGTGCGATTGAATTCATCAAGAAGATGAATGATCAAGTGCACCAAGCGTTCCCCGGAGTCTTAACGATCGCAGAGGAGTCGACGTCTTGGGGGGGAGTGTCCCGCCCGACGTACGCGGGTGGTCTCGGTTTCAGCCTAAAGTGGAACATGGGTTGGATGAATGACTCGCTTCACTATTTTCATAAGGACCCAGTTCACCGAAAATACCATCACGACGAACTCACCTTCAGTTTGATGTATGCTTTCACAGAAAATTTCATGCTGCCATTTTCACATGACGAGGTGGTCCATGGAAAAGGAGCATTGATTGACCAAATGCCGGGTGATCACTGGCAGAAATTTGCGAATCTTAGATTGCTTTATTCGTACATGTGGACGCATCCCGGTAAAAAACTAATCTTCATGGGAAATGAAATTGGCCAATGGAGTGAGTGGAATTGCGATGGAACGCTCGATTGGAGTTTGTGTGAGCACGACATGCACGCGGGGTTGCAGAAATTAGTTGGTGACTTGAACCGAATGTACAGGGAAGAAAGCTCCTTGCATGAGCAGGATTTTGAATCGGGCGGATTCGAGTGGATTGATGGCTTGAATCGAGAAGCGAGTGTGGTTGGATACCTTCGGAGAGCGAAGGATAGCAGTGATTTTGTTGTTGTATGCAATAACTTCACGCCTGCCGTGCATCGCAATTATCGATTGGGCGTGCCTGAGCGAGGTCGGTACCTTGAAATTTTCAATAGTGATTCGTCGTATTATGGCGGATCGAACGTTGGTAATGGGATGGGATTGTACGCAGAGTGTATTGAAGCCCAGGGACGGCCTTATTCTGTGAACCTGTCGGTCCCGCCTCTCGGATCGATTGTGCTGAAAAAGGTAGGCGAATAACAGGGTTTCCTGTCGGAGTTGCCCAAGCTAGGGCGCCTTTTTTTTGGAGTATTGTGTGTGGTTAATCAAGCGGGCTTAACAGTGGGCCGAGCATGGAAATCAAGAATCAATTTGTACATCACGACTACGCGAGGAAACCCTCGGCTGAGTATTACGAATTGCTGACGCCAAAACTCGCAGACTTTTCGAATGCAGTTGATACTGCGGAAAGTTTATCGGCAGCACGTCAGCAATTTTCAAACTCGGGTATAGAGCGGATTATTCTTGTACACGGAACCATGGTTGGAACCGATTCACTTGGTTGGTACAGTCATTGGGAACGAGGTGTCCCTTGGTTGAGCAGGAAGCTGAAGCAGGGCTACAAACAGCTAGTGGACACGCTTTCGAGAGATCGCGGCAATTACGATGAAAGGTTCGCTTCCGCATTTCAAAAGGGGATGAACGGAACCGACCCGAGAGAATCGATATCGGTTGATCGGCTCGATTGGACCGGTGAAAATCATCACCTTGGGCGGGCCGATGCGGCGGTCAAGCTGTGCCATCTGCTTCTTGACAGCCACGAAGCAAACGAGCGATTGATGCTTTGGGGCCACAGTCACGCGGGAAACGTGTTCGCAATTGCGACCCAGTTACTTCAGGCTTCAGCTGCAGGAAATCGCCGGTTACTTTCACGGTTCTTCCACACAACGTCTTTCTTCCATGATTCCACCGGACGCATTGATATTGCTCGTTGGCGTCGATTGCAGAGACGACTCGCCGAATATTCAGAGCGGTCGGAAGTGTTTTCTCCTGTTGAAATCATCACCTTCGGAACACCTCTCCGGTATGGTTGGCCAAAATCACAGGAAGGCCGGTTGCAGCATTTCGTGAATCATAAACCGCAAGACCCAAATCAGCTTTTCAGGGGCCGGTGGCCGGCAAATTCGAAACAGTGGATCCGCGCGATGAAAGGTGAAGACGGGGATTTTATCCAATTGGCGTTTATTGCCGGGTCGGATTTCCCGCCCGCGTATTGGAGTCGAAGTGCATATCGAGCGAATCGCTGGTTAAGCCGGTTGTTTGAACACAATTTTCGAAACAGTGACCGACTCGCAAATCTTAAAAAGGCGTTACGTGTTTCCCAACAGGGGCATGCAACGCTGGTCGATTACGCAAGTGTGGATTCGCGGGCTCGCGAGTGTTGCGGTCATGCGGTCTACACTGACACGCGGTGGTTGGCGTTTCATGCCAATCGGATTGCGGGTCGAATCAAGAACTCGCGATGAGTGACTGGTTAAGAGGTTGGTGGAGAGGCCGGTTGCGATTAGAGCTGGCCGCAATCTATTTTTAGTCGTTAAAGAAACTGACTGCGTTTTGGAAAAGTGCCAATCCATCGCCCGCCGCTGTGTTTCCCTCGCGAGTCCATCGTGGATGATGCGTCGGGTCGATGAACCTTTCGGGGTGTGGCATCAGTCCAAAAATCCGGCCAGTTGTGTCGCATACGCCTGCAACATTAGCGGTCGAACCATTGGGGTTGTGAGGATAGACCACGTCGTCATCACTTCCATTGGCGAGGCAATAACTCAAGGCTAGTTGATGATTACCTTTTAATTGACTGAGAACTTGTTCGTTGCGTGGAACAAATTTTCCTTCGGCATGCGCGATTGGCAGGTACATTTGTTCGATGTCTTTGAGGAAAACGCACTTCTCATTGTCAGTTTTAAGGTTAACCCAGGAATCTACAAACCTGCCGCTATCGTTCCATGTGAGCGTTGCTGGCAAGCCTTGGTCGTCTGAGGGGAGCAGAAAACCAGATTTGATCAGTATTTGAAAGCCATTACAGATTCCAAGAATTAATTTTCCTGACGCATGGAATTCCGCGAGCACGTCGGCAAGGCGGGACTGCATTTGGCTGGCGAGAATTCTGCCTGCAGCGATGTCGTCGCCGTAGCTAAACCCACCTGGAAGACAGAGGATTTGATAATCTCTGACCATTTCCGGGGATTCAATCAATTGGTTAATGTGGACGAAACTGGAGTTCCCTCCCGCCAAATTAAAAGCGTAACCAGTTTCTTGATCGCAATTAGTTCCGGGAGCTCGCAGGATAAGTACGTTCGGTTGAGGCATGGCGAAATCGCAAAGGGTTAAATAATTATCGTTTGAAAAAAATGAATGATGGGCGGGGTAACGTCGGTCCGGTTATTTCCAGTCGAGTGTTCCTAGCCAGGCATTCTTAAGTGTTACTAAATCGCTTTGGATAACAGTATTGTCGCCAACTTCAATGGTAAGCAGTGGATCCGAAATCACTGATCCAAGCGGTTGGACATCGATGTCTCCCATGGTGGATTTAAATTGCTCAACATTCTCCGGCGTGATTTCAACCACAAACCGGGTATTGGATTCAGAGAAGAGCAACGCTGCGGTAGCATAGCTAAGCTCAATATTTGAATCTGGATCGCTTGGAAGAATTTCGATTCCGACTTCGTTGGTGGTGATTTCGGCGCCGAGTCCACCGGCGAAGGCCATTTCTGCGACGGCCACCGCAAGTCCACCCTCGCTCATGTCGTGGCAACTCCGCACTAAACCTTTTCGGATAGCATCGTGCAGATGGATGAAGGTTTGTTTTGATCGCTCCGGATCAACGGTGGGAACTTTGCCTCCCGACAGTTCGTTCACGAGGTTCCAGTGTGAACCACCGAGGTGGTCGCCGGTGACACCGATTTGAAACAGTAAGTTGCCTGCCGTTTTCAGATCCATGGTGAGGCAGTTGGCAACGTCGGGGACTTGCCCCATGGCGCTAATCAAAAGAGTCGATGGAATTGAGATGGTTTGCCGACTGCCTTTGTCGTCGGTGTAGCTAAATTCGTTGTGAAGACTGTCTTTGCCGCTGATGAACGGAGTTTGCAGAACTACCGAAAGATCTTGACAGGCGATCGCGGCGCGGACGAGTGAGCCGAGCGTCTCGGGTCGATCGGTGTAGCCCCAGCAGAAGTTGTCGAGGATTGCGATACGAGTCGGGTCGGCACCAACGGAAACGCAATTTCGGATCGCTTCGTCGATCGCACTGGTGGCCATGTGGTATGTATCGAGGTCGCCGTACAGTGGGTTCATACCACAGGAAACAGCCAATCCTCGTCTTGAATCGAGCACGGGGCGAACAACGGCGGCATCACCAGGACCGTCATTTTGAATGCCAACCAGCGGTTTAATAACGCTACCGCCTTGAACTTCGTGGTCGTACTGTCGAATAATCCAGTGTTTGCTGGCCACGTTGGGAGACGCGAGAATTTTGCAAAGATCCGCTGTCCACTCATCGGTAGCTTTGAATTCAAAGGACGGAAGATTGCTAGATGGAGCAGGTGAATAAGTCGCCTCGCGGATAATCGGAGGTCGACCGTCATGAAGCATGCTCATCGAAACATCGCCAACGATTTCGTCACCATACTTCAGCACTAATTGTCCGGTCGGCTTGAATTGTCCGATCACCGTTGCTTCTACCGATTCGGAAGCGCAAAGTGCTTCGAACTGCTCCCAGTTGGATTCGGGGATAGCGAAGACCATCCGTTCTTGAGCTTCAGAAATCCAAATTTCTGTGTAGGATAAACCGTCGTATTTAAGAGGAACTCGATCGAGCCAAACTTCAGCACCAAGTTCTTCTCCCATCTCCCCAACAGCACTGGAGTAGCCACCTGCTCCGCAATCGGTAACGGAAGAATAGAGCTCCCGATCGCGAGCGATCAGCAGCACGTCCATGAGCATTTTCTCGGTAATTGCGTTTCCAATTTGTACGGCTCCACCCGACGTGATGTCGCTGGATTCGGTCAATTCAGCAGAACTAAAGGTTGCGCCGTGGATACCATCCCGTCCGGTTTTGCCACCAATGGAGACAATCAAGTCGTTGGGTTGGACTTCTTTAAAGGATTTCTCTTTTGGTATCAGACCGACATTGCCGCAAAAGACCAGTGGATTGCCCACGTAACGTTCGTCAAAGAATACAGCGCCGTTGACCGTCGGAATTCCCATTCGGTTGCCATAATCACGCACGCCGGAGACGACACCTTTCATGATTCGGCGGGGATGCATCACCCCGGGAGGAAGTTCTTCGTAAGGTGTATCCGGAGACGCAAAGCAAAAAACGTCTGTGTTGCAAATTGGTTTGGCACCTAATCCTGTACCGAGGGTGTCGCGGATGACACCACCGATTCCGGTATTCGCGCCGCCGTACGGTTCGAGGGCAGAAGGGCGATTGTGGGTTTCTACTTTGAACGCGATGTTATAATTGTCGTCAAATTCAACGATGCCCGCATTGTCCTTGAATACGCTGACGCACCAGTCACTCTCACCTAAGTCTGAGCGAATCTGCATCGTGGCAGAAAAAATGGTTTCTTTGAGCATGTTCTCGAATTGACGTTCCCCATTCTCGTCTCGATAAGAGATACGTCCAGCCAGTGTTTTGTGGCTGCAATGTTCACTCCAAGTTTGGGCAATGGACTCAAGTTCGATATCGGTAGGAGCCCGGCCAAGTGCTTCAAAATGATCTCGAATGGTGTGCATCTCGATCAGCGAAAGACTGAGTGTCCAGTCCTGACTGATTTTCATAAGCGCTTCATCGGGAAGATCAGTCAGCGGAATGTCTCGCTTTGAGAACTCGTAAGCTTGACCGAGTTGTAGTTCATCGAGTTCGAGTTTGCCGACGACAATCATCTCAATTGAATCGTTGCACAAAATTTTCCCGTGCAGCAGGTTTTGGTCAGTTTCGGACAGAGCGGATGTCCAGAATTTCTTGAAGGTGCGAACGACATCGACAGGAAACCCAAGGTGCCTCATCGCCATCAGAGCGCTTTCCGCTTGAGGGTCGGTGACACCGGGAAGCGGAAGCACGTGGAGTAGATTCGTTAGTTTGCCCATCGGTTGTGATAGCGACTCAGATCCAACCAGTGCGAACTCACAACGCTCGACAACCGGTTCGACGAGCAATTCAGATGTCAAACGAGCCAAGTCCTCGTGAGTTAGCGAGCCCTGAATGAGAAACCCGTGGGCGGCTATCACTTCGAGGGACTCATCGACCCGCAGATCCCTCGCGTTGTCGAGTACCTCAGCGGAGAGACGGTTCGGTTGGCCGGCGACCGGAAATATATCGACCTGCCACAGCGTGGTCGTTCCCTGGTTTTGATTTGTCTGGGATTCATCGGATGAAGTTGTGGTATTCGTCACGCTATCGACCATTTTGAAAGAACTGAGGACTTTCAGCGGGCATTGCCCGCACTGATTATTCTCAATTCTATCTTAGAGAGCGTTTGCTGACAGGGGTTCTCTGATTTTACTATCTGCGTGTTTGAGGCTGAAAGTTTCAGAGTGAAATCGATAATCGACCGGAGGTTCGCACGCAGAAATAGAGGGAAATCAGCGAGTTTTAGGAAGGGCATCGAAGGGGTATGTACATTCCGCTGCGAGAATGCCGCATTTGGGAAGAGTACCTCACGGTGGAGATGCTTTCGAAGTAGCTTCCTTGAGCCGCAGGGATACAGAAAACGGATTTTACTAGAGTGAAAGTGTTTGGGCTCGCCAGAATTATTGGAACAAAGAAGAAAAAAAAAAACGCCCACCTTCGCAGGTGAGCGTTTGTCGTTTCCGCAACTTATTGGGAGAGGACTTGCGTTGAGTCGATTCCAAATTAAGTGTTTAGCCTTCTTCCGATTTCTCTTCTTCAGCCGGAGTTTCCGCAGGTGCCTCTTCAGCGGCTGGCGTTTCCTCAGCAGCAGGAGCTGCTTCTTCGGCAGGTGCTGCGTCCTCAGCAGGTGCGGCTTCTTCAGTCGCTGGAGCACCTGCTTCCGCAGGCGCGGCTGCTTCAGTAGCCGAAGCATCAGGCGAGTGAATTAGTAATCCGCCACCGCCAAGTCCACCTTTAAGGTCTGCTTGAGCAATATTGGGTCCACCAGCAGTTCCCGAAACTTCGGCAGCTTCTTTCTT